>JBFEKH010000043.1:0-15855 GCA_041552775.1 Allopontixanthobacter sp.
CGAAACGTCGCGGGTGATGCTGGGGTTTTCCGCCTTGCGGGTGATCTTGTCGATCTCGTCGATATAGACGATCCCGTGCTGCGCCTTGTCGACATTATAGTCGGAAGACTGGAGCAATTTCAGGATGATGTTCTCGACATCCTCGCCCACATAACCCGCTTCGGTCAGCGTGGTGGCATCGGCCATGGTGAACGGCACATCGAACGTGCGCGCCAGCGTCTGCGCGAGCAGGGTCTTGCCGCAGCCGGTCGGGCCAACAAGCAGGATGTTCGATTTCGCAAGCTCGACATCGCCGGCCTTGCCGCCATGCTTGAGCCGCTTGTAATGATTATGGACGGCAACCGAAAGCACGCGCTTGGCGCGGTCTTGCCCGATTACATAATCGTTCAGCGTCGTGAAGATATCCCTCGGCGTAGGAACGTCGCCATCCTTGCGCCCAGCGATACCCGCCTTGGTCTCTTCACGGATGATGTCGTTGCACAATTCAACGCATTCGTCGCAAATGAACACAGTCGGACCTGCGATCAGTTTGCGTACTTCATGCTGCGACTTGCCGCAGAAGCTGCAGTAAAGGGTACTCTTAGAGTCAGTTCCGCTCAATTTGGTCATATCCCGTGTTCCCGAATCCCCGCACCATACCAGAGGGCGTGGATACTTTCGACTGTATAGCCGGTTGGCTGATAATCAACATCTAGGGCTACCATAGGCCGTCTTACGGACAGCTGAAGCAGCAAGGTTGCTGAAATACTACAGTTACAATGTCCCGCCGCGAGACTCGGCTCGGGCGGGACTTTATTGAATTTTCGGCCCGGATTACTCCGGCGCGCCGCCTGAACCCTTGTCATCCTTGGGTTCCTCGCCTTCGGGACGGGTTTCGAAAACCTTGTCCACCAAGCCGAATTTCATCGCTTCGTCTGCTTCCAGGAAAGTATCCCGGTCCATCGCCTTCTCGATTTCCTCGAGGGTCTTGCCGGTATATTTCACGTAGAGCGCATTCATGCTCGCCTTGATCCGCAGGATTTCGCGGGCCTGGATCTCGATATCCGATGCCATGCCGCGCGCACCGCCGGAAGGCTGGTGGATCATGATTCGCGCATTCGGCAGCGCAACCCGCATGCCCGGCTCGCCTGCGGCGAGCAGGAAACTGCCCATGCTGGCAGCCTGGCCCATGCAGACCGTGGAAACCCGCGGCTTGATGTACTGCATCGTGTCATGGATCGCCATGCCGGCGGTCACCACGCCGCCGGGCGAGTTGATGTACATCGAAATCGGCTTAGATGGGTTCTCGCTCTCGAGGAACAGCAGCTGCGCAGTGATCAGCGATGCCATGCCATCTTCAACCTGCCCGGTGACGAACACGATGCGTTCGCGCAGCAGGCGGCTGAAAATATCAAAGCTGCGTTCACCCCGGCTGGTCTGTTCGACCACCATTGGCACCAATGCACCGGTGACCGGGTCTTGAGTGAACTGGCCCTGCGTGCCGTAAGTTTCGCCGGAAGTGCCGAACAGATCGATCATGGGATTCCTTTAGTCTTGCAATGATGATGGCCTATGTCGCGACTGCGCAACCGATGTTCAAGGGGATTAACCCTTCCCCTGTTGAAACCTGCATTGATGGGATCAGCCCTTGATGACGGTTCATCGTACTGAAAGACCCGCCGGTCGATGCGGCCTGTAGCTTCGCCGTGCACTGCTGCACCGGGCGCGGAGGAGACACAGCAGGCTCATGGTCGCACGCAAATCATTGCAATATCTGGTTACATTCGCGTTGGCGGCTTCGGCTGCCGTATCCGCCGCTCCAGTGGCGGCGGAGGAACGTGTGAATGAAGCATTGCCCCTCACGGATCCAATCCTGCCGCCCGTGACGGATGATGCAAATGGCCAGTCCAGCGGTTCTGTCCAGAATTTCGAGCCTGCGTATTTCACCCGCTTTGCCCCTCGAAATGCGCTCGACATGCTTGAGCGCGTGCCGGGATTCACCATCCAGGGCGGCGATAACGGCGGCGGCGGCGGCCGCGGCCTGGGCCAGGCCAGCGGAAATGTGGTGGTCAACGGCGCGAGGCTCTCGAGTAAATCCGACAGTGCGCGCGACCAGCTGGCACGCATTCCGGCCGACAACGTCGTGCGCATCGAGATTGTCGATGGAACCACCCTGGATGTTCCGGGCCTGACTGGCCAGGCGGCGAATATCGTGGTCGTGCGCGGGGGGCTGTCCGGGCAGTTCGTATGGCGCGGCGGATACCGACCCGAAATTGACCGGGCTCAATTGTCTGGTTTCGAACTGTCGGTTTCGGGCGGCACAGGGCGGCTGGAATACACCTTGGCGCTGGCCAATGAAAACAATCGCTCCGGTTCGGCAGGACCGACCCTGATCACCGATGCAGCAGGAAATCTTGCGGAGACCCAGGATACCCGAAGTTTCGAACGCTACGATGCCCCCACCGGCAGCGCCAATCTAGGGTATGATTTCGGCGGCGCGGTGGAAGGCAATCTCAACCTGTCATACAGCCGCGAATATTTCGACCAGAACGAATTCGAATTCAGATATGGACCCGGTTCCGTGGACCGTAATCTGCGCAATGACCGGCGAAATCGCGAATATGCCTACGAGATTGGTGCTGACCTGCAATTTCCATTTGGCCCAGGTTCGCTCAAGCTGATCGGCCTCAACAGTTTCGAACATCAGTCATATGCCGAAACGATCCTGACAAAATATGACGACAATACACCCGATAACGGGAATCGCTTTGCCTTGACCGGCGACAGGGGAGAGCGGATCGCGCGGGCAGAATTTGACTGGGGAATGATAGGTGCTGATTGGCAGCTTTCGGGCGAAGCTGCCTTCAATCGCCTCGACAATGTCGCGAAGCTGTTTTCCCTTGGTTCTGACGGTGAATTTGCCGAAGTGGACTTTCCCGAAGGAACCGGCGGGGTCCGCGAACAGCGGTTCGAGAGCATTCTCAGCTTCACCGAACAGCTAACCCCGAAACTCGCTTTCCAGGCAGCGGCCGGCGGGGAAATATCGCGCATCGAACAAACCGGCACAGCGGCCAATTCGCGTGACTTCAAGCGCCCCAAGGGCTCAGCCTCATTGGCGTGGAAACCAGCAAAAGGGTTCGACGTCTCGCTGGAGATCAGCCGTACTGTCGGTCAATTGTCCTTCGGCGATTTCCTTGCCAGGGTATTCCTCGACGATGGCAACGCCAATGCCGGCAATAACGAACTCGTACCGGAACAAAGTTGGGACGCAAAACTGGAAGCAACGAAGACCCTGGGGCCTTGGGGATCGACCACCTTTACCGTCTTGCGGCGATCGATCGAGGATTACATCAACCTTGTTCCGCTGAGCGGCGGTGGTGAAGCCCGCGGCAATATCGATCGGGCCAGCCAGATGCAGTATGACTGGAACACCAGTTTCAATTTTGACCCGATCGGCATCAAGGGCGCGCGGCTCGAAGTCCGCTCGCAATTGGTCAGAAGCCGGGTGCGCGATCCGCTCGACGGAGCAATCAGGTCCTTCTCGGGCCAGCGCGATTACCGCATCAATATCGACTATCGGCACGACATACCCGGCAGCCAGATCGCCTATGGCGCAGGCTATTACAATGCCCGCAACGGCAGGTACTTTCGAATTGGTGAAGTCGGGCGCAGTTGGGAAGGCCCGACCTTTGCAAGCGTATTCATCGAACACAAAGATGTGCTGGGCCTGACTGTCAGCGCGTCGGCGTCAAATCTGCTCGACGGGCGCGACCGCTTCGAGCGGGTCGTTTATGACGGCACACGGTCCCAGGGCGCAGTTCGGTTCAGCGAAAATCGTGATCGCAAAATCGGCCCGGTCCTGCGCTTTAGCGTTGCGGGTAATTTCTAGTTCTGCTGGCCAAAACGTTCTGCTTGCAAAGAACTGGCCCCGCGGTTCTATGGAGAGCATGAAACCTTCTGCTATCGTGATCGCCGCGCTCGCCCTTCCCCTCCTTGCAAATTCGGTCCCGGCCTATTCAGCTTCGGACAGGCAACCGGACAAGGAAGCTGCGGATTACGTGGAACGAATCAAGGCACTCGACGATGCCGGGCCGCAGCTCAACGCGGTCATAGCTTTTGATCCCGATGCAGCAGCAAAGGCAAAGGCTGTGATGGGCGGCAACACGCTGCTCGATGGCCGGACCGTGTTGGTGAAGGATAACATTGAAACGCGCGAATGGCCGACCACTGCGGGCAGCCTGGCCCTCAAGGACAATGCCACGGGCCGCGATGCGCCGATGATTGCCAATCTGCGCGCTGCGGGCGGCATAGTTTTGGGCAAGACCAACCTCAGCGAATGGGCCAATATCCGCGACGATAATTCCTCCAGCGGGTGGAGCGCAGTGGGCGGGCTGACGCGCAATCCCCATGCGATCGACCGCAATACCTGCGGGTCATCATCCGGCAGCGGAGCAGCGGTTGCGGCAGGACTTGCGTGGGCGGCAATCGGTACGGAGACCGATGGATCGGTTACCTGCCCCGCCAGCATGAACGGCATTGTTGGTTTCAAGCCGACAGTGGGCATGATCAGCCGCACGCATGTGGTACCCATCAGCCATTCGCAGGACACCGCCGGGCCGATGGCCAATTCAGTTCAGGATGCGGCGATGCTGCTGACCGCACTGGCGGGAAGTGATCCGGCCGATCCAGCCACGCTGGAAGCAGATGCGCGCAAGATGGATTTTGCGACAGGTCTGGGCGATTCTTCACTGAAGGGCGTACGGATCGGCGTGCTGCGCAAGCAGGTCGGCAGCCGCGGCGATGTTCGGGCGCTGTTCGATGCGGCACTGACCGACATGGAACGGGCGGGCGCGGTGCTGGTGGACATCGAGTTCGAACCCAATGGCGAAATGTACCGCGATGAATATACCACGCTGCTGTTTGAACTGCGCGATGACATGGGCACCTACCTTCGCAGCCTGCCCGAAATCGAAAGGGAAGAGACTACCCTACGAAGCCTGGCAGACTTGATCGCTTTCAACACCGCCAATGCGAAGGATGAACTCCGCTGGTTTGGCCAATCCATCTTTATCGAAGCCGAAGCAACTACGGACCGGGAGGCGTATCAGGCAGCCCGGGCGAATGCTTTAAAACTGGCGGGTGAAGAGGGAATTGACCGGTTGCTGGCCGAAAACGACGTGTCGTTCCTGATCGTACCGACGGTCGGCCCGGCATGGACCAGCGATCTGGTAAATGGCGATCATTTCAGTGGAGGTATCGGAGCAGGCAGCCTGGCGGCCATCGCCGGGTATCCGCATCTGACCGTCCCCATGGGTGCAGTTGAGGCTTTGCCGGTTGGCCTTTCGATCATGAGCGGCAAATGGCGCGATCATGATGTGCTGAAAGCAGGCGCCGCCTACGAGCGCGCGCGTTCTGCCAAGCTGGCAGTGCCGAGTTTCGAGAACTGGCAGCCAGCCAGATAAAAACCTCCCCCGGAGCGCGGCTCAGGGGGAGGGTTTGAGATTTACTTCTTTGCCGGAGCTTTCTTGGCTGCTGGCTTTTTCGCGGCTGGTTTTGCTGCTGCCTTGGCCGGTGCTTTAGCCGGAGCTTTTGCTGCCGGCTTGGCGGCTGCTTTCGGGGCGGCTTCCTTCTTGGCCGCTTCTTTTTTCGCCGGTGCCTTCTTGGCTGCTGGCTTTTCTTCCGCTTCAGCCTTCTTGGCCGGGGCCTTCTTGTCGGCTGGTTTCTTGGCTGGAGCCTTCTTCGCAGCCGACTTCTTGGCGGGCTTGGTGTCGGAAACTTCTTCCGCTTCGATCGCGGCTTCCAGTTCCTCGCGGGTTACTTCCCGCTCGGTGACTTCAGCCTTGTCGAACAGAAAGTCGACGACCTTGTCTTCGTATAATGGCGCGCGCAGCTGTGCGGCAGCCATGGGTTCATTGGCGATGAACTGCAGGAAGCGTTCGCGGTCTTCGTTGCGATATTGCTGGGCAGCCTGCTGGGTCAGCATCGCCATTTCCTGCTGGGTCACTTCAACGCCGTTCTTCTGGCCGATTTCGGACAGAAGCAGGCCCAGACGCACGCGGCGTTCGGCGATGTTGTGGTAATCGTCCCGTTCGGATTCGATTTCCTTCATCGCCTTGGCAGGATCTTCGTCCTTGGCGGCTTCCTGTTCCAATTGCGCCCAGATCTGGTCGAATTCAGCGTCCACCATGCCCTGCGGCACGGGGAAATCATGGCCAGCAGCCAGGGTATCAAGCAGCTGGCGCTTCATCTGGGTGCGGGTCAGGCCATTGGTTTCCTGCTCTAGCTGGCCGCGGAGCAATTCCTTGAGCTTGTCGAGGCTTTCGAGGCCAAGCGACTTGGCGAATTCTTCGTCAGCCTTGCTTTCGGTCTCGATCTTGACCTGCTGGACGGTGATGGCGAATTGCGCATCCTTGCCCTTGAGGTTTTCCGCCGGGTAATCTTCCGGGAAGGTAACCGTGATGGTCTTTTCATCGCCGGTCTTCACGCCGGTCAGCTGTTCTTCGAAGCCGGGGATGAACTGGCCGGAACCGATGACCAGCGCAGCGCCTTCGGCTTTTCCGCCTTCGAACTCGACACCATCGACACTCCCGGTGAAATCGATGATCAACTGGTCGCCGTCAGCAGCCTTCTTGGTTTTAGGCGCATCTTTGTAGGATTTCTGCTGGTCGGCGATGTTCATGATCGCTTCGTCGACCTGCGCATCGCTGACTGGAACGATGAGCTTTTCCAGCTTCAAACCGTCAAGATCGGGCGCTGCCACATCCGGCAGGATTTCGAGCGAGACCTTCAGCTCTGCGTCCTTGCCTTCTTCGTAACCTTCTTCGAGGTCGATGGTCGGCTGCATGGCCGGACGCAGTTTCTTTTCCTGCATCAGCGAATCGATCGATTCGCGGATCACATCATTGACCATCTGCGCGTGCAGCTGTTCGCCGTGCATCTTCTTGACCAGATTCGCGGGAACCTTGCCCGGACGGAAGCCAGGCATTTTCACCTGCGGGGCAATCTTCTTCACCTCGGCATCGATTCGCGACGCGATATCGGCGGCAGGGATGGTCAGCTTATACGCGCGCTTCAGCCCGTCGTTGGTGGTTTCTTTGATCTGCATGAGGTGCAACTTTGCCTTTATAGAATCTTTTTCAAATCTCGAATTCCGCGTCACGGTTTGCAGCGGCGTCTGGTGCGGGCGAAGGGACTCGAACCCCCACATCTTACGATACTGGTACCTAAAACCAGCGCGTCTACCAATTCCGCCACGCCCGCGAGCCCAAACGAAGCCGCAGGGGCCAAGCTTTTCAGCCTAACCTACACGGACAAGGGAGCGCCCTTAAAAGCCCGCGCGCAAAAGGGCAAGCACGGAACAGGCCGGATGTGTTATGCGTTGGTCCAATGAAGGGAATTTAGCGATGGATAGCAACGGTAAGCCGGGTGAACGCCCGGATGAAGTAACTCCGGACCAGGGGGATACGGTCAATCCGGTTGCTCCGACCGAATTTCCGCCGGGACGGGAAGATATCGTGGAGCCTGCACCACTTGAGCCGGACGTCTCCCCGCCGCCGCCAGAAACGCCGCCGCCTGCTGATTCATTTTGAAGTCTGATCTTGCCGGGCGCGCATGCTGGCAATAAGGGACGCGAATGACCGAAGAAAACACCCCCGAAGCGGCCGCTGAAACGATCAGCGAAGCACCTGCAAGCCCGGAAACCCCAACATTGGCAACTCCGGCAGCAACCGATGTTCCGCCGGATCACCTGTCGGTCAATCCGCGCAACAAGATGTTCGACGAGGAAAAGCTTCGCCGCGGCGTTGGCATCCGCTTCAAGGGCGCAGTGCGCACCAATATCGAGGAATACTGCATTTCCGAAGGCTGGGTCCGCGTCCAGGCCGGAAAATCGCTCGACCGCAAGGGCCAGCCCCTGACGATCAAGCTGACCGGCCCGGTAGAAGCATGGTACGAAGACCTGGGCGACAACCCGCCGGTCGCCAAGGCCTGAGCCTTCGCGTAATCAGTTTTCGTAGCGCGCAATCGCGTCACGTACGGGATCCGGGCGGAGTGAAGCTGGCCGCGGTGCGACCTGCGCAATCCGGACCGGTTTAGGCAAGTCTTTGGCCTTTGGTGCCGCTGCTTTTGCAGGCCCGGCAATATCCGAAAACGCGGCGCTGAAAGCCCTGGAGGACCGGTGCGACACTGCAACCGTTTGCCTGGTTGGATCGACTTTCACCGCGGCCAGCATCGGTTTTGTTCCTGACTTGGCCTTATCGCTGTAAATGAAACCATGCACCGGCCACGCGGTTGCCCCGACTGCCTTCAGCGGATCATACCAAACGCGCACCATCGACCAATCGTTATCGGGGGATACATCCACCGCCATGACATCCCGTTCGATCTGGCCGCGGCGTCCGTTGATCGGTGACCAGTTGGAATGGCTGACCAGAATTGTTCGGCGGTCGATTATCTTGCTGACGGCAGCGACATGGCCCAGCGCCATGTTCCGGTACGGCTCAAATGCCATCACCGCGCCCACCTGCGGGCGGTT
Organism: Allopontixanthobacter sp.; assembly: GCA_041552775.1. GTDB lineage: Bacteria > Pseudomonadota > Alphaproteobacteria > Sphingomonadales > Sphingomonadaceae > Allopontixanthobacter. Next base: position 8,513 of record JBFEKH010000043.1, read on the forward strand.
GCCGCGTTGATAGCGGCCCTCTGCCTGATCCCACCAGCTAAGCGCATCGCCATATATCTGGATGCCCGAAACTTCGCGGGCAAAGGGCACGCATTGCAGATAAGGCGGCAATTCATCAGCGCCGCGCCCAGCGCGATGACCGGCCTCTGATCTGACATCAAACCCGACCGACATATCTGCGGAGCTTTCCGCCGATGCGGTAGCTGGCAGGGTAACCATTGCACCCAGGGCGAGAAATGACAGCGGCAGTTTCATGCCGCCTGTCTTGCGTTTTTTGGTTAGGATCGCCTTGCAACTTATGGTTAACCGGAATTAACCATGATCGCCATGCAGACCAATCTATCTTGCTAATTTGCCACTAAAGGCCCACCTGCCCCGCAATGTTACCACAAGTCATCATTATCGGCCGTCCCAATGTCGGCAAATCGACGCTGTTCAACCGGCTGGTCGGCAAGAAACTCGCTCTGGTCGATGATCAGCCGGGCGTCACGCGTGACCGCCGTTCGGGCGATGCTGAAATTGCCGGCCTGAAATTCAAGATCGTCGACACTGCTGGCTGGGAAGATGACGATCCGGAAACGCTTCCGGGCCGCATGCGCAAGCAGACCGAAATCAGCCTCGTCGGTGCCGATGTCGCTCTGATGGTAATCGATGCGCGGGCCGGGATCACCACCCTCGACCAGGAAATCGCGCTGTGGCTGCGCGGGCAAAAGGTGCCGGTGGTGATGGTGGCCAACAAGGCGGAGGGTAAATCCGCCGAACCGGGCATTTACGAAAGCTATCAGCTGGGATTTGGCGATCCGGTGCCGATATCCGCCGAACACGGCGAAGGCATTTCCGACCTGTTCGGCGCATTATGGCCGCTGATCGGCGAGAGCGAAGAACGCATCGCCGCCGAAGAAGCCTTCGAAGCTGCGGAACTGAAAGTCGCCCGGCAGGCGGCACGCGACGCGGCGGAAGCCGCGGACGAGGAATATATCGAGGAAGAAGTGGTCAAGGGACCGCTGAAACTGGCGATTGTCGGCCGTCCGAACGCGGGCAAGAGCACCCTGATCAACCGCCTGCTTGGCGAAGACCGCCTGCTGACCGGGCCGGAAGCGGGCATTACCCGCGATTCGATTGCGGTCGACTGGAAATGGAATGATCCCAAGACCGGTGACATTCGCGAGATTCGCCTGATCGACACCGCCGGGATGCGCAAGCGCGCCCGCGTGGTCGAAAAGCTGGAAAAGCTGGCAGTGCAGGACGCCAAGCTGGCAATCGATTTTGCCGAAGTGGTGGTGCTGCTGCTCGATGCCACGCAAGGCCTCGAGCACCAGGATCTGAAGATCGCCAGCCAGGTACTGGAAGAAGGCCGCGCGCTGATCATCGCGATCAACAAATGGGATGTGGCGGAAGACGCTAGCGGGTTGTTCAACGGTATCCGTCACGCATTGGATGAAGGCCTGGCGCAGGTTAAGGGCGTACCACTGTTCGCCGTGTCCGCGCGTACCGGCAAGGGCCTAGACGCGATGCTGGCATCCGCATTTGAAATTCGCACGAGCTGGTCGAAACGTGTGCCAACCGCCGCTCTGAACCGCTGGTTCGACGATGCGCTGGACGCCAACCCGCCGCCGGCACCGGGCGGCAAGCGGATCAAGCTGCGCTACATTACGCAGGCCGGCACGCGTCCGCCCCGCTTCGTGGTGTTTGGCAACCGGCTCGACATGCTGCCGACCAGCTACGAACGTTATCTGGTCAACGGCATCCGAAAGCATCTGGGTTTCGATGCCGTACCGGTGCGGGTCACGCTGAAGGCCAACAAGAACCCTTACGATACGAAGAAGAAGTAGGGCGTAAAGGCCGCCAGAAATGGACGCTGAAGGCAAGAAAGGGCGAGTCTCCCCGCCCTTCCCGATAATCGATCATATTTGCAGGCTTACTTTTTGACCGAAATATCGATTTCCCGCAAAAGATAGACACCTTTGATGGTGCGGATCTTGTTGTAGAGTTCGCGTACGGTCTTGTTGCTTTGTTCGATATTCGCTTCGCCCCAAGCCTTCATGAACTCGTCATACCGTGCCTTGTTCGGACCAGTGTCCCCAGTGTTCGCCATGCGGATCGTCAGGATCAGATTGAATCCTTCATCATCGCCGTATGGGACCTCCCAAATTCCGTAGTCCTTGATATGCCCTAATTTCTTGGCAACTTCATTGGCCTCGACCCAGGTACCGCGAAGGCCTTCGAAGTAGGTATCCATCATCCCGGTGTCGACCCTGACCAGCGTCATTTCGACCACTTCGTCAGATGGGGTGTAGTCTTCGTAGATCTTCAATTGGGCCGCTGCTGGTGTGGCAATTGTGAGCGTCGCCGCAGCGAAAGCAGCAAGTCCTGAACGGAATAGAATGTTTTTCAAATGAGCCTCCTGAAATATTAGACTAAACATCTAGATTCAGTGTGAGGCGACCCGGTTTCCACCCTTACACGGTGCGGACAATGCATAGCCCCCGATAAAGAGTCAATTCTACGGAAATATTCGGGCGAACTCAGGCTAGCTAAAGCTGGCGCTTAACTCGCTTCGGCGCCCTTGCTTTGTAGCTGGACGTAGTTTTCCAGCCCCATGCGTTTGATCATGTCGAATTGCTTCTCCAGGAAATCGACATGTTCTTCCTCGCTTTCGAGGATTCGGGCGAAGATTTCGCGGGTCACGTAATCACGCACGGTCTCGCAATATTCGATGGCGTCTTTCAGCAGAGGGATGGCTTCGTGCTCCACCGCCAGATCGGCCTTGAGGATTTCCTCGACCGTCTCGCCGACCTTCAATTTGTGCAGCGCCTGGAAATTCGGAAGTCCGTCGAGGAACAGGATGCGTTCCGCCAAAATATCGGCGTGCTTCATCTCGTCAATACTCTCGTGCCGTTCGTATTCGGCGAGTTTGTGGACACCCCAATTGTCCAGCACCCGGTAATGCAGCCAATACTGGTTGATCGCGGTCAGCTCGTTGGTGAGCGCCTTGTTCAGATATTCGATAACCTTGGCGTCGCCCTGCACACAATTTCTCCTGACTGAATGTGGTTAGAATTATGCGCGGCTGGCGGCGCTGTGACAAGGGCAAGGTCCCGCAAACCACGCAAATTCGCCATTTGCGAGTGATATGCGTTAGTAGGAATTACTCGGCGTAGACCGGCTCCATGGCCATTTCCCGCTCTTCAAACAGAATCGCTTCGGCATCGTCGAGGCAGCTACCGCAATTGGGGCGTTTGCCCAGTGCCGCATAGGCCGCTTCCGCATCACCGCCGCAATGCCGCGCAACCCGGCGCAATTCGCATTCCCTGATGGCATTGCAGATGCAGATATACATGCGCAGTCTCCAGACGATTCGCCCTTGGGCTCGTCCGAAGTGTTACTGCGACTTAGTCGCAATAGCAAGCGTCATATGTTATCTCTTGAGTGGAAACAGCTTGCCATAGGTCAGGCAACGCCACAGCCATTCCAGCGGGCCATAGCGAAACCGGGCAAGCCACGGCTTCGACCACAGCAGCATGAGCGCCCACGCGGCCACCACCACCACGTAAAGCTCTGGCCGGCCAAGATTTCCGAACAATCCGCCTGCCCAGCCGTGGAACACGACCAGCATCACGATCGATGTCCCGAGGTAATTGGAAAAGGCCATGCGCCCCGTCGCGATCACCCGCTGTGCCAGCCAGCCGCTCGCATGCGCGCCAAACAAGGACAGCAGGGCAATAAGGCCAAGCAGCACCGGCAATCGCGGCAGCGGAGACAGGCCCATGAATGCCGCCAGCGTGCCCCAATAGGTGAATCCCTCGCCCATCGCCCATAGTGCGATCGGCAGGGTCATCGCGCTGCCGGCGATCACCCCGATCCAGGCCCATAGACGGACCTTGCGCCGGTCCATGCCTCCATCGAACAGGCCCATCCGATACAGCGCCATGCCGATCAGCATCAGCGGAAATGTCTCGAATGCGAACAGAAACAGTGTCGCAAATGGCTGGGCGCCATGCTCGGCAAAGTTATGGCGCACGAAATCTGCATACGTGCCGCCCTGAATGATCGCGGTTTCGGCGACGCCATCCTTAAGGTCCTGAGCCTGCTGCGATATCAGATCGCCGCGCATTTCTGCATAGACCGCCTGATTTCCCAGATCAGTCTCCGCGACCAGATAAGGAAAGAACATCGCTCCGAGAAAAATGATAGCCCCGACCAGATAGCCGAGAATTCCGACGACCAACTGGGTTTTCGCCTGCCAGCGAAGGCATGCGATGGCCACAAAACCGGCCGCGGAATAGAGCACCAGGATATCGCCGCGCCAGATAAAGTAGAAATGGACCAGCCCGAACACCAGCAGCCAGAACAGCCGCCGCGCCTGTAACCATCTGGTGGCCCCGCGCGCCCAGGCCTTTTCCATGAACAGCATCAATCCCGCCCCGAACAACAGGGTGAACAGCCCGCGCATCTTCCCGTCGATCAGGACGAATTGAACGATCCACATCCAGTCCGAAGTTTCGCCATGCGGGACAGTGAAAGCATCGGGATACATATAAGCAGTGAATGGCTGGCCAAAGGCAACGATGTTGGCCCACAAAATGCCCATCACCGCGATCCCTCGAATGAAATCGAGGCTGAGCAGCCGCTCGGCCGCCGGGGCAATGGCTTGCCCGTTCTGAGCGGGCCTATTCTGGTCGGGCGTAGCTGCCTCGAAACTTGCTGTGTCTTGCGGATTATCCATCAGTGCCCCCCTTAACTGGCAGGTACAGGCATAGCATCAAGACCGGGGCCGGCAACAAGGCTACGCCGAGTTGCTTGCCTGATCGACAAACTGCTCGGGCGGGCCTGTTCGTCCGAGTGGCTTTTTCAGCGGGTGACGAGGCATCCCTGCCCGGACCGCTTCAGGCTGGCGCAGGCCTGATCGGCAGCGGAGCGGGTGGGATAACCGCCGGCCAGCAGTTTGGTCAGGTTACCAGCGGGCACGAGCAGCCGGGTCTTTCCGGCCAATTCACTGCGCGATGACAGCTGGCGCCATAATTTCTCGGCATTTCCTCCCACGGAAAATGCGCCGAGCTGGACCTTCCATGGCCCCGTTGTCGGCCCGGTTGCCGGGTCGATTACCTTCTCAGTGCGCGTGGGTGTGGGCGTTAGTGTGGGAGTAGCCCGAGAAGGTGCAGGCGTTACGGCGGCCTGGCGCGCCGGCCGTGCGTAATCGGCACCGGAATTTGCCGGGCTTTGCGTACCGGTGACCTGCGTTGCTTCCGAGATGGCCGCCTGTGATGCGGCCACCGAGGGCGGGACGGCAGCAGAGCGCGCTGGTTCCGGCACCTTGCTGGCCTGGCTTACCGGAGTTGCTGCGGGAAATGCAACTGGCGCAGCCGAGGCCAGGACCGGCGGCGGAGCGTAGGTGATCTCGCCTGGCGTTTCGACACCCAGATCGGCAGCGGACAATTGTGTCGCGCGTTTCGCATCGGCTTCGCGCTTAAGCACCTGCGCCAGGACCTGTGCCTGCTCGCGGTCGCTGCGAGGAATGAATTCATCCATCTGTTTGATGGCAGGCGCGGCCTGCGGCAGTCCGGCAGAATTGGACAGGGTCAACAGGGCATAAGCTCGCACCCAGTCCTTGGGCATCAGGTCGCCGTTGAAATGCGCCAGACCGATCAAATATTGCGCGCGTGGATCACCGCGCTGTGATGCTGCTGTCAGATAAGGCATCGCTGCGCTGCGCCGGTCATCCTGGAACAGCAGCAGCCCGTAATTGTCTGCGGCCTTAAGATGACCTTGCGCAGCGGCCTTGGCATAAAGGATCTCGGCTTCCACCGGATTGGCTTCTACCCCGCGGCCAAGCCGGTATGCCTGCGCCATGTTGAACTGCGCATCGGGATCGCCCTGCGCGGCGGGGTCGCGCCATTCGCGCACCGCCGCGGCAAAATCACCCGCCGCCCACGCATCCACGCCCGCTTTGACATCTGCAAACGCCGGCCCAGCGCCGCTGAGAGCAACGCCGCCAGCCGACAGCAGGCAGAGAGCGTATAAAAAAGAACGCGCATTTGTCATCGGTCGACAGATCCCTTTTCGTAGCGCAACGTATAACCGCGGCCATAGAGCTGCTGCGGCCGCCAAATCGGCCCGTTTGCTAGCCTCTCATAGTAAACGACCTGTTAGCAAAGAGTTTCTTTTTCGGTAATTTTCCAGCGCCCGTTTCGATCCAATCCTTCAAGAAGCCCCGCCAAATCAGCCAAAAACTCCGCCTAAGCCAAAACAAGGGGCGACCGGCGTTAACTTAAAATTAGTTGTATCCTGCGATTTCAATTGCCGACCCGCAGTGGTGCGGTGACGTCAGACGGAATTTCAGGGGGATCGCGCTTTGCGTGTACTGGCATTAGCTTCGCAGAAGGGTGGATCTGGCAAGACCACACTCTCAGGCCATCTGGCCGTCCAGGCCCAACGCGCCGGAGCCGGACCGGTCGTGTTGATCGACATCGATCCGCAAGGTTCGACCGCCGATTGGTGGAACGAGCGAGAGGCGGAATATCCGGCATTCGCCCAGACAACCGTAGCGCGACTTGCGTCCGATTTGCAGATCCTGCGCCAGCAGGGCTTCAAATTGGCAGTCATCGACACGCCGCCCGCCATTACCATGGCCATCCAGTCAGTTATCGGCGTTGCCGAATTGATCGTCGTACCGACTCGGCCGAGCCCTCACGATCTTCGTGCTGTCGGCGCTACTGTCGATCTGTGCGAACGCGCCGGCAAACCGCTGGTGTTTGTGGTCAATGGCGCAACGCCCAAGGCCAAGATTACTTCGGAAGCAGCAGTTGCCCTGTCGCAGCACGGCACCGTTGCCCCGATCACACTCCACCACCGGACCGATTTTGCAGCCTCGATGATCGATGGTCGCACGGTGATGGAAGTGGATCCCGAAAGCCGGTCCTCTGCCGAAGTTACCGCGCTGTGGAATTACATTGCCGACCGGTTGGAAAAGAATTTCCGCCGCACGGTATTTGCGGCCCCCAACATGGCTTCGCAGGCTTCGGGAGGCAGCCGTCCAGGTGGTGGCTTCGGTCGCCGCGTAGCACAGTGAGCGCGGGTGCCGCCAAAATGAACGATGCTTCCTTCGCTTCCCTTAGCCCCACACTGCTTGCCCGCAAGGGTGGCGCACGGCCCGCCATGCGCCCTCAACACGGCGGCATACTGGGCTCCATCGGTTCTACAACAGGTCAGGATACTGGCTCTGAAGATGGTCTCGATGACCTCGGCTGGAATGACATGGGCGATGAACACGCGCCCCATGATGTTCACGATGTCATCAAGCTGACCCCTGCGCCGCTGAACGAACAGATGGCCGCCAAGGCGCG
>JBFEKH010000044.1:0-15376 GCA_041552775.1 Allopontixanthobacter sp.
CGCCGTCCTGATCACGGTACCCGGCCGACACGAATACTCCGACCCTGTCCGCCAGCCTGTAAGTCGTTGAGCCGGAAACAAATGCGCGCTTGTCCGAACGGGGGGAGCCCTTGTAATCTTCCGCCAGATAGCCGGCCTCGGTGCCTACCAAAATGCGATCACCGATGGCACGTTGAGCTCCGAGCTTGAATTCGGTTGTGATGATTGCAGGCGCCTCCTGGCTCCTGCTTGGATCGACGAAGCGGCTGGCGCTGGCGCTGAGTTTCCATTGCGGTGAAGGAGTCCAGCTTGCTGCAAGCCGGTAGTTCATTTCGCCAACCGATTTGATCGAAGGGTCCTCGAACTCCTGGTGGATATAGCCGATGCCTGCCTCCAGATCGACCAGGGCGGTTAGTTCATGCTTTACGCCGATCAGCGCGGCGAACCCACCCGAATCCCGCGAAGGGATGGTCGCGGTCTGGTAATCGATTTCGTTGCCGCTCAATTCACCGAAGATCTTGGTCTTGGCATTCAGTCCATAGTCAGCCCTGAATTTCGCCGCGTGCACAGTGACATCGCGCAATGAAAGATCGATTGGAATCCCGCCGCGTATGGTCTCTGAATAGTCTCTCCTGACGACATTGGCCCCCAGCGCGATCTCCATCCTGTTCCCGGTTCGCGATACTTCGATCCCGGCCGTTTTTTCATGGAATAAAATGGGTTCGTCGCTGAAGAACAGATCGCCCGCCGTACCGCGCCGTTCGATCCCGCGATTATATCCCGCATTGGCCGCAACATCGATGCCATAACCCAGCTCCAGCAGGGCGCGGGAGGCCAGTCTGTATTGTTCGCTATTTTCATCGGATATGTCGAAGTATCGCCTTATTTCAGCGGCACCTTCCAGGCTGACTGCATGCCGAGAGAAGTCGGACCGGATGGCGAAGGCGGGCCTTAGCGATACCACGCCGTCCTCGGTCTCGTCAGCATCGACGTTGTAGATATTGCTGTCGTAAGTCAGGTCTAATGTCGCCTGCGGATACAGGACAAACCCCGGTGAAATCCTCACGCCTTCGCCTGAATCCGGATCGAACAACTCGATCGGCGTTAGAACCTTGGGCGCTTCTGCCAGAGCCAGCCTCGGCACCATGAGGCTCATGCAGATGAAGGCCGCGAGACGCAAAACGATGCCTGGATGCCGCCGCCTTTCCGATCCTGCCCTGACCGAGATCGACTCGTACATGGACCTGGATTTCCGCCGTTTCGGCACCAACGCCAGACAGATGATGAACACCAGATCCCCGAGTTCCTGCCCGACCTTCTTTCCAAAACCCGGTTTTTTGACTGGCCGGGTGTGTGGCGGGCGGAGGTGCTTTGTCGCAGGAGCCTGCCTGGCCGTCAGCGAGTTTTGGGCGCGGTTGATAACTCCGCCAATCCCCCTATGGAATCTTTCAGCCAAAAGTAGTAAGTCTATAGCCAATATGGATAGCAGTATCAGCAAGCTGGAATTTTCCACCTCGACCAAGCCACGCGGCCTTCGCGATCGAAAGCCAAGGTGCCTAGGCTTTGCCCGGGGCGTATTGTTCGCTTTGCCAATCGCCCTGGCTTCCTGGGCGCTCTTTTTCTGGCTACTCGGGTGACCTGATAACTGGTGCATCAACAGGATCCCTGACCTGTGATCACCGCGGGAACCGTTAATAGCAAAATCTTGAAATCAAACCACATCGACCGCGAGCGCGAATACAGAACATCGGCTGCGACCCTGCGGCGATAAGAGGAATTGTTGCGGCCGGTAATCTGCCATAGGCCGGTGAGGCCCGGGCGAACGCAGAAATAGCTCGTAATGTAGCGGCCGTATTTTGGCACTTCGGAAGATACGATCGGGCGCGGCCCGACCAGGCTCATGTCACCACGGATGACATTGATCAATTGAGGTAACTCATCGATGCTGGAATGCCGCAAGATGCGGCCTATCGGAGTAATTCGTGGATCGCGGCTCAGCTTTTGTTTGCATTTCCATTCGTCCCGGAGTTCGGGCCTTGTTTCAATCAGGCTTGCCAGATGTTCTTCAGCGTCGATCCGCATGGAGCGGAATTTGTAGCAGCCGAACCCCCGCCCATTCATGCCAACGCGGACCTGTCTGAACACGATCGGGCCCGGACTGGAGATGGCAATGAGCAGCGCAGTAAGTGCCATCACGGGGAAAAGAACGACCAGCATGCAGGCCGATATTGCGATGTCGCGCACCCGGGTCAGCAATCCATTGGTGGCTTGCGAAGTCGAAGCCAATTCGGATGCCATCGCGATCAGTTCACGTTCGGAAAGCGACGAATTCGCACCGAAGAACGGTGTGACAGCAGATGCTGTTGCATCCCTCAGGGCACTATCATGTTTGGTTGTGTGCATGATGCTCGGCTGTTCGATTGCGGGTCAATTGAGACCCCTTGAACCATCCCGAAACCCTGTTCGGTCCAAGGGGCACCAGAACCACAAACTTCACCAGAATCGCCACATGAACAATCGCGCATCGGTTGTAAGTCCAATCCAGCCAAAGGGGCTAATAGGAGCGACTGAAAATCCGCAACGCTCCCTCCAAATGGTAATTCAAAGGAAAGTCGGAATGGCCTAACCTAACAAGAAGCGAGCGGCGGAAAGTTCACCGTTAAAATTTGTCAGGACCAAGGGGGATATTGCATGTCGGAAGCAATGATCGTTTCGATGCGGCGACTCTTCAAGGGTGCGATCCTTGCCGGTTTGTGCGGCCTCGCCGCGGCGTGTGCGTCAAATACACTGACAGTCATGAGCGCGTCGCAGGCCAATAGCGAACTCGCTTTGGGTTATCCGATCGACTCAGGAGACAAGTTGAAAATAACAGTATTCGATGAAGAACCGCTGACCGGTGAATATGATGTGGGGATGGAAGGCGCCATATCGATCCCACTTCTCGAACCCATCGTGGTGAAGAATATGTATCCCAGGCAGGTGGCGCAGATCATAGAGCAAAATTTGTCTGCCGGCGGCTATGTGCTCTATCCCAAGGTGTCGGTAGACATCCTTGAATATCGTCCCTTCTTTATCCTCGGAGAAGTCGCTGCCCCAGGCGCGTATCCGCACGGCGGTGAGCTTACTCTGGAGCAAGCCGTTGCGATGGCAGGAGGATACACGCCACGTGCCAAAAGGTCCGCGGTAGTTCTGAAGCGGCAGGATTGGGCGGAAAGCAAATTGATCAAGCAGGGGGATGCCTCACTCAGGGTCGCCCCTGGAGATACGATTATGGTGCAAGAGGCATTCTTCTGAGCTCTCAAGGGGATTTCTGCTGATATCCCGCCATCCTGACAGGACTTGAGATTCTGTTTTTTCCAGACTGTCCCGTTTTGCGGCACCATATGGTCTGGGCCCGGCGTGCCTTACTTAACCCGATTTGAATGCCGGAACCAAGTAACCAACTACGAATGGTCCGAGATTCAATTGGATGAGCATATTGAACCGGCTGAAGACCAATTGATTTGTCAGCGTTATCAAATGAGAATTTTCCCTGCTGCCCGGAGCCGCTGCTGAACTGGTTAAAAAACCAATTGATTTGTTAGCTCTATTACAACATACTTCCTTTAACTGTCCGGAGTCGCTGCACTACTATTTGTCTTGTCGAGGAAAAATCCTGCATTGGCTATTGGCCTGATCTTGCTGGATTTTAAGTCGATATTGCAGGGGAAAGCGCATGTCCAGCGACCTATGTTTAGTATGCTTGCACGATATATCTCGTGAGGGACTTCATCGAATTCTGTCTTCGGACGGTTTCAATATTTTGATTTCATGTCGAAATGTCGGCCGAATTCTTGAAGCGGGGATCGATCCTGATTGCTCGGTCGTAATTGATCTCCAGGATCACGAAATCCACATGGAGGCCATAAAAGCGATCAGCTCGGCTTACCCTGCAGTAAAAATTGCCATTCTGGTTGATAAGTTCGAAATGAGAAGCATGGTCGAATGCTTCGATGCCGGAGCGGCCGGTTATATCGTCAAATCGATGAGTTCGCAGCCGCTTACAGCTGCGGTTCGATTGATCACTCTGGGGCAAAAGGTTTTGCCGTCCGAACTTGCCGACGTGCTCAGTCATCATAATCTGGACCACGCGATGCCGGGCGGAGATTTGGAGCACGAGATGGAAGATGCGAATCTTTCAGCACGAGAACGCGATGTGCTGTGCTGCCTTATGGCGGGATATTCCAACAAGGTTATTGCGCGCGAGCTGTATGTTTGCGAGGCTACTGTTAAAGTGCATGTCAAAGCCATTCTTCGGAAACTTGATGTGAGCAACCGGACCCAGGCCGCAATTTGGGCGAGCACGCGCGGCTTCTCAAACTATCACATGGCGGCGCAGCAGCGCCTGCAGGACGTCAATTGCTGAACCACACAGTAATGGCCACACGGTAATAGCCACACAGTAATGGATTGCGCGCAAAGGTCAGCCTGATCTGGGGTCAGGATCGATTAATCGGTCCTGACACTGATTGAGGGCGCTCTCGCATAAGGTCAATCAGCACCCGTTTGTCTGTGGGAAGGCACTCGCTTTTTCGCGGCCGTTCGATCCTTTGGCAATCCCATAGCGCGACGGTCATTGCCGAGGTTGCATCCCGAACAAACAAGAATATCGGTCGATCCCGTTCTTGTGTGCCTCGTGCCTGATTACGCCTGATGTCTTCCCCATTACCATAGCCGAAGACCTGGCAATCATGATGGCCCTTGCAGGATTTCATCGCCGCAAGTGCCCAGCGACCGCTTGCTTCGTTCTCGTTCAGGACCAAATATATTGCCCGCCCAGGTGACATGGCTGCGGTTGCCGGAACAGCCTCTGGAATGGCTGTATCGATGCTATTTACAAGTCGATCGCTTGACTGCGTGCCAGCAGGTTCCAACCCCTTCGATCGCTCGCCGCTTTTAAGGACCAGAGCGCTATAGTCTTGTTCCGTACCGAGATGTTTTTGCTGGCGGTATGCCCCCTTTGCGCCGGCCCAGCGATAGAAAATATGTGGTCCGACAGAGGATAAACGCTCCAGCTTCCGGCTCCACCATGGGGCCACATAGGAAGCATGATAATGCGTCGCTGTGCCCACTCTTTGCTCTACGAAACCGTCCAAGGCCGCTTCGGAAAGCTCGAGTGCATGTCTCCAAGCGGCAGCGGAAGGGTGCCGCCGATTGAGCGAGCCGTCGCAGGTGAAGGTGAACTGGCAACCGGTTGGCAATTCCGATCCCTGGAAAATGACCCCGCAGATCGAGTTGGGAAAGCTCGGATGGTTCACCCGGTTGACCACGGTTTGAATAACCGCGCGTTGCCCAACCGGATCGTTGCCGACTTCATACCATGCCGCAGCTGCAAGACATTCCGCCGCCCTTGCACGGCTGACCGGCGTACCCTGGTAATGGAATGGTTCGGCTTTCGATAATCCGGCCATGCCGAAAGTTGCAACTGTATTTGCCGGAAACAGGGCCTCGTCGCTCGGATCAGCTGAGGGCACTCTTGCGCCGGAGGCTACCTGGTCCGCGCTGCCAGATCGGACATTCTGCATCCACCAATCGGGCATTTGGTGCGGGCCGGAAACGAGAACGACCGCAGCGACGCTACCTGCGAACGCTAGGGATATATGCTTCGGCAGGAATCCTTGCACGACCTGTAACAATCGCGCGCAATTCGTAAGACCCTGTCTAGCGAAGCTGGTGTTCGAGGGGTTCCTCATTCGGCTCCCAATACGGCATCAACCAAGTCTTGATGCTTATCATTCATCCCGGTCTCGCCGCCATTGCGCTTTGGGGTTAGAGATTGGCCCTAAAGGGGGCCGGGAATCCGCCGCCAGCCGGCACGAGGCATTAGGGGACGCATTTCCGCCAAGAGGTAGTAACAGCCGGTTGGCCGTATTCGACCGACCGGTTGCCGCCTGGAATCAATCGCCCCTAGATGTCGCCCGCCTGCTTTCAGCACTGTGGGCCACAGACTCGAAAAACGCTATCCCCTAGGTGGTGCTGACCGCCAGGTTTCCCATTCGGATTAACGTGTGATTCAGGCCGCTGGCGGCGGGCCATGGATGCCATCACCGCCGCACCTGAATGTCGAAACTACCTGGGGCGGGAAACGACTTTTAGCACCGGGTCATCACTCTTTGAATGGGAAGACACTCTCAAGCGCTCGAAATCCTTACTCAGAGCCTCGATGATCGGCCCTGATGTCAAATATTCGTTGGCCGAAGCGTCCCGGGCGTCTCCTGAGGTAACGTCTTCCGAATCAAGCTCAAATATCTCTTCAGGTTCACCACCTTCTTGGCGCCACTTCGTGCCAGGCACACTGCGTTGACGTAAATCGAGGAAGCACTTATCCATTTCGACTTGGTGCTTGTCGATCAAATCGAGAGCTGCGCGGCGATCATGCTGCGCTTTTTTGAAACGCGTATCTGCCTCAGTGAAAGCGTCCTCAGCCTTCAGGAGGTCAATTTCAATCTCGGCCAGACTCCGTCCGCGTCCTTGCACTTTATCGCCAATCATCGCAGTCACTCCTTAGAATATTACCAGGCCACATGGTCAATTCCAATCCAGTGCCATGGGCACCGCGTGTCCTTAGCGCACGTCCAGAACTTCTATCGTAATGAGCTCGATGTGGTCAGCCCCGCAACGGATGTAATCCAAAAGGGGGGGGCGCCTCAGTTTGTCTTCGATACCATGGCGGTAATCATGCCATCGGGTGTCCGTCGGAAGCCAATAAGTCTGTATCCCTGCGCTCCCTTGGTAAGTTCAAAGTTCAGTTTCCACTTTGTTATATCTTCCAGACTCGCTCTCATGCCGACTGGCAATTCATCAACGGTCTTTTCGATTTCGTGATCCCGAAAATCGCCAGACGCCTGCAGCAAAGCGGCGCTTACGGTTTTTTGAGATACGGGGGTCAGAAATTCGCACCCGAAGGAGTTCTCGTATTTCCGGACGATTCTTGCCTCGCTCTGGCCGATAAAGGGTAATTCGACCGAGACAATTTCGCCGATTGCAAGCTCTGCAATGGTTTCAAACATCAACCCTTTTTCGGACAGGTCATGGATCTGGACCTGGGCCCAGTCACCCAAAGAGGAAACCCTTGCAGACAATCGAAGCGTGCGCCGCTCATCGCCGCGGTTTTCACGTAGAATTTCGCCTTGCAAAGGACGAACAAGCCTAGCCATCTTGCAATTATCTTTAACCTCCGTGATGCATTGAGCTTCTGATCTTTTTCACACACCAGCGATTTCGATTGCAAATTTTCGTGCTGGGGTTCGACGCACTTGAGGCACAGGTTGTCAGTGTTTAGTCGATCTATCAACAGACCAAGAGAGTGAGCGACCCATACCATTTATGAGCAAACGATAAAAATGGTGGGTGGCAGAAGCGCCAATTTGCAAGACGCATCCTGACAAAATGATTGCCGAACCGGAATGGCGTGCGGCGAAGTCGATGACGAACACGCTGGCCCAAACCGAGCGATCATGTTCGGCCACAGAATTTCAGAATATAAAGCATTTCTTGTGGTCGAGTTTGATCAAACAGAGAAAGGGGCCGACATTTGCGTCAAGGGCCGCAATGAAAATGCAGCGGAGCGCTTTATTCCAGTCTTCGCGTAGTGCAAATAGAACGAATCCTGACCCCATGCCGTGTTTCGGAAAGGGACCTGGAAAAACACCGCAAGACACTATCTCCCGCCTTCCTGATTTGGATATTCTGCTGGAGAGCCTTCGTGGCAGGCCAAGGAAGGCCAATGTCGGAACGGTTCTATTTGGCCCTTAATTGGGACCCTGTGATCAAGGAAGGACGCAGAACGTAAAAGCGAATGCATGACCTACGCGGAGCATTTACGACGCGGGTCATAACGCACCCGAAAGCCATACTTTCCAACAGGGAGGTGGCAGGCACAATGGGAGGGTCGGCCGAACAAGTTGGTCAAATCAGGAAAAGGCATGTTGACGATCGGGCCATCGTGGTGTCAATCACGCGACGCCTCGGTGGTTAATGGTAAGTTGGACTGTAAACCGCCGAAGTTTACGCGACCTAAGTATCTGGAATGCGGGTGTAGCTCAATGGTAGAGCTTTTGCTTCCCAAGCAAGTGACGAGGGTTCGATTCCCTTCACCCGCTCCAGCCTTGCAAGCTTGGTAAGCTCCCTGATCAGATTTCCTGCAGGACAAATTGGGCTGATTTCTGCATCAAGCCGTTGCTCGACGCAGCTTCGCAAAGAGCGAGAATTATGCCGTCAGCGCAATCTCCAGCCGCCCGCGCGGTCAATTAGTCTCAAATTTTGCACAATATACCGGCTCGCAGTCGACTTGATAAATGGCTATGGGATATCTTGCTAAATACTATTGGTGCCGAGGGCATGCGGACTTCCTACGTATTTGGAAATAAAGCTAATTTACTCTCCGCCTACGGGTCTTTACTAATAGAATGACGGGTCAACAACAATAAATTAGTAGAGCAGAGATAGTCAATTTTGGCTAGTCAAGGTTGGGGGCAGGACCCGTGCAATATTCCAAACAAGGGTTTGCAGCAGAGCTGGGGCCGAATCAAAGAGCCAACTTTAAAATGAATGACTGGTATGGCGGTGAAATCCCTGTCGACCAGGAAGGGCTCAGCGACCTTCTCGAGGGCTTTTGCATGCTCGATGGACGTGCGCGCATGCTCGTGCGGCGTGACGGAAGTTACCTTGCTGGCTCGTTGGGAATCGCAGAAGTTTTCACCCTTGGAACCTGCCTCCACCTGCGCAACGGCATCCTTCATGTATCGCAGTCGGACCACAGTGAGAGTCTGCTCGAGCTGCTGGACGTCAATGCGCCCGAGGTGCGCACATTGGCACTGCGATGCCATAAGATCGACGGGCATCTGATCATCCGGGCCACGTCGCTGTCCAGCGATGTAGTCTGCATGAGCTTGCAGAGAGCTTCAGAAATGATGGAGCCGGCCCTGGCCGACCTCGAGGAAGTGTTCAATCTGACAAAGGCCGAGGCGGTGATCGTTTATGATCTTTTTAGAGGCTACACCCCGCAGCAGATCGCCGAGGCTCATGAGAATTCGATCCATACGGTCCGGGCGCATATTAGGCGGTGTTATGACAAGCTGGCGATCACCTGCCGCGAAGAATTGTGGCGCAAACTGAACGCCTACCGCCTCACCTGAAATCAGTCCGAACCGGCGCTTTCGCTAATGCTCTGGCAGGGGCCAACGGCGTGTGCGTTGTGGGTTCCAAGTAGTATTCAGATCCAGTGAATTCAGGGTATTCCCGTAGTCAAATCTGACTATTTAATTATGACTAACAATTGGTTGTGATGTCTGACCCCGCGAATCAGCCTATAAAAATTTCATAACAACAAGTCGCATCAACGGAGGCGGAGAAATCCGGTTTCTGTCTGACTGCCGGATACTTCGTGTGTTCGGGGAGCGGGACTTTTTGCGTCCCAATTGAAGAGGGTCTTGCGATGAATTCGGCACGAAGCGTGAAACTATTGGTGTGTGATCGCCGCGCCACTTTGGGTGGGCCATTTCGTATCTGCCTGCTCGCTGCGGTGATCAGTGCAGTTTTGCCAGCCCCAGCTGCGGCACAGCAATCAGACCAAGACAGCACCGAACCGGTCGTGGCAAATAGTTCGCAGGCCCCCGCTGGCCGCATCATCTATTCGCGCGACGTTTCCTTCGGCTCTGCCATCGGTCCCCGCACACCGGGCCGCGTACAAACAGTGAATGCCGGACCGACCGACCTAATCATCGGGAGCCTGGCCATTGGCCTTAAGCCCATTGGCGACGACGAAAGCGCGAACATCATTGCTGGCGCCAATTCGCAGACCGCATTGATCGGTAACCAGATCGGCCTTGGGCTTGGCGCTTTGGCCGACACGACCGGTTCGGGCGGCACTGCCACCACCAATCTTGGCCACATCCAGAGTTCCGCCACTGGCGGAGCAATCGGACAGGCCACGGGGGCGATCCGGGGCGCCATGGACACCTTGCGCGGCACATTGGGAGGCGGACAATGAGAACCGCATGGCGAGCCTTCGATATCCCGGCCATCCGCTTGGCTGCCGTGACGGTTGCGGCCTTCGCATGGACCTCGCCGGTCACCGCCCAGGATACAGCGCAAATTGTCGACGAAGTGGTCGTGGCTGCGAATTCCGCCGCTGGCAGCAGCGGCCGGATCGCGGTGAATATCGCGGCTGGGGATAGCAACCAGCAAGTCGGCGATGCGGTCATCGCCATTGGCGACATTTCGGCTGTGA
Organism: Allopontixanthobacter sp.; assembly: GCA_041552775.1. Classification (GTDB taxonomy): domain Bacteria; phylum Pseudomonadota; class Alphaproteobacteria; order Sphingomonadales; family Sphingomonadaceae; genus Allopontixanthobacter. The sequence goes on from JBFEKH010000044.1 coordinate 10,250, forward strand.
CCGAGGTCGTGAGCCAGCGCATGAGCGGGCTGGCACCAGTGGACCACGAAACAACCATCACCTTGGCGGACGGTGCTTTTGCCGGGACCAACGGCCTCACCAGCATCAACATAACCGCCGGATCACAGAACCAGATGGCCAATCTGGCTGCGCTGGCGATTGGAAATAGCGGCGCCATGTCCGACCAGCTCTTGGAGCAGTCGCGGGCGCCCATCGAACCGAAAGGGGGCAGCCCGGAAGAAGCCCTGCAAGCCAATGACCAAATTGCCATCGGCGATATGGCCTTCGGCGAAGGCAGCGGCCTGATCCAGGTAAACCTGATCGGCGGCGAGGGTAATTCCTCCGCCAACACCTTCGCTTTGTCAGTCACGAGCGAAGGATCACCTTGAAAATACCCCCCCGTAACTAGAGGAGAAGTATGATGAAAAGCATCCTAATGGCCACAGCTGCCGGTCTGGCAATCATCGCCACACCGGTATTAGCCCAGGACGGCGGAGCCGATGGTGAAAGCTCGGTCGAAGTCGATCTGCGCTATGCCAATAACATCGACACCAGCATCACCACCGACGTTGTGTACAACAAATATCTTGTGTTGCTTGGCGGCGCATTGGTCCGCGGTATCGTTGATGTTGACAGCTCGGCAGTTGCCGTGACCGACGCCAAGCAATTGCAGCAAGGCGTTGAGGTCAATTACCGTGAAGAAAACGAATTGAACGGTGAAAACGGCTATGTCGATCCGGTCTTCGGCATTGGCTGGAGCGAATCGGGCAACGATCCCAACGATGATCTGATCGATGGTGTGCCGGAAGGCCAGATCCGTGCCGGATTCTTTGCACCGATCGTCAACACCGTCGACACTTTCGATGTTGAAGGTTCGGGCAACATCGGCGTCAACCTGGCTGCCGGTTACTTCAACGACCAGATGAATGCTGCGTCGATTGCGGTATCCAGCAATGCCAATCCGGAAGCAGCGGGCGGTTGGGCAGAAGCCTCCACCACCGCGCTGCAATCGCAGCTTGGTGTGGCCCATTTTGCCACTCCCGGCGAAATCCTCAACGAGGATGATCCGGAACAAGGCGGCGGCTTCAACAACTTCCGTGACCGCAACTCCGTCCTGGGTGCGACCATTACCGGGTCGGGCAACATCGGTGTCAACGCGGCTGCGGGCAGTCTGAACCAACAGGCAAACCTGATGACGTTGGCCGTGGCTAACAACACGACGCTTGCCGAAGCGAATGCAGGCCTGATCCAGGCTACGACGCTTTCGTTCGTGGAACAGCAGGACAGCATCAACACGGTCAGCGGCCTGTCAATTGCCGGAGCATCCGGTAACATCGGCGTCAACATGGCCGCCGGTGTTGGCAACCAGCAGCTGAATTCGCTGACGATCGCTGCATCGCAAGGCGGACCGGCTCCTGGCAATGGTAACGGTAACGGTAACGGCAATGGCGGCGACCCCAGCTGATCCATCCGTCCGTTAGGGGGAAGGGTAGCCGCCACTCGTGCTGCCCTTCCTTTCCTGCATTTCCGTCCCCGGCATTTGCATCGACCCCATCCATCATCCAGCCAGCGGAGAACACGCCTGCCATGCCCAATTTTCCGTTCAATCTGCATCGGACCCTGATGCCTCTGCTGGCGATGCCGATCGCTGGCTGCATGACGGCACCGGCTCAGGATGCACCATTGTGGCTGGGGCAGACTGCGGAAGGTGCCAGAATAACCCCAGTGGCACTGACCAGCTGGAAAGATCGCAAATTCGTCGGCCTGGTGCGCCAGCGCACTGACTTCAGTTGCGGTGCCGCGGTGATGGCCACAATTTTCAACGAAGCATACGGACGCAGCACGACCGAGCAGCAGGTCCTGGTCAACATGCTCAAGATTGCCGATCCCGACATTGTGCGGGAAAAAGGCTTTTCGCTGCTCGACATGAAGAATTACGCGCTATCGATTGGTATGGAGGCGGAAGGATACCGTCTCGAATATGACAAGCTGATGGGGCTGAACCTGCCTTCCATCGCACTGCTGGATATCAAGGGGTACAAACACTTCGTCATCATCCGCAAGGCATTTGCAGACAGGGTGGCGGTAGGTGATCCAGCGCTGGGTAACCGCACCATGAGCCGCAAGGAATTCGAAGCGTCGTGGAATGACGTGATCTTCGTCATCGTGGGCGAGGGGTATGATCCGAACAACGCCCTGATCGATCCGCCGACGCCGCTGTCAGCGAAACGCCTGCTGGCATTTCACGCCAACCTTCCCGCTGCCGAGACTGCCGAGTTCGGCAACAGCGCAGCCTTCAGTTTCTCGTTTTGAGGGAGAATGAAAATGCTTGATCCGGTCCTATCCCATTCGCGAATGGCGCTGTGCCTGGCCGGCGCAGCATCGCTCGCAATCGCAAGCCCCGCCGCTGCCGAAGACGCTCTGCCCGACGCTACGCCACACCACGCGGTAGCGGGCGAAATCCTGCCTGACAGGGTATTGTCTGAAATGCGCGGCAAGTTCGTGCGGCAGGACAATGTGTCCTTCTTCGGCATAACCTTGCTGACAAGCTGGCAGGATGCGCAAGGCATAACCACCAATGCGCGGCTTATTTTCAGCGTCGATTTCCTCCAGCTGGGTAGTGACGGGAATCCGGTGCCCTCCTTGATGATCGGGTGGGAACGCGACGGCGATCCGGCGATGGATGTCACCGATACCCATTCCGGCTATGTGCCCCTTTTCGGCTCGTCAGAAGTACTGCCCGTGGGCGGGATCGGCACCCATCAGGGCGCAGCCCAGGCCAATGTCATCGCTGGGGCGGGCAATCTTGCGCGCAACAATATGTCGATTGCGATCGTGCCCGCATCGGCAATGCCGTCCTTCACAATGACCGGGCTGCAGTCAGCCAACGGCACATCCGAGCTTGGTTTTGGCGATGGCGATCAATTGCAGTTCCTGCTGGAAAACAACCAGATCGGCATAGTGATGACCAGCGGCCAGGGGCTCGACAGTTCGCTGCAGTCGCTGGGCGGGAATATCGGCCAGATGTTGCAGCAGACCATGCTCAATACCGACGGAAATTCGGTTCTCAACTCGGCCTCGATCATCCTGGCTGCCGACAACTTCGGCCAGAGCGAACAGGTCAGTCTCGATAACGCGCTCAGCGCAATGAAAGGACACGGTTTCTGATCCGGCTGTACTGCCGTCCTTGAAGCTCACATCCCTGGGGAGGATCGAATGAAGAAATGGATTATGGCAGCGCTTGCCGCAGCGTCAGTGGGAACGGTTTCCCACGCGGCGGAACCGAATGAAAACAGTTTCGCGGTGGAGGGGGCCGGCAGGCTGACCTGCGCGGCCTTCACCGCTGCAAGACAAGACAAGTCCTCGGCTGAATACCAGCGCATGATCGGCTTCATGGAAGGCTTTCTTAGCGCTGCCAACCGGTATGAGCCCAACACTTTCGACCTGACACCCTGGCATAATGCCGCGGCGCTGGACATGATCCTGAATTCACATTGCACCCAACATACGCAAGATACGCTGGTCAGCGTGGTGCAGCGCATGGTCACGGGCCTGCGCCCGATCCGGGTCGCGCAATTTTCGCCTCTGGTGGAGGTGGGCGACGACAAGCATCATGCAATTGTCTACGAGACCATTCTGCGCCGCGCGCAGGCCGCCCTGAAAGTTCGCGGCCTCTACAAGGGCCCGGAGGACGGCAAATTCTCGGCCGAAATGCGTGATGCATTGATAGCGTTTCAGCAGAAGAGCTCGCTTACGCCCACTGGCGTGCCTGACCCCGCCACATTGTGGACCCTGCTTAATCCCTGACCAACTGCCGTGCCGCGCGGCGCGAAGAAATGGAGCAAGTTTCATGCGTATTCATCTTAATTCACATGGCTCGCCCCTAGCCATTGCCAGCGCCAGCGCGATCGCGGTTGCTGGTCTGGCCGCACCGGTCGCAGCCCAGGAAACCGCCCAGGAAACCGCCCGGGAAACCGCCCAGAATGCCGCAACTCAGGAACCCGGAGACGCAGCGGAAATTACCTCTCTGCGAAACCAGGTCCGCGAGCTGGAAGCGCGCGAAGCAGCAGCGCAAGCCCGGGTCGAGGCATTGGAGGCGCGGTTGCTGCGGCTGGAAAGGATCGATGCGGAACCGATTTCCATGGATGAAGCGGCCAGTATTCGCGGCCGGTTCGCAGCCGAACAGACCTATGCCCGGCCATCGGACCCGGCGTTCAGCAGGTATCCGGTTCCCGCCTTCGGCCATGGAAATCCTGCCGCCAACGGATTTCTTTCGGTCCAGCCGGAACCGGCGGCCGACGGCGATAGCGTGTCGGGAGAGGACCGCAGAGCGCCCGCCCCAACCACCGCGCAGGAAGATGTTACAGAGCAGCAGCAAGGCACCTTCGGCCGCAGCTTCGGGGTCGAACTGGGCATGTCCTATACCCATTTCAGCAATGCCCGGATCAACCTGGACGGGTTCCTTGCGCTTGACGCGATCTTCCTCGGCACGATCAGTATTGACCAGATCAACGCCGATATCTTCACGCTCGACCCATCGGTCGATGTCGGGCTGAGCGACCGGTTGTTTGTCGATGCCAGCCTGCCGATCCTGTCGCGCACTTCGAACTTCCAGTCGGGCGGGGCCGGTGGATCCGCCGCCGGGCTGGTCGAACGGACTGTGCACGGCACCGGAATCGGCGATGCCAGTATCGGCCTCAGCTACCGGCTGATGGCTGAAACCGTCGATATGCCCGACGTGGTGCTGAATGGCCGGGTCAAATTCCCGACCGGGCGTCATCCCTTCGGGATTGAATTTGTCGAGGTGGAGGGAAGCGAAGGCAACCTGCAGATCCCCGAACGGCTGTCTTTCGGTACCGGAGTATACGGTGCGTCGCTGGGCTTCTCCGTGCTCAAGACACTCGATCCGATGATCGTGTTCGGCAGCGCGACCTATTACCATAATTTCAAGCGCGAGTTCGACGATATCGACGAAATTCCCGACAATCAGCCGGGTTCGGTCAAGTTGGGCGATGCGGTGCAGTATGGCGCCGGACTGGCTTTTGCACTGAACGACAAATCCAGCATCTCGATGTCCTATACACAGCGGATCGTAGAACGTACCCGGCTGACTCCGCTGGACCAGGC
>JBFEKH010000045.1:0-15098 GCA_041552775.1 Allopontixanthobacter sp.
ACAATGTCGGTTTCACCGCTTCGCCGATGAAGGACGAAAATGGCAAAACCATTGGGACTGTCATTGAGGCAAAGAATATCGACGAGGAACTGAAGGCTCGAGAGGCACTGAGTTCGTTCAATTCTGCGTTGCGGCAACGTGTTGACGAGGCAATCGCGGAGCGAAAAGCATTGGAAGCGCAACTCGTTCAGGCGCAGAAAATGGAAGCGATTGGCCAGCTTACAGGCGGCGTGGCTCACGACTTCAACAATCTGCTTCAGGTAATCGGTGGCAATCTACAGCTTCTCAGACAAGATCCCATCATTGATGGCCGGAATATCACCCGCATAAACAATGCGATCTCCGGCGTAGAGCGCGCTGCGAAGCTTGCATCGCAATTGCTCGCCTTCGGGCGTCAGCAACCGCTCAAGCCAAAGCCAACCAATGCCGCGCGCATTATTCGCGACATGGACGATATGTTCAGGCGCACCCTGGGTGAAACCGTTGAAATAGAGACGATAGTTTCTGCTGGTCTCTGGAATTGTCTGGTCGACCCAAGGCAGCTCGAAAATGTTTTGCTCAATCTCGCGATCAATGCTCGCGATGCCATGAAAGGTGAAGGGAAACTCACCATTGAGGCTGGCAATGCATCGCTCGACGACGGATATGTTGCAGCACATCCTGACGCTGCGGAAGGTCAATACGTGGTTCTTGCGGTGACGGACACCGGAAGTGGGATTTCGCCTGACAACTTGGCGAAGGTGTTTGAACCCTTTTTTACGACCAAGGCACCGGGCGAAGGAACGGGCTTGGGCTTGTCGATGGTCTTTGGCTTCGTGAAACAGTCCGGCGGGCACATCACGATTTATAGCGAGGTGGATGAGGGAACTACCGTCCGAATATACCTCCCGCGAACACGAAAGACAGAAATGGTCAATCGTCCCGAAAGCGGATTGGTGAGCGAGCCGGGCAATAACGAAGTTATTTTGGTGGTCGAAGACGACGAAGATGTTCGTGCAACAGTTGTCGAGCTGCTCACAAACCTTGGCTACAAAGTCATTGAGGCACCGAACGCTGACAGTGCACTCGCAATTATTCAATGCGGCATCTCGATTGACCTCCTGTTCACCGATGTCATCATGCCGGGTAAGCTACGCTCACCAGAATTAGCTCGTTTGGCCCAAGAGAAGATACCAAACCTAGCCGTGCTATTTACCTCTGGCTACACTCAAAATGCCATCGTCCATGCCGGAAAGCTCGACGACGGTATTGAACTCATCAGCAAGCCTTATTCTTCTGAGCGGCTGAGCCAGAAGGTCAGAAAGGTTTTGAGCAAGTGCGCGAAAACTGAAAGTTTTCCCTCCAACGAGGGTTCTCAAACCGATACGTACATCGACACTGAGTCAACGATCACAGCAGGCCTACGCATACTTGTCATCGAAGATGAGCCTTTAATCAGAATGACACTGGTTGAATATTTAGAAGCCATGGCGTGCAAGGCAATCGAAGCCAGTTCGCTCGCTGAGGCCAGAGAGCTAATCCTGGATAACGAGCTTGATGTATTAATATCAGATATCGGCCTACCGGATGGAAAGGCGACAGATTTTTTACTTGAGGTTATCGCAGCCAAACCAGACATGAAGGTCATTTTGGCAACTGGCGGCCTCGTGCCGGAGGAGTTGGAATCGAAGGGCATTTCAATTTTGGCTAAGCCATTTTCCGAAGCCGATATTAAGAATGTGCTGGCCTTATAACAGCGATGGCCCACGGAAAACGCACCATCAATTGTACAGGCCGACTACTTACGAGCCCCTGAGAGCAGGCGGTCGCTAAGACGAGACTGGCGGAAGCTAGGGCTTACATGTCGTAGCATTGTCATGACGGCGCGAGGACCGCTATTGGGTCGTGTCCGGAACGGCAGGTTTTTTCGAAAGTGGTGATTAGCTGCCGCTAGACCTGGCCGAGGCCAGCATGGCTGCTTCCGCCGATAATGCCGCCATGCCCAGGCTCGATCCACACACTTGAAACCTGCCCTTCATTCAGGTTTTGTTGAGTGCCCACAACCGGCAGCTTTTTAGGACTGCGCAAATCGGTGTTGGATGGCGGAAAGGTCGTGGGGAGCGGACAAACCAAAGTCGCCCGATAACGGCTAGAACTGCCCTAGCTGAACTCCCCGTTCGCGAATGCCTCAGCCATGGCGAATTTCTGGATCTTGCCTGAGCCCGTTAGCGGGAATTGGTTTACCCATACCCAGTGTGCCGGTGTCTTCTGCGGCGACAGGCGCTCGCGGATGAAGCTGCGAAGCTCGCTATCGGTTGGAGCCTCAGCGCCATCAGCCAGCCGCAGGAACGCGGCGACAATTTCGCCCCACTTTTGATCAGGCACACCTGCAACCGCTACCTCTGCTATTGCGGGGTGCTCGATCAAGGCTGCTTCTATTTCGGCCGGAAAGAGGTTCTCTCCGCCGCGGATGATCATTTCTTTCACGCGGCCTGTGATCTTTAAATAGCCTCGGTCGTCCATCCGTCCCAGGTCGCCCGTATGCAGCCATCCGCCGTCATCGATCGTCTCTGCTGTCGCGAGGGGATTTTCGTTGTATCCGGCCATCATGTTGTAGCCGCGCATGCAAATTTCCCCCTGCTCGTCGATGTCACATACGGTGTTATCCTGCGGATGGCGGATCGAAACTTCCATGTGTGAACAAGGCTGTCCAATCGTAGAGATTAGGTCTGAGCCCTGATCCTCCGGCCAAGCTGCGGTGATCGCCGGGGATGTCTCGGTCTGCCCATAAATGATCAGGATTGGCACGCCAAACACTTCGCGAGCGGCGCGGTTGAGTTCTGGCGGCACCATAGCTCCGCCGCTCACAATCGTTTCGACACAGGCTAGATCCGTCCGAGTTGCTCGCGCCGCTTCGATCATTGCGAAGATCATCGTTGCAACCCCACCGACTATCTGCGGCCTCTCGCGCGCAATGGCAGTCACTACCGCCGTTGGGTCGAACAGCGACACAAGAAGCAGGGTGGCTCCATGCGACAAGACTCCGAGTACGCTGACCGCGCAACCGGCGGTATGGAACAATGGGAAAGGGCACATCAGCGTTGCGCCGGGACGCAGCCGCCAGCGAACGAACAGGTCGTGATTGCTTTGCAACAGGCCATGCTGATGCAGGAGAACGCCCTTCGGGAATCCCGTCGTCCCTGAGGTGTATTGGATCATTGCAATGTCGAGCGGCTTGGTTGCGCGAAGTGCGCCGTCGTGCTCCCCCGCGAACAGTTCGCCATGATCCTGAATATCGATGATGTACTTGGCCGCGGCCTGCCCTGCGCTCGCTTCCTCCACGATCGGGCGAAGCGCGCTCCCTCGGACATGCGCTTGATAGTAGACCGCTTCAGAGTTTGATTGCACGATCACATAGCCCGCTTCGCGCGGCGTGAAGGACGGGTTCACTGTCACCAGCGTGAGTCCGGCCAGCGCTGCCCCCAACTGGACAATGACCCATTCGGGGCAATTCCCAGCCATGATCGCGATCCGAGCCCCTACTCGGTGCCGCGAGGCCAAGGCGCGTCCGCAGCGTTCTGCATCTAGAAGTAGCGCACTGTATGTCCATTCGCGGCCAATGGTCCCATCGGCCAGAAGCTCGCGTAGCGCCAATCCATCGCCGCGCTTGGCGACCTGTTCCCGCAGCATTTCCTCGATGGTCCGCTCGCGGTATTCAGTATCGGCCTGCGCCGGGAAATAGCTCTCAGTCAGAGAAACATCATACATGGACCTCTCCCGCGACCGCAACGACAGACCCGATGCAAACCGTATACCGATTGCCGGGCGTTGCCACTGAAATCTGATCGGCGTCAGAGAAGTCTGCATCCTGTGGGCCTTCTAGACGATCAAGGCTGTGCGAGACCGAATGCCCGCTACTGGGCCGACACGAGAATTTCCGCTTCGTTGTCGTGTCCGGAACGGCAAGTTTTTTGCACAGGCGCCGCTTAGCTGCCTATCGGCTCGACCAAAGGCAGCGTGACGGCATCCGCCGACAAAGCCGCCATTACCAGGCTCGATCCACGCACTTGAAACCTGCCGTCCATTCAGGTTTCGTTGAGCGCCTACGGCCGGCCGCTTTTTAGGACCGCGCATATTGGATGTGGATGGCAAGAACTGGGTGGAAGGCGGAACGGCAAGTTGTGCGCGACTATTGGCCGAAGCGTACATCTGCGCGGTGGTCCTTGACGTGACAAATCTGCCCCGTCTTGATATATCCCTGTAACCGAACCCCTGATTTCAAAACCGATTTTCGCGGCGGAAAGGTTCTTGGAAATTTAGCGCGCACGCGGCGAGCATCTCTTTAACACCCTCGCAATTTGCAGCGGCAATACCATCAGGACGAACTTTCATTTTTTCCGGCGGCGGAAAGGTGCCATATCCCGCGAACAGGCAGTGCCAGCTGCCGTTCGAATAGGCTGGGATGTCATAAGTCGCGACGTTCGTTTGCGCCATATCGGCCTGGGTGAACCACGCGGTCATCATGGCCTTTAGCCCGTCAGACAATTGCTGGTTGGCCGCATTCCCGCGCCAATAATCCGTGTCGCTGCGCTGGTTTAGGCGGTAATGCGCGACGATGTAATCGCGGATTGCTTCATAGCGTTTTGCGGCGCTGATGTTAAACGTATCGCGGTGCTGCGCGGTGAAGCCGCCTGCTTCGTAAGCTTGCACGAACTCCAACGCCGTTGCTATGACGATATGTAACGCGGTCGCCTCAAGGGGTTCTATGAAGCCCTGCGCGAGGCCAGCGACCAAGCAATTGCCGGTCCAACTGTTTTCGACCCGACCGACTTTCATATGCAGCTTGCGCGCGGCCACATCGCTGCCTTCCATTTCGAGAGCAGTACGCAATTCTGCCTCTGCATCGTCGTCGGAGATATGCGCCGAACTGTAAACGTAGCCATTGCCGATGCGGCTGGTTAGCGGGATTGCCCAGCGCCAGCCTGCGCTCATTGCTACGCTTTCAGTTTGCGGTTTCCAAGTCCCGGTGTGCTCGGTGGGCAGAACCACCGCGCGGTCATTAAACAGGTTCTCGCCAAACGAAATGAAGCGCTCGCCCATCGCTTGCTGTGCGATGATGCTGCGGAAGCCGGAGCAGTCGACGAAAATATCGCCGTCGATCCGCTCTCCGCCTTCGCAAACGAGCGCCGCAACATCGCCATCCTCAGTCAGCTCAACCTCATCAACCTTGCGCGGTAAATGTATGACGCCCTTACCGGTCGCATGATCGCGCAAAAAAGCGCCCAGCTTAGATGCGTCGAAATGATAGCCGTAACTTGGCGCGAAGGGGAATGATGATGCTGCTTCAGGTCCTTTACCTTCGGCGGCGAGCATGCTGGCCAAGTAATAGCTATCTGGGTGGGCAGGCACATCGATCCCGCGCCGGGCCAGTGCTGCATTGTGGATGAACGCGGGTTCGCTGTGCTGGTCGACGGGGCCAGGGAACGGGTGGAAGTAGCTTTCGTATCCGGGCCGTTCGCTCCATCCCGTGAAACGGATGCCCAGCTTGTGGGTCGCGTCGCAGGCGAGCATCCATTCGCTTTCCGCCACGCCGATCTGATCGAAGAATGCCTTTAGCTGCGGGGTTGATCCCTCGCCCACCCCAATGATCCCGATGTCAGGACTTTCTACGACCGTTACCGATCCTCCGCGCGAACCCCATGCCTGATGGAGTAAGCAGGCGGTGATCCATCCTGCACTGCCGCCGCCAAGTACGACGATGTTCGGCAGGGCGGAGGCATTCCTCACTTGACTATGGGTTCCAACCGAATCGCAGCACCGCCGCCGGGGGCCAGCCACAGCGACATGGTATCGCCGCGCTTCACGGTCTTGCTGTCATAGGCTATTTTGTGACGTGTCTCGGTGAGATAGGTTGCGCCTTCGCCATCCTTCCATATAGTCGCGCGATATTCAGTATTTGGTTCTAGGAAGTCGAACTCCAGTTCCAACGTCCGTTCGGTCGCGTCATTGACGCCACCGACATACCAGTCTTCACTGTTCCGGTCCTTGCGGGCGAAAATTGCGTAGTCACCCACTTCACCGGCGATCAGCTTGCTTGCGGCCCAATCAGCTGGGACTGCGCGAATGAACTCCAGCTCCTTGGGATGCGCCTCAAGGCTTTCCACGAAGTCGGCCGCCATTTGGATCGGCGAGTAAATCGCGAGATACAGGCCGAGCTGCTTTGCCAATGTCGAGGCAATCGGAACGCCATTGTCGCCGACAAGGCCCAGAACACCAGGCGTATAGTCCATCGGGCCGGATAGCATACGGGTGTAAACCAGCGTCGGATCGTGATCTGGGCCGTTGTTGTACGCGCCCCACGCATTATATTCCTGACCGCGCGCACCTTCGCGGGCGACCCAGTTGGGATAGGTGCGGCGCAGGCCGGTATCCTTGACCGGCTCGTGCGGATTGATCGCGATCTTGTATTTGGCTGCCGTCTCGATCACTTTCATGTGATGCTGCACCATTCGCTGCCCGTCGTGCCATTCGAATATTTCTTCGCCACATTCGTCAGCGATGTCCGTATTGCAGGAGATGATTCCGCCGGCATCCGCGACATATCCGGTTTTTACCACATCAATGCCGAGGCGCTGGTTCATAGCCATCGCTTCTTCCAGTTGGGCTTCGTAAACCTGAATATTGCCGCCCGTTTCATGGTGGCCAACAAGGTGGACGCCCTTTGCTGCAGCATAGCTAGTGACTTCCGTCAGATCAAAATCGGGATAGGCTTTCGTGAAGCTGTAATCGCGGCCATTGCCAAACCAGTTTCCGTCCCAGCCGACATTCCAGCCTTCGATCAATACGCCGCGGAAACCGTTATCAGCAGCGAAATCGATATACTGTTTCGCGCGTTCGGTGGTGGCGCCGTGGTTCTCGCCCTGTGCCCAGCTCCAGTCGCCTCGGATCATACCCCACCAGATACCGATATATTTGTTCGGCTTGAAATAGCTGACATCGCCCAGCTTGTTCGGCTCGTTGAGGTTTAGCTCAAGGTCGTTTTCGACCAGTCCCGCCGCATCATCGCCAATGCGGATCGTGCGCCAAGGCGTATTGAACGGCGCATCGCGGACCACCTTGGGGCCGCGCGAACTGGGGGCCAGTGACGCGCGGAAACGCTGTCCATCCATCCGCCGCAGCCACATGCTTGAATAATCGACCAGCGCGGCCTCATGGAAAGACAGATGCGTCCCGTCGTCCAGCCGGATGGTCATCGGCGTATGGGCGACTGATACTTCGCGGATCGGGGTTCGCGAGTAGATGTATTCGTAGCGGTTCCAATCACCTGCGGGAATCCACCACGCCGTGCCTTCGCTGGCGATATTGAACTCGGTTAGCTCCTCTGCGATGTTCGCAGTCTGGAAATGGGGCTGCTTGGGGAATTCGTAACGGAAGCCGACGCCGCCATCGAACACGCGCATTCGCACTGTGATGGTGCGCGGCGTTTCGTTCGTTTCAGCAAAGGTGACCGCCAGCTCCTTATGATGATCCACCACAAATTGCCGCTCACCCCATGGCTGCTCCCAGCGGTTTTCGCTCTCGCCCTGAAGCTGCGTCTGGACCGCGAAATTGCGGCGCATCGGGTCATCGTCAGTGAAATTGAACCCGAGGTGTGACTTGGTAATGACGGGCTTCCCGTCACGCTCGACTGAATAGAACGGAACGCCATCATTGTCGGCATCGAGCGTCACGACGATGCGCCCATCTGGCGAAGATACGGTCTCGGCCGCAGCGGGAATGGCAACCAATGCGGCCAAGGCGGCGATTAACAGGCGAGGCAATTTCATCATCATCCTTCCAACAACAGCGCGCCAAATGGCGGCAGTTTTTCACGTGTGGCGCCATTCACAGTCTCGACAATCTCGCCATTACTCGCAGCGTTGCCGGCAGCGATCTCCGTGGTTCCGAAGTTGAACAACCAAGTCACGCGCTGTCCGCCTTCTTCGCGGGTCAGCGCGAGCCGGTCGCCTGTATGCGTACATCCTTCGATCCGGCCATGACGTAACGCGGGCAAGCTGCTGCGAAGATTGATCATCCGTTTGGCGAAATTCAGTAACGAAGCAGGATCTTCGTTCTGGCGGTCAATGGCTTTGGCAAGATTTGCCTCACCCACGGGCAGCCATGGTTCACTGTCCGAAAACCCGCCGAACTCGCTCTGCGCGGTCCAGGGCAGAGGTGTTCTTGCCCCATCGCGGGAAAGGGTGAGGGGCCAGTTTCTGAGCGCCTCAGGGTCTTGGACCAATTCATAGGGAATTTCGACCTGTTCGAGGCCAAGCTCTTCGCCCTGATACAGGATAATATTGCCGCGCAGCGCACAGATCAGCGCCAGCTTGAAGCGCAGGAATTCATCACGCAGCCCACCGTGATCCCAGCGCGAAACAGCGCGCGGTGCGTCGTGGTTTTCGAATGCCCAAGTAGGCCAGCCAGTGCCTTGTGTGTCCGGCCAATCCTGCAATGCGCCGCAGACCAGTTCTGGCGTCAACTTGTTCGCATAGAGGAAATCGAACCCGTATGCGCTGTTGAGGCGCTTATCTCCCTCAGCACATGCTTTAGTGAAATCGCGTGCGCCGGTGCCGCCAACTTCGGCGACAGTGAATGTCGCACCATAGCCGTCAGTCAGGCCGCGCACCCGCTCAAGGAATTTGAAGATGTCAGGGTGGCCCTGATTATGGATATTATCCTGAAAATCATGGCCGCGCGCGCGCATCTTGTCTGGGTCGGATGCGGGCGGATTGTCGGCCAGCGATGGGTCATGCATGAAATGCAAAACAGCGTCGATCCGGAAGCCATCCACTCCGCGGTCCAGCCAGAAACGGCCGACATCGAGCAATTCGTCCTGAACTTTCGGGTTATGGAGGTTCAGATCGGGTTGTTCGGGAAGGAAGTTATGGAAGTAGAACTGGCCGCGCCGCGCGTCCCACTGCCACGCAGAGCCGCTGAAAATCGACTGCCAGTTATTGGGCGGTGTGCCATCTGGCTTTGGGTCTGCCCAGACGAACCAGTCTGCCTTGGGATTTTCGCGGCTGGAGCGGCTTTCAGCGAACCAGCGGTGCTGCATGGAGCAGTGCGAATAGACCTGATCGATGATGACTTTGAGGCCAAGCGCATGGGCCCGCGCTACCAAAGCGTCAAAATCCTCGAGCGTCCCGAAAATCGGATCGACGCCGCGAAATTCAGCCACATCGTAGCCAAAGTCGAGCATCGGCGAAGTGTAGAAGGGCGATACCCAAATCGCATCCACGCCGAGGTCCGCGACATATTCCAGTTTTGACGTAACGCCCGGCAGGTCGCCGATCCCATCGCCATTGGAATCCATGAAGCTACGCGGATATATCTGATAGATCGACGCGCCGTGCCACCATGGATAGGCGCCGGTTTCTGCGCCAGCGGCTGGAACAATAAGGGAAGGGTGGTGGTCGGCCATTACGTGCTTATTTGCCCTTGCTTGCCGCACGGCAAATTGCCGCGCCAAATGCCGGAATTTCCAGCTTGATACTGCCCGGCGCAGCGACTGTAGTGCCGCAATCCCCCATCAAGCTTTCAAGCACCACCGCATTGTAGCCGAATGCGCTATAGGTGCTGATCGGCTTGTCAGACGTATTGAAAGCGATGAGATATTCGGTCCCTTCATTCGGATCGAACCGCGATACCGAAAACAGTCCCGCCTCTTGTTCATAACCGCGAACCATCTGGCGGCCGCGCGCGAGAGCGGGATGTTCCTTCCTCAGCTTCGACAAGGCAGCGATTGCAACATAAAGTGGGTGTGCGGTGTCGAAATTGGCATCCGCCGTAGTGGCATCCGTGCCGATCAAGACATTGTCATTGTAGCTGCCGGTTACGCTGGGGAACATGTCTTCGCGTGCGGCTTGATCATTGCCGTCGCCGACAAAGCCTTGCTCGCTGCCGTAATAAATCACGGGCGATCCGCGCAGCAGCATGAGCATGGTGTGCGCCAGAGTTGTGCGGGCCAGAAGTTCTTCCTGCGATACGCCGGGCCTGTCGCCCTTCACCTGAGTCGTGAAGCGGCCCATGTCGTGGTTTCCGACAAATGTTGGCATGCCGAGCGCCGCTTCTTCGCCGCCTTCATACAACACGTCGCCGTCGAACAATTCGTTGAAGATGTAAGTGCCTTTGCCCTGCGCCACAACTTCGCGGACGGCATTCTGGAAGGCAAAATCGAGGATCGCCGGGAAGCCATCACGCCGCGTATATTGCGCGATGTAGCCATTGTCGGAGCTGTCCTTGTAAACCTCTCCGAAAATATGGAAATTCGGGATTCCTTCCGCCCGTGCGGTTTCAAGCATCGCAGGGACGAATTGGTTCCAGAAACCCGGATCGACATGGCGTGCAGTGTCGATCCGGAAGCCGTCGATTCCGAAGTCGGTAATCCACGTGGCGTAGATCTCGATCATCCCGTTGCGCACAAACGGGTCCTCGGTCATCACATCGTCGAGCCCGGCGAAATCACCCAACCGCGAGCTTTCGCCGGTAAAGGTCGTGTCACCGCGGTTGTGGTAATATTTGGGATTGTTGAGCCAGGCGGGGACCTTGATGTCCTTTTCCGCCTCGGGAATGACTGGCGTATAGGCATAGGCGGGGTCGATCAACTTGGCGAAATTCTCCGCCGTGCTGACTTCGACGCCCTCGAAGCCGTGATTGATCGGCGCGCCATCGACGCCCATTTTGCGGCTTTCGGGGAATGCCGCGCGGCTGCGATATTTGTAACCGGTTTCCGCGCCCTCAGCATATCCGATGACATCGGCTGTGTGGTTGGTGATGATGTCCATATAGACCTTCATCCCGCGTGCGTGGGCGGCATCGACGAAGGCTTTGAATTCTTCATTGGTGCCGAAATGCGGATCGACCTGTGTGAAGTCGGTTACCCAGTAACCGTGATAGCCTGCGCTCTCACCGCCTTCGGGGCCTTGCACCGGCTTGTTTTTGAAGATCGGTGCGAACCAGATGGCGGTCGCGCCCATACCTGCGATATAGTCGAGCTTTTCAGTCAATCCTTTAAGATCGCCGCCGTGGTAGAAACCCTTGCTCGTAGGGTCGAAGCCGTGATCTAGGCGCTCGCCGTGAACACCGCCGGTGTCATTCGCGGTATCCCCATTGGCAAAGCGGTCTGGCAGGACGAAGTAGACCACTTCATCGGCGGGCGGGCGATTGCGGAACTCTGCCGTTCCAACTGGCTCGTGGGCGGCAGCATTGCAGGCGGACAAGCCCGCACATAAAGCAAGCGCATATAGCGAAGCGGAGAGTTTACGGTTCATGCGGAGTTCCTTTGCGATGCTGAGCCGAGACAAGCGTAGCGCAGCGCGTCGGTGTGGCCAGGCATGGCGGCGATGGCGTGTTCGTTACTCTGCGCGATCTTCTCCAACATCGCTGTGAGCTCGCCGGAAGGCATGGCGTTTGCCATCGGGTTCCAGCCCTTCGCTTCAACAGCTTGCCCGGCGAGGACCTGGAACCAGCCCACTTCGGTGAACAGTTCATCATGTTCGCGGTGCAGAAAGCCGGTGGCCTGCCACTGCTCGATTCTTGCGGTAAGAGTCTCCGGCAGTTCCATGGCGCGGCAACGGTCCCAGAAGGGCTGTCCCTCGCGGCCATTGGAACAGTAATGCAGGATCAGGAAGTCGCGGATGCGCGTCCACTCGAAGTCTGCCTGCCGGTTGAATTCGGCCACCACGGCAGGATCGCCTCGGCTATCCGGCAACATCAACATGAAGCGAGAGATGGCCGATTGGATCAGGTGAATACTGGTGGATTCCAGCGGTTCCATGAAACCGGCAGCTAAGCCCAGCGCCAGGCAATTATGCGTCCAATGCTGCTTGCGTTTACCAGTAGCAAAGCACAGCGGGTGCGGATCGCCATCGGGCTTGCCTTCAATGTTGCTGAGCAGTGTCGCCGCTGCTTCATCATCAGATAGAAATTCGCTGCAATAGACATAGCCATTGCCGATTCGGTGCTGAAGCGGGATGCGCCATTGCCATCCGGCATCGCGCGCGATTGATTGTGTATAGGGTGTGAAATCACCGGACGCGGTGCAAGGCACGGCCATGGCGCGATCGCACGGTAGCCAATGCGTCCAGTCTTCAAAGCCTGCCGCCAAGGCGCCTTCCACCAGCATGGCGCGGAATCCGGTGCAGTCGATGAAGAAATCAGCAGATAGAACACTGCCATCTTCCAACGTTACGCTGGCTATGTCGCCGCTTTCGCTGACTTGCTGGACTGAAGCGACTATGCCTTCGACGTGCGTGACGCCGTGCCCTTCGGCATATTTCCGCAAATAGCCAGCATAGAGGCCAGCATCGAAATGGTAGGCGTAAGGCAGGCTCGCAGTCTCGCCGCGCTGTATTCTCAGTGCGCGTGCGGCGCGCTCATTGAGCGAATAGGCCTTGGTTCCGTCTACAAGCCCTTCGGCCTTCGCGCGCAGCCAATATTGGTGAAAGGGCAGCAATCCTTGACCATGCCCGACCGGTCCGAAGGCGTGCATGTAGGTTTCGCCTTCACCAGCCCAACCGGGAAATTCGATACCCAATTTGAAGCTGCCGCGCGTTTCGCGAAGGAACTCACCCTCGTCGATGCCAAGTGCAGCGTTGAACAGATGGATTTGCGGGATCGTGGCCTCGCCTACACCAACAGTGCCGATGGTCTCGGATTCGACCAGAGTAATCTTTCGGTCGGTGAACCGCGACAGTGCCGCCGCAGCCATCCAGCCAGCGGTTCCGCCGCCGACGATAAGGATGGATGAGGCTGGCGTTTCAGGCACGTATGTTCACCTTATTCGCGCGGGCTGAGCGGGCAAGCAAGCCGGGATATTCAAACGTCACACCAAGACGATCAGGCACCGGAGGGGAGAGCCTCCGGTGCCCGAAAGTCATCCGATCAGAACTTGTAGGTAAAGCCGGCCAGGAAGCGGCGACCATATTCCTGATTGTCGATTACCGCTTCAGGCACAGGCACATTAAACTGCGACACGAAGGGCTGATCAGTCAAGTTCTGGCCCTGAACATAGACGGACAACCCGCCCAGTGCGCTAGTATCAGGGAAATCATAACCGATCTGCGCATCAACAATAGTTTCTGCGCGGGCCAAGCGGCGCGTAACAGACCCGCCGAACCCGGTGAAATCGCCGATGAATTCTGACCGGTACCGCACACTTCCGCGTGCGCTGAAGCCATTCTTTTCGTAATAGGCAGTGCCATTGGCAACCCATTCAGAATAGCCGTTGATGGTCACCTTGTCCCCATTGCCGTCAAGTACTTTGGACTTGGTCCAGCCCGCACCACCGGTTACCCCGAAGCCATCCAAAGCGGCGGTAAATATTTCAAATGGAACCGTCGCAGAAAGTTCGACCCCGTAGAAATCTCCCCCATCAGTATTTACCTGTGAATCAAGGAAACCAATCGTGGTCGCTGGGGTCGCGCCGGCGGGAACAGGCAATCCGGCGTAGTCGAAGACAGTTCGTGAGCCCTGAATGTAGTTGGTAATGTCCTTGTAGAACATCTGGAGCGCGACCACCCCGGCACCATTAGCAAAGTATTTTTCGACATTGAAATCAACCGCGTTGGCACGGAATGGCTCAAGCAACGGGTTGCCGCCACCACCGCTGATGAATGGTGCAAGACCAGTGGGGCTTTCGCCGACCTGATTGTTGATACCGTAGCTGATGGCAACGCGCAGGTCGTCCAGACGTGGACGCTGTATCTGGCGCGAAGCTGCGATACGGAAGACCCAGTCGCTGTCGAGCCGGAGCGACAGGTTAGCGCTGGGCAAAAAGTCCCAATAATCAGCGCCCAGAGACACAGGAACCTGTTGCCCTGCAGCAAAGGCCACACCGCGCGAGCGCTGATTTGTGCCCACTGCCTGAACGCCGACATTACCCGTTAAGACGCTCGAACCGAGTTCCTGCTCAATATCCAACTGAAGGTAGGCGGTCATCAGTTTTTCGGAAATATTGTAAGCTTTAGCGGGAATGTCGTTTGAGGTATTGGGTGAGAGGATTAATTCGCCCGACGCGATGATATCTCGCACGTCATAGCTGACAATCGGACCGAGGCCGAGATAACCAAGATCGGTAGAAGCCAGCAAAAACTGGCTGGGTATTGCGATTTCAGTTGCCCCTCCAGCAGGCTGAACAAAAAACTCATCCGGGGTCAGGCTCTTGCTTCGGTCGGTATAGCTGAGACCGACTTTGACCGCCGAGATGAACCCGTCCATCTCACGCTCGACGCCGACGCGATATTGCATCAGTTCATCTTCGATTATGCGATTGTTGTAATAACCGGCCTGAACCCGGCTACCGCCCCAGCCGAGTGGATCGGTCAGCACGATCAGTGCTGGATCACTGTAATCGAGCGTCGGGCTGAAGCTGGTTCCGCTGGTGTTTGAATTGAAGCCGATAGTATCAGTCGCCCCAACCCCGGCATTGTATCCGGTGCCGGAATAGCTTTCGATGCTCAGTTCGTTACGGTCGGTCCGTGAATAGCCAAAGTCAAAGAAGGCGCCCCAACCGTCATTGCCATCATATTCAAGATTAAGCCCGCCTGAGTACTGGTCAGCCTTGCGCTGGAAAATATCATTACGGACCACACCTTCAACGTTTTCGAAGGTGCCGGAGGTCGCGAATTCACCGAACTCGGTTGTGGTTGTCGTTGCTGTGGACGGATCAAATGTGGTGCCGAATGCTCCAAAGCCGAGCGGCAATTCGATGCCGCGCTTTGATTGATCATCGTTAAAGTTGGAATAGAGGCCATCCACTGTCAGCATGAGCGTATCGGAGAGTTCGGCTTGAAACGTTCCGGTTACCCCAAACCGCTTGAGCTGCGTCGAAGTTACGAAGCTCTTTGAGCCGCCAATGACGAACGGACTGCCTGCGGTACCATTACCGGCATAACCCCATGCGTTGAATTCCTGCAGTTGATACGGCTCGTCAGTATACGCAGCTGAGAGCGCGATACCCATCGTGTCGTCAGCGAACTGGTCCACATATGTCGCGTTGACTCGATAACCGAATTCCTTGGAGCCGGCATTGAGTGCGCCCAGATCTGCATATGATCCCTTTGCACCAATCGCAAAAA
>JBFEKH010000046.1:0-14781 GCA_041552775.1 Allopontixanthobacter sp.
ATGAGTTCCACCTCGCCGCCGCAGCCCAAAACCTTCGTAAAATGGCCAAGATGATCCCGATGCCAAGCCCCGCACCCGCCTGATCGGGAATGCAAGGCCGCTCGCCTGCATTCTGGACCGCCCAACACTCAGCACCAGAGGTGAGTTTTTCAACAGGATAGGGTCGCTTCCTGCCGGTCTGCTTTTATCAGAAATCCACGATAAGCCGACGGGCTGCTTTTGGTGAAATGCAAAACCCTACTTAACGGCGAGAACTGGGTGGGAATCCGGATTCTGTCCGTCGATCTTAAATCTCGGTAGGTGTCTAATTGTTTCTTGTTTCGACCCAATCGATGGATTCTTCGGAAATCGGTCTGGAAAACTTTACCCCGCAACGGTTCTGGTCTTTCCATACGATTTCACCGGCCACTTCGTCACGATCAGAAAGCCGAAGAAGGATTGTTGCACCAAGCTGTGCAAGCATGCTTTGCGTTTGGATCAGGCAGCCAATGGTCGAGACATCAAGCACAACAACATCTACTGCTGAGGCGGGAACCCTAGCATTAGTCGCAATGTGGGTCGCAAACCTTTCCGCTTTTCGAATTTTCATCCAGCCTCTCCAGGCGGGCGAATTAGCACAGAAACGTTAATACACTTTGCCTTGATCGGCTCTGCTTGTGTGGCTCACGCCGTATTTGACCAAGAAGGTTGAATAGGAGCAAGTCAGCAAACGACCGCAATGGGGTGGTGGGTTCAACCGGTCGATTGCTGACAGACTGCTTTTATCAGAAATCCACGATAAGCCGACAATCTGCTTTTGGTGAAATACAAGACGCGGCTAAACGGCAAAAATTAGGGTAAATGCGGACTAACCCATTGTGGGCAGTCGTAGAGGGTTCGCAATCTCAATCGAGCGCGCTATTGCGACGGTTCAATTGAAAGGGTCCCATTATGCGTAAGGTATTTCTCGTAGCTGCATTGGCTGGCACAGCCATGACTTTGAGCGCTTGTTCACAAGGCGCTGAAGATGCAACTGAACGGACTGTGGAAGACACGTCGATGGACGTCGGAGCTGGTGAAGTAACGGATGCCCAAAACGCTGGTGGCGTGGCTGATGCCAATACGGCCACCGCCGAGCAACTTGCAGAGAGGGACGGAATATCATCCGAGCTGGCTGCGGCGATAGTCGCAGGCCAACCATATGAGAGCGTGACTGATTTGAATGCCGCGCTTGTCGCAGCGGTGACGCCAGAAGAGGCTACTGCCGCGCTTTCGCAGGTCTTTGTGCCAGTCAATTTGAACAGTGCTAGCCGCGAAGAGATCGCGCTTATTCCCGGAATGACCGATCGCATGATCGGCGAGTTTTTGGAATATCGCCCTTATGCAGATCTGAGCGAATTCGACCGCGAAATTGGCAAGTATGTCGACGAGGCGGAAGTGGCGCGATTCCGTAATTACGTCACTCTCTAACGCTTTTGCAGCCAAACTCTAACGATTTCGATGACGGCCAGCACCGCGATTTGGATGTAGGCCGTCATCGGATCAAAGGCTGTCAGGGCCCAGTGAACAAAGGTCAGGATCGTCGCGGGATAGACGAGCCGGTGCAGGCGTTTCCATGATCGTTTGAGCGCGCGAACCGCGATGTCATTCGACGTCACAGCGAGCGGCACGAATATGGCAAATGCTAGCCAGCCGGTCAGGAATTCAGCGGCGAAAAAATCCGCGTAGATGGCGTCAATGGACGACTTTTTAGCAAGATATATGATGGTATGCCCGGCGGCATAAGCGAAACTGGCCACACCGAAATCGCGCCTGCGCCGCATCAGCCAGATCGCCCATCGTCGCTTCCGGAATAGCAGGCGGATTGGGGTGACGCAAAGCGTTAACATCAACAACCATGCCGCCCAGTCTCCGCTATCACCGATGATGTGGCCATAGCCGTAAACTTCCGGTCGCGAAAACCATCGGTAAAGCATCCACAGTCCAGGCAAGGACAGGCCGAGCCAGAGCAATAAACGCGAGGTTAAGATCGTCTTCATTAGCAGTCTTGCGTGGCGGCAAGAGTGCTGCAAAGCAAGTCAGTTCGGCATGCTCCAACGTCTATTTACGTCTGTCCGCTTTGGGGCGCATAAAGCCAGAATGAGATCTGATTTCGGAGCTTATGAAATTTGACGCAAAAACTTTCACACGCAAATCATACTTTGAACATCCCAAATTTGCCTGCGTATAACCACCTGCAAATAGAGGGCACAAAAGGGGGAACAAGAAGAGGTGAAGTCAATTAAATATATTTAACAATCAATAACTTGATTGTTAAATCAAACTCCCTCCGTCTCCGCCACCGCCCTTTCCAAGGGTGATTAGCTGCCGCTAGACTTGGCCACTGGCAACGCGACTGCATCCGCCGACAAAGCCGCCATTCACAGGCTCATTCTGCGACCCTGAAACCTGCCATCCATTCAGGTTTCGATGAGCGGCCAGCACCGGCCGCTTTCAGGGCTGCGAAAATGGGCGTTGGAGGGCAGGAATGTTGTAGGAAACGGACAAAGCTGCTGTGCTTGGGACAGCCTTCCATCAGATCCCAGATTGATCGAGAATCGCCAACACCTTCGGCCATTTCTGATGCCCGCTCCACCCTCTAAGGGTCTTCCCGTCTGCGGGCCTAACCGCCCTCAGGTCAGCTCCGCTAGAAATGAGGAGGAGCGCAACGTCTTCATCTGAAATGTTGAATGCGACATGTTCTCCTTTACACGCCAGAATTGAATCCCTCTCTCGGTACAGCTGCCCAGCTGGTATCCTTGCGAAGATGCCGCTTGATCCCAGACAAGCGGAAAACCAGGTTTGCCTGACGGTAACCGAAATTCTCGACGAAAGCGGCAACACCGACCCTTATCAAATCTCTTGCCGAAGGCGTCCGGCGCAGTTGCAGTTCTTCAAGTGCGAGAGTGCCGATGCTCAGCCCTGTTCCAAACAGGACGGTCACACATAGGAAAACAAGCGCGACAACCGGGTCCATCACTCCAAGCAGCAAAGCGGCGGGGATCACGAGATATCCCACGAGTTCGGCTGGCGGCCCGATTACGTCCTCGACGACCAGCTGAAACATGGAGAACATTCCGATACGTCCATACTGCGGATTGAGAATCATCCGACGATGACGGATCAGTGTCTCCAATGCTCCCTGTTGCCAGCGAGCCCGTTGATTACGCAGTCCTGCCCAGGTCGTTGGCGCCTCGGTCCAGCAAACAATCTCAGGCACGAAGCCAATCGCATATTCGCGCTTCTGTTCGCGCATGTGCCGGTGGATCCTGACAATAAGTTCCAGGTCTTCGCCGACCGTATCATGCCGATATCCGCCAATTTCAATCAGCGTTGACCGGCGAAACACGCCGAATGCCCCGGAAATGAGAAGAAGCGTGTTGACTTCCGCATTGGCAACACGCGCCGTCAGAAAAGCGCGCAGATATTCGACAATCTGAAACCTTGGCAGCCATGCTTTTGTGACACCGATTTTGCGCAGCGATCCGGCCCGGATTTCGCATCCATTGGCAATCCGAATGGCCCCGCCAACCGCAACCATTTTGCCCGTATCATACATGAACGGCTCAGCAGCGCGCAGCAGACCATCGGGTTCAATAATTGAATCGGCATCGATAATGCAAACCAGGGGAGTTCTGGCAAAACCGATACCCGCATTGGCTGCATCGGCCTTTCGGCCATTTTCCTTGTCCACGACAAGCAGGTTGGCGTGCTTGCGTGATTTATATACTCCCACAATCTTTGTGTGCTGTAGTGCGGCGATCTGCTCGCGTTGTGACGGCACACAATCGAAAGCCTCGATCATGGTCGCCAATGTGCTGTCTTTGGAGCCGTCGTTGACAACTATGACTTCGTGCTCGGGATATTCAAGAGCAAGCAGAGCGCGCACGCTTTCGACAATCGACAGTTCTTCATTGAAGGCAGGGGCGACGACCGAAACCGGCAGGGCCAGATCCTTATAGCGGTGCCACAAATCGAGGGAAAACTGTGAAGGTTTGACCCGGGTGGCGAAAACATATGCTGCAACAAAGAGCTGAATTACACTGATTGCATTGCGGAACAGCACCACCAGAAGGCACCCGTACGCAAGATACATCACCGCATTTGCAGCCGCCGAAAGAAAAGCATCCCCGCTCATGACGAAATTCGCAGAAGGTTTGCATCCGGCAATAGTTTCTCGAGCGCTTCAGCAGCACGCAGCCTTACCCATAATTCGTGATCCTGGGTCATAGCCATCAGAACCGGTATAGCCTGCGTCAAGCCAAGTGCCGCTGCGCTGTTGACCGCCTGAATCCGTACATTGCTATCGCCATCGCTGAGCGCTTGGGTAACCCATGGGGCAACCGATGGATGGCCAAGCTTAGCCGCCGCCCGCAATGCCGCGCATCTAATTTCAACATCATCAAATTTGCTCGCACGTTCCAAAGTCGGCAGAACCGAATGATCATCCGACCAGCCCAACGCATCAACAATCGCTGCTCGCCGCGAATGAGGCATCTCATCTTCGAGCAGGCGCACGAGATGCTCGGCATACTCAGGGGCCATGGCCCTCAATATGGCCACGTCGAGTCTTGTTGGACTGCGTTTGGGCATATCAAGCAGCTCGATCGTTTCGCGCGGAGGAGGTAATCGCCCGAAACTGGCCAGTGCAAACGCTGCGTTCAAACGAACAATATGGTTTTGGTCATTTCTCAGGACCTCGCGCATTTTGGCGATTGCCGCCTCACCGCCAAACTGCTGCAATGATCGGATTGCATCGATCCGCCGGGCGGCACGCCACGCCTTGGTTTGGCGGAGCGCAACCTGCAGCAGCCCGTCGATCTCTGCAAGCTGGATCAACCGGTCGCGGTCGCCCCCGCGCAGGAGCAAGAGCAGATGGCCCATGGCTTGCAGGCGCTCTGCTTTGGACCATTTTGCATTGGGATTGTCTTTTTCGAACCCGCCGACGCGCTGCAGATAACTGCGAGTAATCGCGCTTTGGCGTGACTTGGCGATCGGTTCGTGGCGTTCGGTTGTCCAGCGGCGCAGCACCAGCAGCCCGAACGCGATCGACAAAACCAATGTCGTAACGACACAAAAGATAATGAGGCCGCTATAGATCACGGCGAAATGAACCTGTACGAAAAGCTCAGGTTCACCGATTGACGCTGGTAGCTGTTTGAACGATTTTCGTCAGCTGCTGAAATACGTAATTGCCAGTGCCGATCAAGATTCAGTCGGGCCCCAAAGGCGACGGCTCGTAATTGCCTGACACCGTCATCTTCGCGGTCGGGATAGCGGGCAATATTGACAAAAAGCGATAGATCGTCATCTGGATCATAATCAGCTCTCACCGCCCCGCCGACCCGGTACCCGCCATCTGCATCGAGCAAATTAATCATTTTTGCAGCGATCAGGATTCTGGATTCTGGTCTTACGCTGAAACCGGGCTCGAAAGCTGCGGTTAAACCGTCATCATAGCGCGCCATTCGTGCGCCGAACGCCGCTTGAAGGCGCGGGGTCAATTCGAGGCTGGCCCCACCCCCGATGCGCCACTGGTCGCGAAAGGTCGCACCCGGTGTGACCCCCGCTTCGAAATAATAAGAGCCCGATTGGAAACGAGTTGTTGCGCGGGTCAGGATACGGACATCGCTCGTTGCCCGGCGCTCGGCATCCGCCTCGGCTTCAAAAACGGTTCTGGCAGGATTGCCAAACGCGATGCCCAGCGCAGCACTTTCCCAGGTCTCGGACGCACCGCTGCTGAAGCTAACGGGTGCCACGCTCGCGGAAAGACTGACGGAAAGCAGATCGAACTTCTTCGCTTCAGTCATTGCTTGGCTGTAGGATTCCTCAAATGCCGAGAAACCAGGATATCCGGGTGCGGCAAGGCGGAGCGCTTCAGCCTGGCGATCAGCTTGCGCCAGCTTGCCGCGCCACATCAGGATGTTAGCGCGCGCCAGTTGAATGTCCTGGTCTGCTGGCGCCAAAGATATTGCCCGTGAAATTGCGCTCTCGGCGGCTTGGAGGTCGCCTTCGCGTGCTTCGGTCGCGGCCAGTCGCCGCCAGAGATCGGCGTTCTGCGCATCAGACCGAAGCTCCTCTGCGAGCGACTCGGCGGACGGCTGCGGCAGGTGTGTCGGAACTGGCTCCGACTGCCGATCTTCCGCATGGACATTTTGGACGGGAACGAAAGTAAGCAAAAGGCCTGCCGCGAGTGCGATTTTAGGCTGCATTGCCGCTACTTCGCTTCAATTGCAACGCCATGCGCGAGAGCAGCTCATTGGGAATGAAGGGTTTGGTCAGATAATCTGCGGCGCCGGCGTCCAGCGCCGCCACAATGTCGGCCTCTCCTTTGCGCGCGGTCAGCATGATGACAGGAATTGCGGCGGTCCACTCGTTTTGCTTCAGCGACGCCAAGGCTTCGATACCTGAGACAATCGGCATCATGAAATCGAGGACGATAAGGTCGGGCAGAAGAGAGATTGCCTGTTCGAGGGCGATCTCACCATCGGCTGCGCTGGTGACATTATGACCCGCGCTCTGAAGGCGAAATCGGATCACATCGACCAGAATGTCATCATCGTCTGCAATCAATATTTCCGCCATGGTGCGAACCCTTTTTTTAAGAGGGACACCACTACCGATCTATAGTTAACGGCGCGTTACGGTGCCGCTTGCGACAATTCGGGTGAGTGCACGAGAATTTTATTAACCATGTTGCGCTATGCAATCTTATGGCTTCGAAAATGCACCTTACGAAGGGCCTCACAAGCAACTATTCATCCGAACGATGGTTCTTGTGTGGACTTGTTACTTTATTCTTCGCGGCTGCGGGTTGGCTGAGCGTACACTACTTCAGCTACGACGGCAGGATTGCATCTTTGTGGCTGGCAAATGCAATCCTCATCGGAGTCATCTGCCGGCGCACCGACTACGAAGCTTCCCCCTTGATACTCGCCGCTTCGTGCGGGAGCATCGCGGCCAATCTCTTGTCAGGCGATAATTGGCAGACAGCCGCCCTATTGGCTGCGGCGAATGCGCTCGAGATGAGCTTGGCAGTGCTGATTATCCGCCAGTTCTGTGTTCCCAAACCAGATTTAGAGAACCTTCAGCATTTAGGGCTGTTTGTCCTGACCGGGCTAATCGTTCCAATTGTCCCAGCCTCCATTGCTGCGATGACATTAGCACGGGGCGGAAGCTGGTTTGATCCTGAAGTATGGACACATTGGTACGCAGCGCACAGTCTACTCATCCCGATCCTGGCTCCGCTCACTATTATCTTATTGGATTGGCGGCACACCAGAACATTGCAAAACACAGTCAGCTTATCCGAGAATGGGCTCTTAAGCGCGATTGTGCTGTTTTTCTCAATCACTATTTTCGTCCAGACCAGCTTTCCACTTCTCTTTCTGGCTTGTCCCGTTGTTCTTCTAGTCGCTTTTCGTAGACGCCTGACAGGAACTGCTCTCGCGGTTACAACAATCGCCCTTTTTTCAATTGTCGCAACCTACAATGGCATCGGACCGATCTCTTTGGTCGATGGGGACATGCGCACGCGGTTGGTGGTCTTGCAGCTGTTTCTAGCCGCTTGTTTTTCTGTTGGCCTTCCGGTTGTGGCGGTTCATGCCAACCGGGCAAAAGTGCGTGAGGAACTGCGGGAGAGCCGCGATTTTGTCGAGGCAATTGTCGACGGTGTCGGAAACGTCATCTTCAAGACCGACCAAGCTGGCCACTGGATTTTCCTCAACGCATCATGGACAAATCTGACTGGCTTTTCGATTGAGGAAAGCTTGGGAACACACTCCGCGAAACTTGTTGATACGAGCCAGACGAGCGAACTGCAACAAACTTTCAAGGCAATAGAAGCAGGACAGGTTTCCGCGACGCAAGTTCAGCAAAAGATCCGAATCGCCGATGGATCAAGCCGTCACGTCGAAGTGTCGATCAGACGTCTTTCTGACAATGATGGCGCATTCCTTGGTACAGTTGGCTCGATCACCGATATCAGCGAGAAACTGGCGGGAGAGCACGCACTGCTTGAGAGCGAGGCCCGCTTTCGCACCATGGCGGAGGCCGCTCCGGTCGGGATTTTCCAGGCCGATTCTGCAGGAAAAATCACGTATCTGAATAAGCGCTGGGCTGCCATGTTCGGGATGCCGGTTGAAGAGTTGCTGGGCGATGGATGGCGCAAAGCACTCGCGACCGGAAAAGAATTCCGCGATGATCCGGCCTTCAAGGGGTTCAACAAGCCGGGCGACATTCGCCAGCGAGAGGCTTGTTTCAGGCACACAGATGGCACCGATATTTGGATAGAAACTGTCAACGCCGCCGAGTTCGACTCAGAAGGGCAGGTGACAGGCTTTGTCGGGGTATTCATCGATATTACCGATCGCAAGAGCGCTGAGGCTGCGCTTGTCCAACGCGAAGAACAACTGGCTTTGCTGGCAAACAACGCGACCGATACCGTACTCAGGCTGTCACTTGACGGAATCTGTCTCTACGCCTCCCCGTCGACGCAAAAATTGATGAATGTCGCGCCTGAATTACTGGTCGGCCAGCAAATGATCGCTGGATTCCATCCCGATGACGACGCTGGCGTTCGATCCAAGTTCGCAGAGTTTAGGGAGGGTGTGATTGAGCAGGCGATCTTTGCATTCCGGTCCGAGAAACTTGATCAGCCTGGCGAATACTGGTGGATGGAAGCAAGTTGCGGGCTCGTCAGATGTGAAACCTCCGGTGAGCCTATCGAGATTATTGCTTCGCTTCGGGATGTGGGTTTAACGAAAGCGCTTGAGGCAGAGCTTCGCGATGCCAGGCGCGCTGCCGAGGCAGCAGCAGAAGCCAAATCATCCTTCCTGACGAACATGAGCCATGAAATCAGGACGCCAATGAACGGCGTAATTGGCTTTACTGAATTGTTATTGTCGGATGAACTCTCGGAAATTCAGCGCGAAAGGGCCGAGCTTATCGCCGATTCAGGCCGCTCGATGCTACGCTTGCTGAACGATATTCTCGATATGGCGAAGATCGAGGCCGGGCAAAGCGCAATCAATTACGAAGCGGTCGATGTCCGGCACAAGCTCAACGGGAGTATCCGGCTGCTGGAGGCTGTCGCTCAACGCAAAGGCCTCGCTCTTTCGCTCGAAGTCGAAGGCGATGTGCCTAACCGGATTATGTCGGATCCCTTGCGTTTGCGGCAGATCCTCCTGAATCTTACTGGCAATGCGATAAAGTTCACGGAAAGTGGTAGCGTCGCAGTGACTGCCGCGATTGCCCATGGCAGCGGCAGCCCCATGCTGAATATATCTGTGACCGACACCGGGATCGGCATCGCGCCCGACCGCATCGAACAAGTGTTCGAACAGTTTACCCAGGCCGATCTTTCGATTACCCGCCGGTTCGGTGGAACGGGCCTAGGATTATCTATCAGTGCGCAGCTCGCGCGCCTTATGGGAGGTACGTTGCAGTGTAGCAGTGCAATTGGCGAAGGATCGACATTCACTCTGTCGATACCTTTGATTGAAGCGCTGAGGGAAATCGAAGAAGCTAAACCCAATGACACATCGCCTGAGGTCGGCAGCGCCTATCCGAGAGGCGCCGCGCGCATTCTGGTGGCCGAAGACCATGACATCAATCAATTGTTGATCCGTCAAATGTTCAGCCAGGCAGGATACGAAATCGAAATTGCGGAGAACGGAAGCGAGGCGTTCGAAATGGTCCACTCTGCCCAAAATGCAGGGCAGCCATTCAATATCGTTTTTATGGACATGCAAATGCCGGTCTTGGATGGGCTGGAAGCAACGAGAAAAATTCGCGCTGCTGGATTTGACAAGATCCAATTGCCGATTATTGCGCTTACAGCAAATGCGCACTCTGATGACATTGCACTTTGCCTAGCATCGGGGATGCAGGCCCACATCGGAAAGCCTGTCCGATCGCGTGACCTGATTGCGGCAGTGTTCCAGTGGGCGGTCAACGGCACTGCACGACCCATAGCAATTGATGACGAAATCGCGAAAGCGGATCTCGATGCGAGATTTACCAGCAGGAAGCGCGAAGCCGCAGAAGCTATTGCTCGAGCTTTGAGAGACGGCTGCACAGAGCCAAAAACGATCGAAGAACTCGTGTCTCATTTTCACAAAATTGCGGGCAGTGCAGCCTATTTTGACCAAGTTGAGCTTGGAAATCGAAGCTCAGTTTGGGAGAACGAGATAAGGACTGCTGATCCAGACAAGTTGTTCAATATTCTTCGAGCAGCCTTGTCTTCTCTTGCCGCCTAGAGAGTTTTTCGATCAACCTGGATCATATCCGCATGAGCTGAAGTAGTTGGCGCATTCCTTGGGTTTGAAGGTATCGACGAGTTCGCCGATCAGGCCCCACAGTCCGCCTACGGTTCGCTCTTCGGCTTTTCGAAGCATGGCGTTGAGCTTAGAGAAGGCCTTTTCGATTGGGTTGAAGTCCGGGCTGTAGGGTGGAAGGAAGCGCAAGGTTGCTCCTGCCGCTTCGATCCGTTGCCGCACTGAGGCGCGCTTATGGCTCGACAGATTATCCAAGATCACATCGCCAGGCCGCAAATCGGGCACGAGGACGTGGGTGACATAGGCTTCGAACCATTCGCCGTTGATCGGGCCATTCAGGAGTCGGATTCTGCATCGATGAACGAACGGCAGCTTAGACGTTTTGGCGCCTAAAAGCAGACTGTCAGGACTGTCCAACCGAGCTGCCCTTCAGAGGCCGGATTCACGGTCCATGAACGAAGGGCAGCTTAGACGGATTGGCGTCCGAAAGGAGCCTTTTCGGTTCGTTGTCCAACACTGCAGTCGTTCGACGACGGTCAATCTAATGCTTGCCATAAGGAGGTCGGCAACGAAGCTTCAACGTCCGGAGTTGGGGCGCATAAAGCCAGAATCAGATCTGATTTCGGAGCTTCTGAAATTTGACGCAAAAACTTTCACACGCAAATCATACTTTGAACATCCCAAATTTGACTGCGTATAACCACCTGCAAATAGAGGGCACAAAAGGGGGCACAAAAAGAGGTGCTAACAATTAAAACTATTCAATATCAATAGTTTAATTGTTAAATCAAATTCCCTCCGTCTCTGCCACCGCCCTTTCCAAGGGTGATTAGCTGCCGCTAGACTTGGCCACTGACAACGCGACTGCATCCGCTAACATAGCTGCCGTTCCCAAGCTAATTCGCCTCCCTGAAAGCTGCCGTCCATTCAGGTTTGGTTGAGCAACCAAGATCGGTCGCTTTCAAGGCTGCCAAAATGGACACTGGAGCGCAGGAATTTCGTAGATGTGGTGATTGATACGCAGACAGCGCTTTAAGAAGAGTAAGCTTGTTCCCGTTATGCCACGTTTCTACCGAACACTGCGAGAAGCGACTTGGCCTTGATCTTGCTGAAAATCACACGATATTTCTGATAACTGACCGATGACATTTTTGCCCTTCCTTCTTTTTGGCTTGCTGATAGCCGCGGTCTTCATTTATCGCCACTTTTCGGTGAGGCGAGAACGTGATCACCTCTTGGCGGCACCGCTCACTCCAGAACAGAGAAAAGTCGTGATGGAACTGGTGCCGATTGTAAGGCGGCTGCCAGAATCCTTGCGTCCCGAACTTGAGGGGAAAATGAACCTGTTCCTCGATCAGATCACTTTTCATGGCAATCATGATCTTGAAGTGACGGAAAAAATGAAGCTTGCCATCGCCGCGCAAGCCAGCCTTCTGATCGTCAACAGTCCGGTTTGGTATAACTCACTTAGAACCATACTGATCTACCCCTCAGCCTTCCGCGCGAACCGCAACACTCACGATGGATTTGTTGTGCATGAGAGCGACGTCGGATCACTGGGAGAAAGCTGGGACCGGGGGCCCGTGGTTTTGTCTTGGGACCATGTGCTTCAGGGCGGTCTTGACCCAGACGATGGTCATAACGTTGTCATCCATGAATTCGCGCACCAGCTGGACAGTTTAACCGGTCATACCAATGGCATCCCAATCTTGCGCAAAGGGCAGGCTTTTGCGGGATGGGAGAAAGCCATGCTGGACGCTTTTAATGACCATGTGGAGAGGGTTAAAAACGGACGCCCCACGCTTGTCGATGCCTATGGGGCAAAAAACCATCAGGAATTCTTTGCTGAAGCAATCGTAACCTTTTTCGAAAAGCCTCAGGCTTTGCGCCGCGATGAGCCAGCGCTTTATAAGCAATTGGCCGAATTATTGGTGCTGGACCCGGCGCAATGGGTCGCCCCCAACCGCTAAAAGGCCACTTTTCCGATTTCCGCTGTTCAGATGCTTAGCCCCAGCTCCTGATAGTCCGCCTCAGCTGACATAGCTGCCGTTCCCAAGCTCGTTCGTCTCCCCTGAAAGCCGCCGTAAGTTCAGGTTTCGTTGAGCGCCCCAAAACGGCAGTTTTCAGGGCTGCGAAGATCGGTGTTGGATGGCGGAAATTAAGGTGGTTAGCTCCCGTTCCGTTCTGGCGGGATATATAGCTGGGGCTGCCGCCCGGGTAGGGCAGTGCGGGGATGCGGAGCGGCTTTTGCATCTCCATCATTCTGGTAGAGAGGTCGCAAATCGTTACCGCCGGCTGTAGCGCGACATTCTGGATGAGAGTCCGTGTTGCCTCAAGAGAAGATGTTCCCGAACGGTGATGGGATTGCCTCACCAGGATGTTTCCCTACGTTGATCGGTCATGGGGTTCTCTACTACCTGAAGAGGCAGAGTAAGGTAGGCGGGGATATGCAGTTGCTTACGCTTGAAATGACATTTCGCAAAAAATACGTTTAAAAACGATATCTCGCATGCTAAAATGAATTTTCACGTAGAGAGTTCTGGAAAAAGGAATTTTCATAGGAAAAAATGAGAATTCGAAAGCGAGGGCAAAAAAATCGAGTTTTCAGGGCCAAGAAAGATTTTTCGGGAAAGGGTGCTACCGGAAGAGGCGCGCCTTGCGGGCTACAGCGCGCTCATTGACGCGCTAAACCTCGACATAGCGCTGCCGCATATGATGTTTGCCACAGTTGAGCACCACAAGATGGGTAAGCAAGGCCAGTGGAAGATCATGGGCGTGCGCTACACCCCTGAGCCGAGCATCGAAGGGCATCTGGTATTTGCGCTAAAGAATGAAGGCCTTGATCTGTATGTCCTCAAGAGGATTTTCGAAGCCATCGGCCGCGAACCGATCAAGGAAATTGTGGAGGCCACACCAACTGGGAGTTACGCAAGGCGCGTCTGGTTTCTTTATGAATGGCTAACCGGTGATCAAATCGATTTGCCCGAGCCACCTGTCAGTAATTACGTGACCGCAGTCGATCCCAAGCTGCAATTTTGTATCGAGGGTGAAAGACTGGCGCGATACCGTGTAGTCAATAATCTTCCAGGCACGCGCGATTTCTGCCCGATGGTCTTTCGCACCCAAAAGCTTGCAGAGTTTTTGGAACAAGATCTCGCAGCAAAGGCGCAAGCCAGCATTGCTGAAATCCCCAAGGACGTGCTGGCGCGCACAGCCGCTTTCCTGCTCTTGAAGGATTCCAAATCCAGCTACGTCATTGAAGGTGAGCGGCCTCCGCAAAGCCGTATCCAACAATGGGGCAAGGCCATTGGTGAAGCCGGCAAGCAACCGCTCAGCCATGACGAATTTAACAGGCTCCAGAAAATCGTAATACGCGATGAGCGTTTCATAAAGCTAGGCTACCGGACAGAGGGCGGGTTTGTCGGTCAGCACGATCGTCAAAGCGGTTCACCTTTGCCGGACCATATTAGCGCCAAGCATGATGACATCACAATGTTGATGGATGCGATAATCGACTTCGCCAATAATCGCTCTGCTGCTCTGGATGCAGTTGTGGCATCGGCGATGCTCGCTTTCGGCTTTGTCTATGTGCATCCATTTGAGGACGGAAACGGGCGCTTGCACCGCTATCTAATCCATCATGCATTAGCGCAGCGCGGCTTCAATCCGCCGGGAATCGTGTTTCCCGTCTCTGCCGCCATTTTGGAGCAAATCGACACCTATAGACGCGTTTTGGAAAGTCACTCAGCCAGGGCCTTACCGTTCGTCGAATGGCGGGCGACCGAGAAGAACAATGTCGAGGTATTGAACGAGACGGCAGATTTTTACCGCTATTTTGATGCAACACCCCACGCCGAATTTTTGTATGAGTGTGTCGAGAAAACGATAGAAATCGACCTTCCGAAAGAGGCCAAATTCCTTGAGGACTATGATCGTTTCGATGCGGGCGTCCAAAACATCGTCGATATGCCTGACCGGACGGTCAATTTGCTCTTCAAGTTCTTAGAGCAAAATGATGGCCATTTTTCTGCGCGCGCGCGCGCAAAAGAGTTCGAAGAGCTTACAGACGCAGAAGCCGAGGCGATCACAACGCTCTATACAAACATCTTCGGCGACTAACGATGGCTCAGGTCGCAAAGCAGAATTATGAAACCGTTCAAGGCGAAGCTTGCCAGTCCGCGCCTTTGCGGTTCGGGCATGAAATTTGTCAATCGGCGTGCAAACGGGACCCCCTTGTTGGGCTGGCGCAAGCAAGGTCGGACGCGCTCCATTGCGCTGCGCGGGGCGTAGAGAGGGCGTAGCCCGCCCGGAGGCGCGCGTAGCGCACTGCATCTTTGGTTGAGTGCTGTTGGGGTAGATCAGCTGCGGTTTCTGAAGCGCCAGCTGTCATTGCCGGTTTCGAGGACGTCACAATGATGCGTGACACGATCCAGAAGCGCGGTGGTCAGGTTCCGCCAACAAAGTTGCTGTTCCCAGGCCTGTTCGC
>JBFEKH010000047.1:0-14753 GCA_041552775.1 Allopontixanthobacter sp.
GACACACCAGCAGCTAATGCGCGAAGGCTGCGCGCATGTGCTTTCGCCGCACGTCATCGAACTGGACGGAGACCAAGCCACCGCCTTTGGATACAGCATCGTATTTCGTAAGCAAGGTGACAGTTTCGAGGCGTGGCGAGTATCGGCAAACCGCTGGCAATTCTTCCGTACCAAAGATGGTTGGCGCGTGAAGCACCGCGATAATGCGCCACTAGATAACGGCGATGCAGCGCGCGCTTTGCTCAGCCAGCCAACTGCCCTCCATCGACAGTAAACAGCGCACCGGTAATCTTGCGGGCCTTCGCGCTCGCGAGAAACGCAACCATTTCTGCGATGTCTGACGGATCGCATTTCCCATCGAGCAATTTGGGCGCGGCACGCATCATCAATGCCCAGTCAATGTCCCCAGTCGGCGGAGCCTTGTTACCCATCGGCGTGTCAACATGACCGGGGCAGACCGCATTCACGCGGACGCCCTTGGACGCATATTCAATCGCGATGCTCTTGGTCAGCCCTGCGACACCGTGCTTGGAGGCTGTGTAAGCGGTTGCGTATGGCGTTCCGGCCAATGCCGCGGTCGAGGCCATGTTGACGATGCAGCCTTTGCTTTCGATCAGATGCGGCAGCGCGGCGCGGCACATGGCAAAGGTGCCGGTAAGGTTGATGTCGATAATGCGCTTGAAGCGGTTCTCGTCAAATTCATGCGTTTCCCCCCAATCAAGCATGCCGGCGATGTTACAGAGAATATCGAGCGGACCGGCATTTGAGGCAGCGGCGACGAGTGCATGACAGCTCTCGACGTTGCTGGCATCGTAGACATGCGTCTCCAGTGATCCTTCGGCCAGCCTGGCAGTCTCTGCCAAGCCTTGCTCCGAAATATCAGCCGCGAGAACGTGGGCACCCTCGCGCGCCAGCAGCAGCGCGGTGGCACGGCCAATCCCCGATGCAGCGCCAGTTACGACTGCACGCTTACCGGCAAACTCAACCATTAAAATTCAACCCCCAAGGTAAGCCCGTAGGTCCGTGGTTCAGGAAAGTATCCAAGCAAAATGCCGCCGAAACCCGGTCCAAAATCGATGAAGTTAGATGGATTATCCTCGTCGGTAATGTTCCGCACAAATGCAGAGACGGTGGCATCCACCCCTCCGAGATTTAGCTGGGACACGGACGCACGCAGATTACCGATTACTCGGCCCTTGGATTCGCTATTGCCTGCAACCGCAGCAGTTGGGTCGGTCAGCTGGAGCTGGAAAGGAAAAGTGTAATAATTCGACACCATGCTGAGATCACCGATCAGATTAAATCGGCCCCAATCGCCCTCGGCAACCCGCCAATCTGCCCCGACCGCCGCTGTGTATTTAGGTGTGTGGGGGAACGCACGATTGTCGGAAACATCGACGCCGTTCTCAAAGAAACTGTCATATTTGGCATCAAGATAGGCAAACGACCCATTGATGGTCAGCGCATCTGATGGACGAATTACGGCCTCAACCTCAAGCCCGCGAATGGTCGCAGATGCCGCATTCAAGACCTTCGAGGCTGCAGCGCCGGTTGCATCGAACACCGACAGCTGGATGTCCTTATGGTCATCCCAAAACGCCGCGACGTTAAGGACCAATGCACCATTCGCCAGCACGTTTTTCAGGCCGAGTTCATAACTGTTGACCGTTTCCGGAAGGTATGGATTGCATAGCTCCAGAGCACCCGTTGGGCAGGCCGCAGTGGGCGCGGCGAAAACATTTGTTTCCCCATTGAATCCGCCAGATTTATAGCCTTTGGCAAATCGCGCGTATCCGGTGACATCGGAATTGAATTCATAGCTGAGCGTGGCCGATGGACTGAAATTATTGTATTTCGCCTCGTCAACGTCACCAAATCCGATGTCGGCAACTGTCAGCGGCAGTAACGCCGGCGGGATGGCAGCGTCACTTAAGACCTGAAGGAACCGGCTGATGGATTTCGTCTCCTTGGTGTACCGCGCACCCAGGGTCAGCGTAAGCGCTTCAGTCAATTTTGCATCTACCTGAGTGTAGGCGGCCCATGCCTCCGTCTTGGAAGCATAACGAGAATCAAACTGGCTTGCGAATGGGCCGAATACTCCAAAGAACAACTGCGGATTCACGGTGCCCGCATCTTCATTGTAGTAGAACCCGCCAAGCACGAAATTAACACGGTCGGACAAGAGGGTGCCAGCCAGCTGCAGTTCCTGACTGAAGCTGTCCATATCGGTAAGGCGCGTGGTCGTGGCGATGGAGATCGGTGATCCGTCGAGATCCAGCCGGTCCTGATATTTCAGATCGCGATAAGCGGTGATGGACTTCAGCTCCAGGTCACCGATTTCTAGTGTCGTGGTCAGCGCATGGCCAAAGGTACGTGTCCGCTCGAACATGTCAGCATCGAGAGTGAGCGCATCCTGGCGTTCCTTGTTTACAAATAGGCTGAGCGGAATACCGAGATAGGATGGGCTGGATGGGTCGAAAATATCTGCCGGCCCACCGGTAAGGTTCAGGCCAACCAATTGACCAGGTAACGGCCGCTGGTCGTATTTTGCATAATCGAAAGTGTAGTCGAAGGTCAGCGTGTCAGTGGGCTCGAACCGTGCCTGGACCATCAGGCTCTTGCTATCGAGGGAATGCGCGTCATTAACTGTGGGATTGCCCAGGACGTCGTAAAAACCATCCCGTTTGGCTATCTGGCCAGAAACCTTGACCGATAGCGGTCCAAGCGCCGGGAGGTCGAGCGTCGCGCGAACACGGCGATAATCGTAATTCCCGTATGTGGCCTCGACTTTGCCGCCCAGTTCGCCGCTTGGCTTGGCGGTAATCAGGTTGACCGCCCCGGCCAGCGTATTGCGGCCATACAAAGTACCCTGTGGACCGCGCAGAACCTCGACCCTCTCCAGATCGGAGACATCGAAAATGGCGCCCTGGTTCTTGGCGATATAGACGCCGTCGAGATAGATGCCGACAGCAGGCTCCCAAGTGACAGCTGGATTGATCGTGACCGAACCGCGGATCGAAACCTGTGCGGTGGTCGAGCTGCCCGGCGCGCGTTCGATCTTCACATTCGGCGCTAATGAACCAAGATCATCGATTGATGATATATCGCGCGACTCAAGGAATTCCGATGTGAGCGCAGAGATGGCAATGGGCACGTCCTGAACATTTTGCTCGCGCTTTTGAGCCGTAACCACGATTATCCGGTAATCATTCGCTTCCTCGACGGTGTCTGCACCTGTCTGTTGCGCCAGCACCGGAGATGAAGCCAGCATCCAACCAAGAACACCAAGTGCGGCAAAAGTCCGTGTAGAATGTACCATGATTAAAACCCCTCACTGAATTCGTATTTTTCAGCTGTATCTTTTACGCTCATGATGGCAATATGGCAATAATAATGTCGAATTGCGTAGATTTACAGGATAGTTTCGATGGATAGATCGATTATTGATCGGCTGGACAGGCTGGAATCGCTTGATGCGATCCGTCAATTACCGGCCAAATATGCCCTCACCCTCGACATGCGTGACATGGATGCGATGGTGAACCTGTTCTGCGCCGATGTTCGGGTGGGTAAAGGCACGACCGGACGCGAGGCCCTGCGCGCCTATATGGACCAGACCCTGCGCAGCCCGTTCACCGGCACCTCACACCATATTGGCGGTCACATCATCGAATTTGACGATCCCGAACATGCACATGGGGTAGTCTATTCCAAGAATGAGCATGAGACTCCAGTTGAGGACGGCAATGGTGAATGGGTCATCATGCAGATGATGTATGTCGACGATTACGAACGGCAGGAAGGGCGCTGGTATTTCCGCCGCCGTCTGCCGCTCTATTGGTATGCAACCGATCTCAACAAACCCCCGTTGGGCGACTACAAAATGCGCTGGCCCGGCACCGATCCGGCAGAGGGCAACTTCCACAAGCTGTTCCCGAGTTACGAGGAATTCTGGGCCCGTGATGGTGCCCCCCAAGGTCCGGTTCCAGAACCGGCACCGCTGGAGCAATTCATCGAAACGATGCGCCGGGGCAAGGATGCCCCAAAAGTCAAAGTGCGGGCCGACTAGGCGCTAGGAATTCACGCCAAGGGCATCACGTGCTGCGAGATAACCGAAGGTGAGAGCCGGACCGATGGTCACACCGGCCCCGGGATAGCTTTCGCCCATGGCCGATGCCGCGTTGTTACCAACTGCATAGAGTCCAACGATAGGCTTGCCATCCTGGCCGAGCACACGAGCACGTTCGTCGGTTTTCAGTCCGCCATTGGTGCCGATATCACCGGGATAGATCGGCATCGCATAGAACGGTCCTTTCTCGATCGGCCGCAAGCAAGGATTGGGAGTTACCGAAGGATCGCCATACATCTTGTCATAGGCTGCTTCCCCGCGCTTGAAATCTGGGTCCACGCCCTTCGCCGCGCCTGCGTTGAACTGCTTGATGGTTCCTGACAAGGCAGCCGGATCGACACCCATATCAGCAGCCAGAGCGTCAATCGTCTTGCCCTTTTTCAGGATTGTCTTGACCCTCCCGTTTTGCAACCAATCGGGCACAATCGGCATCAGCGGCCCAACGGGGAACTTGTGGCGATATGTGTGATCGAAAACGAACCAGCTCGGGCTGGCGTCGCCATGTTCGGCTTCTCGCTTTGCCATCTGCTGGCCGACAATGTGATAGGACGCAGCCTCGTTCAGGTAGCGCTCGCCTTTTTGGCTGACAATCATGCAACCGGGTAATGCACGCTCGATAGTACAGAGGCGACCGCGATCTTCGCCCGGGACATAAAACACCGGCGCCGCCCAGGCGGATTGCATGTTCATCGTGTCAGCGCCAATGGCTTGGCCCGCACGAATGGAATCGCCAGTATTGCCTTCAGTGCCGCCAGAATACAGTGCGCTCTTGTAGAGCGGTGCGTGCTCATCGCGCATTTCCTGATTCTTGTCGAAGCCGCCGGCGGCAAGGATTACACCCTTGCGCGCGCGGATCCGGATCAGCTTGCCATTTCGTCGCACCACGGCGCCCGTGACTTTGCCGCTATCTTCCACCAGTTCTTCAAACGGAGCTTCCAGCCACAGAGGAACCTGCTTTTCATTGAGTGCGAGACGCAAGCCCCCAGCCAGCGCGTTACCCAGCGTTAGCCGGCGATCCTTGCGCGATTTGAGACGGAACGGAAGGTCGAGCCAGTACCGCCCGAGGCTCTTGGTCAGATGCCAGAACCAGCCCTTCTGCCGAAACAGAAGAATGTACGTCTCATCAAAATGCCAATTGAGATAACCAAATAGACTGGCCGCAGGCGAAGCAAAACGTAGCGTCTCGACATCCTTGCCGAGTGGTTTGCCGTCGAGCGGGAGCGGCATATGCGTGCGGTAGCCGGTCGGGCTCCCACCCGGATTTTCGGCGTGGTAATCAGGATAGGGAAACGCGCAATAGTTTAGCGGCGTATGATCGCCCATCCAGCGCAGCATGTCCGATGCATTCTCTACATACGAGCGGATATGTGCATCGGCGACATTATCCGCCGAAAGCCCGCGCACATATTTGAATGCTTCATCGGGATCATCATTGAATCCTTCTGCCTTCGCCTGATCGCTGGCCGGAATCCAGATACCCGCACCTGAGGTGGCCGAGGTGCCGCCCCATTTGTCGGTTTTCTCGATAATTAGCGTATCCGCGCCATTCTCGGCCGCAACCAGTGCGCTGAGCATCCCGCCTGCGCCCGATCCAACGACCAGAATATCGACTTCTTTGTCCCAAATCGCCATTGTGAATCTTCCGCTACTACTTAGGCTGGACCGGCGAACGTCGCTCCAGGATATCGTCTGTCCTCTTGCGCACTCGCGGGTCTAAGGAATCGGGCTGCGGTACAATCCAAAAATCGCCTGCAGCAATCGACTTGAACACGATGCCTGCGAAATCTGCAGCGTCCATTCCCTTGCTATCCGTCATCGAACGCATTTTTTCCATTAGCAGTTCAGTGGAAGCTGGAGCGTCCTCACCCAGAATGTTGGTTTTGACTGGTCCGGGCGCCAGCAATGAGACTTCGACCTGCGATCCCAGCGCTGCCAGTTCGAGCGCAAGGACTTCGGTGAGTGCCACAACTGCATATTTGCTGACCGAATATGGTCCCATGAAGGGGGCCGGAAAAAAGCCGCCCACCGAAGCTGTATTGATTATTCTTGCTGGCCTTTTGGCCTCCAGCAGAGCGGGAACGAATACCCTCAGCCCATTCACTATACCGCCGATGTTGATGTCGAGCGAACGCTGCCATGTGTGAGCGTCAATCTCCCAGCACCGTCCAGACGACAAGATGCCAGCATTGTTGAAAAGCAGGTCGACCTGACCAAATTCCGCATACGCACTATCGCGCAGCCGAACCATATCACTCTCGCTCGTTACATCGGTGATTATTGCAAGCTTTGGTCCAGAAAGAGAATTCGCAGCGTCCCGCAGCATTTGCTCGTCCCTGTCAGCAAGAACAACATTCATGCCAAGCTCGCTTGCATGCCTAGCGAGCCCCAAGCCAATTCCACTTGCCGCTCCAGTGATCACAGCGGTTTTCTTCGACCTGGTTGAGCTTTGACTCATGATGGCAAATAAAGTTGTGCAGCCTTGCCGCCATCAACCGGCAGTGCGACACCCGTAATATAGGAGGCCGCATCGGACAGCAGGAACGCGATGGACGCCGCCAGTTCCTTAGGTTCGCCGCCCCGCTTCATCGGAATGGCATCGATGGTCTTGGATGCCACCTCTGGCGCCTTACTGGCGTAAGATTCGTTGGCAGCAGTTTGAACTTGCCCCGGTACGATCGCGTTAACCCGCACATTGCTTTCCGCAGCCTCCATAGCCGCAACGGCAGTAAACTGGATCATTGCTGCTTTCGATGCAGAATAGCTCGACATATAAGGGGCAGCGCGAATGGCAGTGGTCGACGATATGTTGACGATGGACCCGCTTTTTGCAGCCTTCATGATTTTCAGCGCAGCTTTCGTACCGGTAAAAACCGCCTCTGCATTGACTGCAAAATCCTTGCGCCAATGCTCATTGGTAAGTTGCTCGATCGGAGCATAATGCACTGACATCGCATTGTTCACCATCATGTCGAGACGACCATTTCGCTCGGCAATATCGGCCACTAGCGCAGCGAAGGCATCGGCATCAGACACATCGAGCTGATGCGTTTCCACAGAACCACCGGCATCTGAAATTGCAATGCGGGTCGCTTCCAGTTTCTCCGGACCTCGTGCGCAAATGGCAACATGCGCACCGGACGACGCCAGCAATTCCGCGGTTGCCCGGCCAATACCGTCGCTGCCGCCGGTGATGATCGCGACCTGGCCGGTGAAATCGAATTTCATGAAGCTGCTCTTTCTGTATTGAGTGCCGGATCCGGAGATTCTGGCGTCAAGACGCAGGATGTTCCTCCCGGAGTGTACATCATCATCACGCACCGATTGCATGCGGTGCAGCCTGATGATGTCATCGAGCCATCTTTCAGGCCGTTGATCAATCCAGGATCGAAGATCAACGCGCGTCCCATGGCAATTGCCTCAAAGCCGTCGTCCATTGCCTCGATCACATTATCACGCGATTGCACGCCGCCAAGGTAGGCAAGCGGCATAGCAACATTTGCGCGAACCTGCCGCGCCAGTTCGCGGAGGTAATTCTCCCGAAAAACAACGTCTTTAGGCTCGGTCAACGATTGGATCCACATAGCCATGCCGATCAGTGGATTGGCGGGCTTGGCACCCGATTTCGGCAGCGCAGAGCCAAACATCGAAGTAATCGAATCGACATTCATCCCATTCGAGAGCACCGCCATATGCGCGCCATCTGCTTCAATGCGCTTGGCGATCGCAATACCGTCCTCAATAGTATTGCCCCTCGGCCCATCGGTCATCGAATATTTGACCAGCACCGCCATATCCTTGCCGACAGCGTCGAGCACGCGGCGCAGGACCTCGGACGGGTAATTCATCCGCTTCTCGATTGATCCGCCAAATGCATCCCAGCGCTTGTTATAGAGCTTGGAGACAAACTGGCTGAGCAAATAACCGTGCCCCATGTGGAGTTCGACGGCATCAAAGCCCGCCTCGCGCGCACAAAGTGCGGCCGCGACGAACTCTTCCGTCATCGTGTCCATTTCTGCACGGCCCATCTTCTTTTTCAAGAAACGGCCGGATACGACTCCAACCTTGTTGAAACCGCCCGAGGAAGAAAGCGGCCTGCTCGCCTGCAAGGTTTGCTTGTCGAGGAAGGTGAAGCTGCCTGCGTGAGTGATCTGTGCACTGGCCGCACCGCCCGCTGCATGGACTGCGTCTGTCAGCACCCTGAAGTCCGCCACCGAATCGGCATCAAGCACAGCCTGATCAATGAACGTCCGCCCGTCGCGGGAAGTTGCGCAATAGGCCACCGTAGAAAGCGCCGATCCGCCTCGCGCCATACGAGCGTGGAAATTCGCTAGGCCTTTGCTAACAATGCCACCCTTGGCCATACCCTCATTCGTTGCCGCCTTGATAAAGCGGTTGCGAATGGTCAGCGGACCGATGGTCAGCGGCGTAAAAGCCTTATCTAAGCTGGACAAGCAAAACTCCTCTCTTGCGACGCATTCCTTGGCCGACTATAGCATTTTGTCAACACATTGCGTAATTTTTAGCTTATCCTATTACGAATATCGGGGTTTGACTTATGGCAGAATATATTGCGGGCAAAGTTGCCCTTATCACTGGCGCAGGACAGGGCGTGGGACAAGGCATCGCGCTGGCGCTCGCCAAAGCGGGGGCTAGGGTGGCCTTGTTCGGACGGACCG
Source organism: Allopontixanthobacter sp. (assembly GCA_041552775.1). Taxonomy (GTDB): domain Bacteria; phylum Pseudomonadota; class Alphaproteobacteria; order Sphingomonadales; family Sphingomonadaceae; genus Allopontixanthobacter. The sequence continues at coordinate 8,806 of JBFEKH010000047.1, forward strand.
AAAGCAAACTTGTCGAAACCAGACTGTTGATCGAAAAAACCGGCAACAAAGCGCTCGTGTTACCCGGCGACGTATGCGTGGCAAGGGATCTTGATGCTGCAGTATCGCATACAGCGGACACTTGGGGCGGCATCGATATTCTGGTCAACAATGCCCAGCAAGTGCCGCAGGGCAAACTCGCGGATGTAACCGACGAAGCTTTTATCGCAGGGTTCCAATCAGGGCCACTTGCTGCCTTTCGGTTGATGAAGCTGTGCCATCCACTCATGGCGCAGCGCGGCGGCGGGATTACATTCAACCTCGTGTCGTCGGCTGGCGTACGCTGGGACATGACCGGCTATGGTGCGTACGCTGCCGTAAAGCAGGCGATGCGCTCCCTGACACGCGGCGCTGCGGCTGAATGGGGCGGCGACAATATCAGAGTTCTATCACTCGCACCCCACGCACTCTCAAAAGGCATGCAGGGTTGGATCGATAAGAATCCGGAAGAGGCCGCGCAATTTCTCAAGACCATCCCGCTTGGACGTCTGGGAGAATGCGAAGGTGATATTGGTGAAGCTGTAGTTGCACTATGCTCTCCGCAATTAAGCTATATGACTGGCGCAACCATTCCGCTTGATGGAGGCCAAGCCAATTTCGACTGAGGTCCAATCTTTGCGTAGTTTTTAGCCTTTTCAATTTCGCAAATCGTGGCTATAGCCTCCACCTAAGCGCTAAATGCGTTTTTTGGAGGATATTTTAATGAGTAACCGCAAGGTCGCCTTGGTAACCGGTGCGAGTCGCGGAGCGGGCGCTGGTATTGCTCGCGGACTTGGCGAGCTTGGCATGACTGTTTATGTGACCGGCCGCACGGTGGTACCAGGGGATGCAAAAGGCTGGGACGGAACCGTGCTGCCCGGCACCGTGGCCGAAACAGCGCAGGCAGTGACCGCGGCCGGAGGCGAAGGTATCGCCGTGATGTGCGATCACAGTGACGACGAACAGGTTGCGAAATTGTTCGAACGGATCGCCGAGGAGCAAGGGCAGCTTGATATTCTTGTCAACAATGCCGCATCAATTCATCACCAGTTGATCGAGAAAAAGCCGTTTTGGGAGAAGGAAATTGCAGCTGTCGATATCCTCGATGTCGGCTTGCGGTCAGCCTATGTGGCAAGCTGGCATGCTGCCAGGATGATGGTGAAACAAGGCTCGGGCCTCATAGCTTTTGGATCATCCTTCGGCGCGAGTTGCTACATGCACGGGCCCGCCTATGGTGCGCAGAAAGCCGGGCTTGATAAGTTCGCACATGACATGGAATTCGACCTTCGCGATACGGGAGTCCGCACCGTATCGATTTGGATGGGGCCGCTGATTACAGAGCGGTCCAAGATCGCCAGCGAAACCAATCCCGAGCAGTATAAGGACTTCATCGCGACAGCGGAAAACCCCGAGTATACGGGCCAGATTCTCCATGCGTTGGCGACGCGTCCAGAAGGGGCTCAATATTCAGGTCATACCCTCATCGCGGCAGAAATCGGCAAAGCCCTGGGTCTGCTGGACAGAGGCAGTGAGCGACCATCGTACCGCGAGATGCTGGGCAGCCCGAACAAACCCAATCCTGCGGCGGTTTATTGAGATCAGCCCACGTGACACGCTCTGACCCCATTTTCGACAGCCTGACTGCGCCGGGCACGCCTTTCGAAATCGGCGAGCGCGACGGCATGCGTCAATTTGCAAATGCCCCTGCAGATCTCAATTTGTTGATCGAAAGCGCGCGCAGGCACGGCGACAAGACATTCCTCGTGGAAGGCGAGCGGCGTGTAACTTTTGGCGAACTCTTCAGCTTGCGAGATGCGTTGGTTGCACAACTGGCCATAAAGCGCGGTGACCGTGTGGCAATCTGTATGCGCAACCGCGCTGAATGGATGATAGGCTTTCTCGCGACTATCCGCGCTGGCGGAATCGCAGCGCTGGTAAACAGCCGCGGCGCGCCTGCCGAACTCCGCGCAGCAGTCGAAGACGTAACGCCCGCCCTGGTGCTCGCCGATAAAGAACGTGCCGAATTGCTCCGCGAAGGCGGCTACACAGGAGATATTCTGGAGGCCGAGGATTTTCCGATCTCAGGCCCAGAGCTGCCTGCGTTCGAACCGGCCCGTGCCGACGATCCTTGTACAATCCTGTTTACATCCGGCACCACCGGCCGCGTCAAAGGTGCAGTCCTCACCCATCGTAACCTCATTAACGGGCTGATGAGCGTACAGATGGTGGGTACAATGGTTCTGTATGATGCTGCGCAAAAACACGGCATTCCGGTCGAGCAAATATTGGCGCACATGCCGCAGCCTGGTGCGTTGCTGGTCAACCCTCTCTTTCATATTTCCGGCCTCGGCGCGTCATTCCTGTCGCCGCTTTGCGCAGGCTCCAAAATCGTCCTGATGCGCCGCTGGGATGGAATCGAAGCCACCAAAACTATCGAACGCGAGAAGATCACCATGTTCTCCGGCGTGCCCACCATGATGTGGGATATGCTGAACGGCGCAAAGGAAACCGGAGCTGATCTGAGCAGTCTGACCAATCTGTCCACTGGCGGACAAGCACTGCCCGTCGCGCTTCTCGACGAGATTCGTGCCGCATGCCCGGGCGCTGTCATGGGCACCGGTTACGGCATGACCGAAACTTCGGGCAGCGTGGCGATGGCTGTTGGCGAGGACTTCATCCGCAACCGCGCATCTGCCGGGCGCGTTCTGTCGCTGGTTGACATGCGGATCGAAGATGATGACGGCAACGAGCTGCCAGCTGGGACGCCCGGAGAAATCGTCGTGCGCGGCCCGGTCGTAATGCAGGGCTATTGGCAGAATAAGGAAGAGACCGACAAGGTGTTGTCCAGCGATGGGTGGCTCAAAACTGGCGATGTCGGCTATGTCGACGAGGAAGGCTACATCTTCATTGTCGACCGCAAGAAGGACATGGTCATTTCTGGCGGCGAGAACATCTATTGCGCCGAAGTCGAACGCGCGATTGGTGAGATGGACGGTATCTCGGAATGCGCGACTTTCGGCATTCCCGACGAGCGGCTGGGAGAATTGCTGGTCGCCATCGTGAGACAGGATGGCGATTTGACCGAGTCCGACATCATTAGCGCAGTCGGTGAAAAGCTAGCTAGGTACAAAGCGCCCGCTACAGTAATATTCTCGAACGAAGCCTTGCCCCGCAATTCCGTCGGAAAAGTCGATAAGAAGCAATTGCGCGCCGACTGGCCGCGCCTCTCTGGAGCGAAGTAAGATGGGTTACCCTAAGGACATCCGGATTATCGACTGCATGCTGGGCATTCCCGAGGCAGAAGATAAATCCGAATGGTACGAGGCCTTCAAACCCCTGCTCAAAGACGAGCAGAGCCGCGAAGCATTCAAGATGCCTGCGCAGTATATGTTCAAGGATATTCCCGACACCGACAACGCCGATGATTTCGTGAAATGGACCGTCGAGCAGATGGACCGTTTCAACATCGAATACGCTTTGGTTGGCTGGAACGACAATGAGACATCGCGCCGGGCGAAGGCGCAGTACCCTGACCGCTTCTTCTTCGATCTTCCATGCAATCCCAATGACGGTATGGACGAAGTACGCCGGATCAAGCGGATTCACGAAGAAGTCGGCCTGAGCGCGATCAGCGTGTTCCCCGCAGGAACCAATCCGCAGGTCGCGATCAACCACAAGTATATGTTTCCGATCTATGCTTGCGCGGTTGAACTGGACCTGCCGATTTTGTTGAACGTCGGGATCCCGGGCCCACGCATCCCGATGGAAACGCAAAAGGTCGAACATCTGGACGAGGTCTGCTGGTTCTTCCCAGATCTGAAGATCGTGATGCGCCACGGCGCGGAACCGTGGGAGGCACTGGCCGTGAAACTGATGCTGAAATGGCCAAACCTGTATTATTCGACCAGCGCCTTTGCACCAAAGCATTATCCAAAGGCGATCATCGATTATGCAAACTCGCGCGGGTCGGACAAGATCATCTATGCCGGTTATTTTCCGATGGGCCTCAGCCTCGACCGGATATTCTCCGACATGGAAAATGTGCCGCTGAAGGACGAGGTCTGGCCAAAATTCCTGCGTGAGAATGCCAAGCGTGTTTTCAAACTCTAGTTTCGCCCGGGAGCCGGGAAGTCTGCTCCCCTTCTTTCGTCACCGCCTTCCGTCCGAGACAACCCCGGCAGCAGGCAACCGCCTTGAAAAATAGGTCGGCAGATTGAGGAAAACGACTATGACTGCATCAGCAACGCATGGCGAAGCCGCAACAATGGACGCCCGTACCGCGCCAGTGGCTGCCTTTCAGATCATCGAGAAAATGACGAAGGAAGAACTCGCTGCCTGGCGAGTTGCCGACATCCCGAACCGTCCGTCAGCCGAAGCGCGCAATCTCGACATCGGCTTCCCCGTCGGCTGGTATCCTTTGATGCTCAGCGACGAACTGGTTATCGGCGAAGTAAAACCGCTGCGCTATTTCGGACAAGATTTGGCAATCTGGCGCGGAGAAGATGGCGAAGTCCGCATGATCGAGGCCTATTGCGCCCACCTTGGCGCGCATCTTGGCCATGGCGGCAAGGTACATGGCAACCTTCTCGAATGCCCCTTCCACGCCTGGCGCTATGACGGCAACGAAGGCGTCGTGAAGGAAATCCCCTATTCGAAGGTGATCCCGCCACAGGTCAAGCGCAAGTGCAAGGACATTTGGCCGATGGATGAAAAGAACCGGATGATCTGGACCTGGTATCACCCGCAAGGCGATGCACCAGCGTATGAGGTTGTCAAAATTCCCGAAGCGACGGCACCTGAATGGTCCGACTTTTATGAATGCACATGGACAATCTATGGCAGCATCCAGAACATGGCCGAGAACGGCGTCGATTTCCCGCACTTTACCTATATTCACGGGGTTGCCAGTCCGCCAGAAGCGGAACTGGAATGGGGAGAATGGAACCGCAAGGGTATTGTTCGGGCCAAAATGGGCACGCCGAAGGGCGTGGTGGATGGTGTCATCACATCTAACTCTAACGGACCTGGTCAGAACTGGGTGCGTTTCGAAGGTATTTGCGAAACCTTGCTGCTTGCTTGCATCACACCGGTAGAGTTCGACAAACTGGAAGTGCGCTATTTCTACACACAGCCAAGAACCCAAATCGAAGGGCCGATGGCCGGCCTTGCACGGGCGATCATCAAGGATGTGAACAAGCAGCTGGATCAAGACAAGGTCGTTTGGGACCGGATGAAATTCCAACCCAACCCGATCATTTGCATGGGCGACGGGCCGATACCGAAATTCCGGGAATTTTATGCACGATATTACGCCGGTGATGATGGCGCACCTGGCCGATCCAAAAATGGCGTTACGAGATGACCATGACGCGCCGCGACATTGTTAAAGGGGCTGCAACGGCAGCTATTCTGGCAGGAACAGGGATGAGTAAAATGGCGAGTGCATCCACACGAAGCGGGTCTGATTATAGCAATCATGACGCGCTCGGCCTTGCCGACCTGGTCCGCACGAAACAGGTTTCGTCGCTCGAGCTGCTTGAAGAGGCAATTACCCGCACAGAAACCCAGGATAAACGCCTCAACTTCCTCGCACAGGAAATGTTCGATTACGGGCGTGAGAAGATCGCCAAGGGGCTTCCCGATGGCCTGTTCACTGGCGTGCCGTTCCTCGAAAAAGACCTTCACATGCATATGGCTGGCTATCCTTCTGGGCAAGGCAGCCGGCTCTATTCAGGCTATGTGCCGGACTTCACATCAGAACTGGTCAAACGTCACGAAGCGGCCGGCCTGGTGATCTTCGGCAAGACGACCACACCCGAATTCGGAGTGACGGCGACCACGGAAAGTATCGCCGAGGGTCCAACCCGAAACCCTTGGAACCTGGATCACAGTTCCGGTGGATCAAGCGGCGGAGCGGCATCGGCAGTGGC
>JBFEKH010000048.1:0-14366 GCA_041552775.1 Allopontixanthobacter sp.
CTCCATCGAAATTCGTCCGTTGCCGCGTTCGGGCATCCACGCGTAACGGCGATGCGGCACTATACGAGTTCGGAATTATGATGACCGATTTATAGCTCTTCAAGCGTACATTGTAATTATAATTTGCGGCCGGCTCGCCGCCAAAGGATAACTCAGGAGGAAGACACAGCCGTTGCCGGCGATTGCGGCGTCCAGAGAAGAATGATTTCTCGCACAAAAAGGTTGAAACCGGACCCTCCGCAAGCGGCCCAAATCCCGCGCTTAAGTTCTGGCGGAGCAGATGGCAGTTTACTGGAAGCAAATTTCCTGTCGCAAATGTCGCAAACTGGGTCGTTAGCTGACATGCCTACTCCCCCACCTGCGCTCAACTCCGGGCTTTAGCTGCAATCCCTTCGAAGATCGCGCGCAGCTCTTCGGGGCTTGCCTGCTCGATCGCTCCATCGGCGATCTGGACGGGGGTCCAGGTCATGGTCGGCATGTCGTCATCGAGCATTTCCCATTCGGGAAACATCCGCTCGCTGACAGTGTCGGACTGTGCCAGCCGGACATCGTTATGGCGGTTGTCCGCCGCGATGCGGGAATACAGCGCATCGATTGCGGGCTCTGGCCTCTCGATCAGTTGGATATACAGATCATGGCGGCACACCAGCGCGCCGGTGATGTCGTCACGCCGGTTGTTGCGGCGGGCCTGCACCAGGATGCCGGCAAGCATTGCGCGGTCGAACCCGAAGGGCTGCGAACGGTAGATCAATTGCTTCACCCGGCCATCGCCTGTCGTTTTCAGGACGGTAGCCTATGCCATTGGATAGTCTACGGATAGTCTCTGAAATTGGGCAGTAAAACAGGCGCACCTACCAGTCGATGGCGCCTCGCCCATTGGCCTCCAGAAAGGCGTTGGCCTTGCTAAAGGGTTTGGAGCCAAAAAATCCGCGGTGCGCGGATAGCGGGCTGGGGTGGACCGATGTCAGCACCAAATGGCGGCCCGGCTGGGCCAATTCGTGAATGTTTGCCGCCTTTTTCTGTGCATGGTTGCCCCACAGGATGAAGACGCTCGGTTCCCGCCGGGCGGCTACGGCTGCCACGGCGGCATCGGTGATCGGGCCCCAGCCGCGCTTGGAATGGCTGCCCGCCTGCCCGCCTTCCACCGTCAGCGAAGCGTTTAGCAGCAGCACGCCTTGGCGCGCCCAATCCTCCAGATTGCCGTGTCCGGGCGGGGTCACGCCAAGGTCGCTTTCCAGCTCCTTGTAGATATTCGCCAGTGACGGCGGCACACGCACGCCCTCGGGCACGGAGAAGGACAGGCCATGCGCCTGCCCTGGTCCGTGATAGGGATCCTGCCCCAGGATCACGACCTTCACTTTGTCCAGCGGGGTCAGTTCCAGCGCCTGCAGCCGCTGTCCATTGGGGGGATAGACCGCTTTGCCCGCAGCTTCCTCGCCGCTCAGCCAGCCGCCCAGTTCGCGCGCCTCGGGCGCGGTCAGCACAGGTTCCAGCGCAGCGCGCCAGCTTTCGGGAATTTCCTCGTCGAACATGCCGCCAGACTACTGCCGACATCGCCGCTTCGCCAGCAAGCACTTCCCCTCTTTCCCCATTCGTCCTAAGGCACCGCGCATGGCAGTATATTTTCATGAAGAAGACCTCCCCGAAGGCGTGCTTGCGCCCGGCCCGGTCGCAGTCGACACTGAGACCATGGGACTGGTCACCGCGCGTGACCGCCTGTGCCTGTTGCAGATCAGCGATGGCGGGGGCGACGAACATCTCGTGCGCTTCAAGGTCGGCAGCAGCTATGATGCGCCCAACCTGAAGGCCGTGCTGGCCGATCCGGCGCGGGTGAAGCTGTATCATTTCGCCCGGTTTGATCTGGCGGCGATCGAACATTATCTAGGGGTTGAGGCATCACCGGTGTTCTGCACCAAGATCGCAAGCAAACTGACGCGAACCTATACCGACCGGCACGGCCTGAAAAATCTGGTCAACGAATTGCTCGGCGCGGAGATTTCCAAGCAACAGCAAAGTTCCGATTGGGGCGCGAATGACATAAACGAGGCGCAGCGTGATTACGCCGCGTCCGACGTGCGCTTCCTGCACCGCCTGATGGACATTCTCGAAGTTCGGCTGGAACGCGAAGGGCGCACCGCCATGGCGCAGGCCTGCTTCGATTTCCTGCCCACCCGCGCCCGGCTCGACCTGGCTGGCTGGGCCGAACACGACATCTTCAGCCATATGTAATCCGGCAAAGAATAAGACAGCATCATGAGTGCCCGCATAGAAACCAGCGAAGCAAAGCAATTGCGCTCCCGGCGTCAGGGCTTTGCCGTGCCCGGCGGGTCGCATGACCGGCTGGTCCGGTTTCTTGCGGTTGTGCTGCCTATGGCGGTGGGCGTGCTGGCGGCATTCATGGTGATCACCCCGCTATCCCCGCGCGGCGAAGTCAGCTTCCTGCTGGACCGCACCAAGGTGGCGATGATCGACGAGCGGCTCCGGGTCGACAATGCGATGTACCGCGGCAAGGACAATGACGGGCAGCCATTTTCCCTCACCGCAGGCGAAGCCGTCCAAAGGTCGGGCGCGGAAGGAATCGTGCGGATGAGCGATCTGGTCGCACGTATCCTGCTGCCGGAAGGCCCGGCCCGCCTGAGCGCACAAGGCGGCGCATTCGATATTTCCGAAGACGTAGTTTCGGTCAACGGGCCGCTCCGGCTGACGGCGGCGGATGGCTACAACATGGTCGCGAACGGGGTGTCGATCGATCTCAAGACCAAACGCATGGTCGGTGCTGGTGGCGTATCGGGCACGGTCCCGGCAGGCACGTTTTCCGCCAACCGGATCGAAGCCGACCTGCCCGCGCGCACTGTTACACTGGACGGAAATGCCAGGATCCAGATGATCCCGGGCAAGCTGAGGATGCCGTAATGACAAACAATTCCACGCCTTTGCTCAGGACTGCGGGCCGTTCGGCCGCCGCCGGTTTCCTGTTGACCATCGCGGGCTTCGGTGCCGCGTTCGGCGGAATGTACAGCAATGCGCAGGCCATCGCGGCGCATAATTCCAACGCCCCGGTCAATTACGGCGCAGACCGGATCGAATTGCAGGACCGTCAGAACCGCGTCGTGCTGTCCGGCAATGTCGACATTACCCAAGCAGGCCTGCGGCTGCGTGCTGCCCGTACACTGGTCAATTATTCCGACGCGGGATCGCTCAGCATCCAGCGCATCACCGCAACGGGCGGGGTTCAGGTAACCCGCGGCAACGAAGCAGCCAGCGGCGATGTAGCGGTGTATGATTTCAACCGCCGGATCATCACCATGGCCGGCAATGTCCGCCTACGGCGCGGCGGTGATACGCTCAATGGCGGCCGGCTGGTGATCGATTTGCAAAGCGGTGTGTCCAGCGTAGACGGCAGCGCCAGCGGATCATCGCCGGTAACCGGCGAAGGCGGCGCGACCCGTTCTGGCGGCCGGGTGACCGGTACCTTCAGCGTTCCGAAGGATTGAGTTTCGCGCCGGCTTTCGGGCAACGATCGAGATGATGACCGGTTAGGCCTGGTCATATGGCCCCAGCCATTGCTTGCCCACGTCTTCGACGGCGATGCCGTAGAGAAAACAATTCGCGGCAAATACATTTCCGGCGACCGTGACCTCGATATTCTCGGCGCCGACTTCGTCGGCGAACAGCCGGGTGGCTGATTTGTCGGTCAGGAACTAGTACCAGTCCGATTCTTTGTCAGCGATTGACGAAATCCCCGGCAAGTTACCAGCGCCACAACGCCAAGCCGCAGATAAAGCCGCAGTCGCCACCGCTCCAGTGATGTAGCAAGCGCCCGCGATGATCGTGCAGAAAGTGGCAATGAAGTCATAGGCGCGTTCAATTTGTCACTTCGCCCGGCACAATGCTGCAGCGCAACAAGGGCTGTAACCGCTTCAAATTGACGGTCAATGACTTGGTCTCTTGGTCGTAATCTACTTGCGAGAACCTGCAAATCTCGCGATCTCTGTCAGGCCCTGGGCAAGCAGCATCTCCGCCGATTGACTGTTTGACAACAGGCTTTGGTGAAGATGCACCAATTTTGCGACCAGCCGATTGAGCTTCTCTCCCCGCCAGCGCTGCAACTGGTTGGCCAGATCGCGCTCGTCCTTGAAGAAAACCCGGCGCGCGCGCATTTCGTCCTTCAAGGTGCCGCTCACATCTCCTCGTGGGCCGATCCGAGCTGAAAGCTGTGCCAGTTGGGCGACACGCCGCTCGAAAGCCAGCAAGAGGCCAACCGGATTAAGTGACAATTCGCGCATCCGGCGCAACTCGCCGGGCAATTTCGATACATCGCCGGAAAGTACCGCGTTGACCAAAGGCATGAAGCCATCCTCCTCGGTCGTAGCGCCGATCGCGGCCAGTGCCTCGGCATCCGCATTGCGCGGCGTCTCTGGCGAAGCGTCGAGATATAGCGCCAACTTGGTCACTTCGGACTGCGCCAGCCGCACGTCGAGCCCTGCCCCGCGCGCAATCCGCTCGGCGATGTCCCCGTTCAGCCGCAAGCCCGCAGCATCGGCCATCGTCCGGACCGAAGCGCTTACGCTCCGCAGGTCTGGCGGCCAGAACATCGCGACCATTGCATCGCCGCGTTTCTCAAGGAGTTTGGCGGTTCGCGCCTTGTCGGTTGCAGACGTCGCCACAATCAGGACCGGGCAGATATCGCCCTGCCCCTCGTCGACACCGTCGAGCAGGATTTTCACCGCGTCATGCGCCTCGTCCCCGGCGGCGCGAACAAACAGATGGCGGGTATCGCCGAATAGCGAGGTCGACCGGGCTTCATCACCCAGCCTGACCGGATCCTTGCGCAGATCGCCGCCGGACAATTCGATCCGCTCGCCGGAATCACCGAGCAGTGATATGATCCGCTCCGCAGCAGCAGAGGCGCCCGCTTCGTCCGGGCCGCAGAAGAAGAACACGCTGCATTCGCGCGCCGCCTTGGTGGCAGCGCCGCCAAAGTCGCGCTGGGTCGCTTTCAAGGGGCTTCGCGCAGCGTCAGGGCCAGCTGCGTGACAATACGGTCTGCGACTTCGCGGGAAAGATTTTCCAACGCCGTCTGTTCAGCAGCAATGGTGGCATATTCGCTCGACACCACATCGATCCCGGCATCGGAACCGGCGGTTGCGTCCAGCAATATCTCGCCGCTCGCCACGTTCACCAATTGATATCGTGCCCGCAACGTGCGCCGTTCCCGTCCGATGGTATCATCGCCGAGCACACCCAGCCCTTCGAGCCGGTCATCCAGCCGCACATCCAACCGGTAGCGTGTCGTACCGGACCCAGAGCCGCCCAACCGGTCCTGCAACGCATTGCGCATCAACCAGCCCGATCGCCCTTCTATAGGCGGAACTTCGATTTCGGACAGACCGCGCGCAACGGTGCCGCTGCTACCACCGGCATACATCGGCTGGAGGCCGCAGGCCGCCAGTAACGTGAGCGTCGGCAACATTGCCAGTAGGGCAACCTTGCGGATCATGTGACGATATTCACCAATCTGTCGGGCACCACGATCACCTTGCGAATTTCAGCTCCATCGATTGAACGCTGAACCTTCTCGGAGGCCAGCGCAAGCGCTTCGAGCCGATCCTTCGGCAAACCCTTGGCCACGGTCAGCGTATCGCGCAACTTGCCTTTGTGCTGGATGGCAATGGTCACTTCGTCATCGACCAGCAGCGCCGGATCGACATCAGGCCACGGCGCGAGCGCGATCAGGCTATCGCGTCCCATCCGTGACCAGACTTCTTCTGCCAGATGGGGCATCATCGGGGACACCAGCAGCAACAGCGAATGGATCGCTTCACTACGACTGGCCGATGGCGCGGATTTCTCGATTGCACCGGTCAGCTCGTAAATTCGCGCAACAGCCTTGTTGAAGGACAAGGCCTCGATATCGTCCCCGCACGCAGCAATCGTCTGGTGCGTCTTGCGCAGCAGCGATTTGTCTTCGCCGGCAGCCGAGACATCATATTGATCGAGCAAACGCCACAGCCGCTGGACGAACCGCCAGCATCCTTCGATCCCAGCTTCCGACCACGGCAGGTCGCGTTCGGGGGGGCTGTCGGACAGCATGAACCAGCGCACTGCATCCGCTCCGTATCGTGCCACGATTTCATCCGGGTCGACGACATTTTTCTTCGACTTGGACATCTTGATCACGCGGCCGATTTCGACCGGGAATCCATCTGCTTTCAGGACCGCGCTTTCCCCGCGCTTTTCCACCTCGGCAGGGGTGAAGAAGGTCTGGCGGCCATCGTCTGGCGCTCGGCGGGCATAGGTCTCGTGCGTCACCATGCCCTGCGTAAACAGGCTGGCGAAAGGCTCGGCAAAGCCCAGCTTGCCAATGTGCTGCAACGCCCGGGTCCAGAACCGCGCATACAGCAAATGCAGGATCGCATGTTCGATGCCGCCAATATATTGTTCGACCGGCATCCATTTTTCGACCTCTGCGCGGTCGAACGGCTGGTCATCGGGCTGGCTGGCGAAGCGCAGGAAATACCACGAACTGTTGACGAAAGTGTCGAGCGTATCGGTTTCGCGCTGCGCCTTGCCGCCGCATTTCGGGCAGTCGACATGCTTCCATGTCGGATGATGCGAGAGCGGATTGCCCGGTGTCTTGAAATCCACGTCCTCCGGCAGCGCGACCGGCAATTGGTCCTTGGGTACCGGCACCACACCGCAGGTGCAGCAGTGGATGAACGGGATCGGCGTACCCCAATAGCGCTGCCGCGATACACCCCAGTCGCGCAGCCGCCACACGGTCTTGCCTGCGCCCCACTGGCCTTTTTCCGCCAAGGCAATCACTTCGGCAATCGCGGAAGAGACATCCATCCCGTCCAGCGGACCAGAGTTAACGATGATGCCATCGCCTGCTTCAGCGAACGCGCCAAACGGCTGGTCAGCCTCTGCCGCCGATTTCGCGACGACGCGGATGATCGGCAGTTTGTACTTGGTCGCGAATTCGAAGTCGCGCTGGTCATGCCCCGGAACGCCCATCACCGCGCCGGTGCCGTAATCCATCAGTACGAAGTTAGCGATATAGACCGGCAGGCTGCGCGCCGGATCCAGTGGATGCGCCGCCGTAATCCCGGTATCAAAGCCCAGCTTCTCGGCCGTTTCCAGTTCCGCCGCCGTGGTCCCGCCGCGCTTGCATTGTTCGATGAACTCCGCCGCCGCCGGGTCATCCGCGGCCACACCCTGCGCAATCGGATGATCAGCCGCGACAGCGACGAAGCTTGCACCGAAGATGGTGTCGGGGCGCGTGGAATAGACCTCAATCGACTGGCCATCGGACAGGCTGAAGGCGAATTGCAAACCCTGCGATTTACCGATCCAGTTTTCCTGCATCAACCCGACTTTTTCCGGCCAGTCCTTCAGCGTTTCGAGGCCCGTCAGCAGATCATCCGCAAACTGAGTGATCTTGAGGAACCACTGGCTCAGCTTGCGCTTTTCAACCTCGGCGCCAGAGCGCCAGCCCTTGCCGTCGATGACCTGTTCATTGGCCAGAACGGTGTGATCAACTGGGTCCCAATTGACCTCGCTTTCCTTGCGGTACACCAGCCCTGCTTCGAACAGATCGAGGAACAGCGCCTGTTCGTGCCCATAATATTCCGGATCGCAGGTCGCGAATTCGCGGGACCAGTCGAGCGCAAATCCGATTCGCTTCAACTGCGATTTCATGTGAGCGATGTTATCGCGCGTCCAGCCGCCAGGGTGGACGTTCTTTTCCATGGCCGCGTTTTCGGCAGGCATGCCGAATGCATCCCAGCCCATCGGGTGCAGCACTTCGAAACCGCGCATCCGTTTATACCGGGCCAGCACATCGCCCATGGTGTAATTGCGGACGTGGCCCATGTGGACATGGCCGGAAGGGTAAGGAAACATCTCCAGCACATAGCTCTTGGGTTTGGCGCTATCGCTGTCGGCATGGAAACAGCCGGCATCATCCCACGCCTGCTGCCACCGCAGATCGGCCTGCGCCGGATCGAAGCGGCTGTCTGTCGTATCACTCATTCTGGGCTACCCAAGATTTTGGCCCGAAATTGTGGCCCCATTTAATCAGACGCCGAAGCGATCAGCCAACAGTCTGGCGCCGAAGATCACGGGCCTTGGTCAGGATGATGTCTTCCAGTTTCTGGACAGTCGCGGCCTGAACCGGGGCATCCACCCAGTTACCGCCCTGGAGAACCTGGCGGCTGGCAGCGACCCGCAGTGCATCGGCGCGCAGATCCTGATCGAGGATGGCGACCGAAACCTTGACCCGCTCGGATGGATTTTCCGGGCGTGAATACCAGTCGGTCACGATCACGCCGCCGGCGCTATCTGCCTGCAGCAACGGTGCAAAGCTGACTGTCTCCAGCGACGCGCGCCACAGATAGGAATTCACCCCGATGGTGGTGACTTGCGATGCAGCCAGATCGGCGGCCGGACGGTCTTTGCCACCGCCGCATGCAGCCAGACCGAAAACGGCGGTGGCGGCCAGCGCAGCGCGGATCATCTTTGCGGGAGCGATATGTTTGACGGTCATAATAGTGCGGAACGTCCTCAAGATTGGTCTGGTTCGAAATATTGTCTCGATTTCGGCCAGGGATAGAATTCAAAGTCTCTATAACCCGCACGGCGCGGGCGGCAAGGCATGGATGCGAATTGGATCGCAGCACGCCTCCAGCGAATACCGCGTTCGGGACTGAACCGGCGCTTAATTGGCAGAACTGCCGGTCGGCGCGACTCGATCCGCAAGGTCTGCAGAAATGACTCCCGAGTCGCAGGGCTTCCCCCCCGAGTCGCGGGCCGGACTGGTCCCGGCAAACCTATGAAATCGCGCGTGTCAGGCCTGGGGATTGTCAAACATACGCCTGAAAAAGCGCGAAAACCTCGACTCTGTGGGGAAGGTGCAACAGATTCCTTCCATCGCTCGGCTCAGGCTGTGGAAAAGCTGGCCAAGCCCATGGCGAAGGCGTATTGTCATAAATCAATCGCATCTCGGCCGTAGGAGAAATCACGGTCGCAGAGGGGCAAAGTCAGTAAACGTTCAGGCCAATCATGGTCAGGGCATTGGGGATTTAACAGAGGGAATCATGACGGAACGGTCTCGCAACAAGGCAGGAATCGGCGGAATCGCGCCGGCGCTTTTCGCCGCTGCGGGTCTTGCTCTGGCTGTCCCTACTGCTGGCCTCGCCGTTTCCGGCATCCAGACCGCCGCACAGCCTGCGGCTGTCGAATTCGCTCCGTTCACCCCCGCTGCGGTCGATCCGCAATTGGCACGCCGGGTCGCAGCCAGCGTCAAGGCCCGCGGCCAGGCGATTCGCTTTACACCTGCCAGCAATCAGTCCGCAAAGGATCGTACATTCACCGTAGCCGTGCGGGTCGATAACGAAACTGCGCGCGCAATCTCGGTACGCTCGGCCATCTCAGGTGCCCAGGGCGATGCCGGACTGGGACCACAAGTGCTGAATGTCGCCGGTGCTGGCAGTTTCAAGCTGTCCCCGACAAAGTATAATCTGGGCGTTGCGCGCGGATATCAGGGATTTGCCAAGGCGGCATCGTCCGCCAAGCCGGATTTGACCGCAAGCGCTGCGTCGCTGGGCCTCAGCAAGATCGACCTGCCCGATCTCGCAAGTTTCAAACCCTCGCAAGGCAGCGCCGCAGAAAAGCCGAGCCGGTTCCAGCCGCGCATCGCGCTTGAATCCGAAAAGGGCACTACTGGCCGCTCGAAAGGCACGCTCGAAGCATTGGGCGAACAAACTGTTGATCTGGGCGGCGCATACCGGATCACTGGCAATCTGAATCTCACTGCGGGTGTCCGCCTGTCGCAAGACCGTGACCGGATCGCTCCGCTGACCGATTCCGTGCAAGACAGCCAGGCGGTTTACGTCGGTACCCAATTCCGGTTCTGAGCGGACAGAATTCGATTGCACCGGACCATCAGACCCCGCTTCGGCGGGGTTTTTCTTTGCCCAAATCCATAGCTGACGTAAGGTAAGGCAAAACAAGTCTGATGAGAGGACAACTGAATGGCACACGTAGCAATCGTCACCGGCGGAACCCGCGGAATCGGCCGGGCAATTTCCGAAATGCTCAAGCAGGACGGATTCACCGTAGTCGCCAATTATGGCGGCAATGACGACAAGGCGCGCACTTTTACCGAAGAAACCGGAATCCCGGCCTACAAATGGGACGTGGGCGACCATGAAGCATGTTTGGCGGGATGCGCGCAGATTGAAAATAAAATTGGCCCTATCGATGTCGTCGTAAACAATGCCGGGATCACCCGGGACGGCACGATGCTGAAAATGAGCTTCGATGATTGGAACGAAGTGATGCGGATCAATCTCGGCGGCTGCTTCAACATGGCAAAGGCCACCTTCGACGGGATGCGCCAGCGCAAATGGGGCCGGATCGTCAACATCGGTTCGATCAATGGCCAGGCCGGCCAATACGGCCAGGTCAATTATGCCGCCGCCAAGAGCGGAATTCACGGTTTTACCAAGGCGCTTGCTCAGGAAGGCGCCCGGTCCGGCATCACCGTGAACGCGATTGCGCCCGGCTATATCGACACCGACATGGTCGCTGCCGTGCCCGACGCCGTACTGGAAAAGATCGTCGCCAAAATCCCCGTTGGGCGGCTTGGTCAGGCGACGGAAATTGCGCGCGGCGTGTGCTTCCTGTGTTCGGAAGACGGCGGCTTTGTCACCGGATCGACGATGAGCATCAACGGCGGACAGCACATGTACTGAGGACAGAGCAATTACTGCCGCTTACCACCCGCCGGTCAAACGCTCGGTCCAGATCGACCGGCACAAGACCTCGATCAGTCTCGAGCCCTTGTTTTGGGACATGCTGAAGGCTGCGGCCGAAGCACAAGGAACGCCGATCAACGCGCTGGTGGCCCGCATCGACGCGGAACGGATCAAGTCACCAACCCCGCCCGGCCTCGCTAGTGCGATCCGGGTGTGGCTGGTCGTCAACGCCTAGTTTACCGGAGCCGGCTCACCTGCTGCGGGATCAACGCCTTCATCCAGCAGGGGTCGCCAACGGTTTCCTGACTTCGCACAAACCACAGCGATCCGGCGAACACGGCAATCGCGAATATCCTATTGCAGATTTTTGGGTAAGTTTTGATTGCTCCATACAAAAATAATGGGCGAAAACCGTTCCGGTTCCGTCCTTTATCTCAAAGCGCGATCACTCGCGCGGGACTGCGGTCAATAATTGGCGGGCGGGTCACTGGCCGGGAAACTTTCGTCCAGCGCCTCGTCTGTCTTGGACCATTCTCCGGGCTTGTCCCGCATCGCGTCCCTGCCTGCGTCACGTACCTGCGAGAAATTGCCGTCATCCGGTTGACCAGCGGCAAATGCCGCATTGTGCGGGTTCTTGTCCTTCCGGGCGAATTTGTATCCCAAATAACCCAAAGCCGATAATGCGGCGATCCTGAATATTCCCATGATTCAAATTCCTTTCTTACCTCTGCCAACGCGTAGCGGAGGGGAAAGGTCCGCAATTTCGGGTCAGTCGTCGCCCACCCGTTCGATGTCCGCGCCGACCAGTGCCAGCTTTTCTTCCAGCCGTTCATACCCGCGATCGAGGTGATAAAGACGGCGGACCTGGGTCTCGCCTTCTGCCGCAAGGCCGGCGATCACCAGGCTCATCGAAGCGCGTAAATCGGTAGCCATTACTTCCGCGCCGGTCATGGTCTCGACGCCGTGGACAATCGCGGTCCGCCCCGATGTTTCGATATGCGCCCCCATCCGGCTGAGTTCCGGCACATGCATGTAGCGGTTTTCGAAGATCGTTTCCTTCAGCACGCTGGTGCCTTCCGCCCGGCACAGCAGCGCCATCAATTGTGCCTGCATGTCGGTGGCGAGCCCGGGATAGGGCGCGGTGGTCAGATTGGTCGCTTTCAACTTGCCAGTCGAGGCGATGTTCACCCCCTTGGCATCGCTGGTCACTTCCACGCCAATGTCGCGCAGCGCGTGAAGCGTCGCGGCCATTTCATCGGCCTTGGCCCCTTCCAGCCGTACTTCGCCGCCGGTGATCGCTGCCGCGCAGGCATAGGAACCCGCTTCGATCCGGTCGGGCATGACACGGTAAGTCGCACCGTGCAGGCGTTTGACCCCGTGGATCGTCAGATCGGAATTGCCGATCCCTTCGATTTCCGCGCCCATCGCTACCAGCAGGTTGCACAAATCGACAATCTCGGGTTCGCGCGCGGCGTTGGTCAACCGGCTGGTTCCGCCTGCCAGCACCGCAGCCATCAGCGCGTTTTCCGTCGCGCCGACCGACACAACCGGGAAATCGTAATCGCCGCCCGGCAATCCGCCATCCGGCGCATGCGCGCGGACGTAACCGGCGGCCATTTCGATTTCCGCGCCGAGCGCCTCCATAACCTTCAGATGCAGGTCGATCGGACGGTTACCGATGGCGCAGCCCCCGGGAAGGGACACGGTAGCCTCGCCCGCGCGCGCCAGCATCGGTCCGAGTACCAGGATGGAGGCACGCATTTTGCGCACCAGATCATACGGCGCGACCGTGGAGGTCAGCCGAGTCGCCTCATAAGTGACCACGCGCCCGAAATCCTCGGGCCGGTTGCCCTGGATGCTGGTCGAAATTCCGAACTGTCCCATCAAGTGCTGGAAACCGTCGATGTCGGCCAGACGCGGCAAATTGCGCAGCGTCATCGGCTCTTCGGTCAGCAGCGCACAGGGGATCAGCGTAAGGGCTGAATTCTTCGCGCCGGAGATGGGAATCGTGCCTGAGAGGCGCTTTCCGCCCCGGATTATTATCTTGTCCATCGGGTCGGTTTAGCCGGAACCACGGCCAGAGCAAGTATGCGTGCATTGTTGCGCCCGCCTTGCGAAATATTTTGTCAAACTTCAGAAACGGGCACACCCTAGTTGACGCGCTCTTGCCCGCCCGATTACGAGTGCTTCATGACCTTACGCAAACCGATCCGCAAAGCTGTCTTTCCCGTTGCCGGGCTGGGCACCCGTTTCCTGCCAGCCACCAAGGCAATCCCGAAGGAATTGCTGCCGATCGTGGACCGGCCACTGATTCAATATGCGGTCGACGAAGCGCGCGAGGCGGGGATCGAGCAGATCATTTTCGTCACCGGGCGGGGCAAGACCGCCATCGTCGAACATTTCGATATCGCTTTCGAACTGGAATCAACCATGCGCGAACGCGGCAAGGATATGACGGTCCTCGACGCAACCCGCGCGACACCGGGCAACATCATCACCGTGCGCCAGCAAGTCCCGCTCGGCCTCGGTCACGCGATCTGGTGCGCGCGCGCCATCGTCGGGGACGAACCCTTTGCAATCCTGCTGCCGGACGAATTGATGGTTGGCGAACCGGGCTGCATGAAACAGATGGTCGATGCCTATAACGAGGTCGGCGGAAATCTGATCAGCGTACTGGAAGTTCCGCATGAGGAAGTATCGAGCTACGGCGTGATCGACCCGGGCGCTTCCAATGGCGCGTTGACCGAGGTGAAGGGGCTGGTCGAAAAGCCCCCCGTGGATCAGGCGCCGTCCAACAAGATCGTTTCGGGCCGCTATATCCTCCAACCCGAAGTCATGCGGACGCTGGAAACGCAGGGCAAAGGTGCTGGCGGTGAAATCCAGCTGACCGATGCGATGGCCAAGATGATCGGCACCCAGCCGTTCAATGCAGTGACTTTCGCGGGCAAACGCTATGACTGCGGCAGCAAGCTGGGGTTCGTCGAGGCGACACTGGCGCTGGCGCTGGAACGCGAAGACATGGGCGCGGAGGTGCGGGCAATGGCACTGCGCCTGTTGCGGTAGCTTTCCTTCACCAACTGGCAATCGAGTGCCGCCGAGAAAAGGCAAGATCGCAGCAGGCTGGCAACCATGTAATGCCCCGCCATGGAGGCGGGGCATCAAGCGCATCGTGACCTGATGATTTATCCTTTCCAGCCGCGTCCGCAATCCTACGCACTCACAGACAACCCATTAAAAATATTGAGCTGGCATAACCGCTTGGGGCTGATGGCCAAGGACGAAGGGTGCCGT
The DNA here is from genome assembly GCA_041552775.1 of Allopontixanthobacter sp. Classification (GTDB taxonomy): domain Bacteria; phylum Pseudomonadota; class Alphaproteobacteria; order Sphingomonadales; family Sphingomonadaceae; genus Allopontixanthobacter. The sequence goes on from JBFEKH010000048.1 coordinate 14,052, forward strand.
AAATGCTGAAGCGTGTTTCAATATCGGATGTGGAATTGGGCATGTTCGTGCACAAGATGGAAGGCGGCTGGCTCAAGCATCCGTTCTGGAAGTCTCGCTTCTTGCTGGATGATCCCGACAACCTCTTTCACCTCAAGTCGAGCGAGCTCGAAAGCGTCATCATCGATACTTCCAAGGGAAAAGACCTTGCGTCGGGACCGACCGCCGGCGCAGGGCAAGAGCCAATCAAGGAAAGCCCGCTGGCAAGGCAGCGGGCGGCGCCAGCGCCCGCACCCAGGGCTCAACTGGTGCGCGCGACTGCGCTTCGATCCCGGC
>JBFEKH010000049.1:0-13409 GCA_041552775.1 Allopontixanthobacter sp.
AGTCGGCGAATGAACCAAGCAAAAGTCGACCGGAAGCGGCAGCAAGGAAGCCCGGTGTCTGTTTTGGCCGCCAGGTCGGTCTTTTGCTTTGTGGGCTCCGGCGGGGATAGCTGTCGATCGCTATGGACCGACCACAAGGGCCGCATCCGCTAACAAAGCGGCCTTTCCCTCACCTCAGCCACTCACTTGAAAGCTGACCAGCATTCAGGTTTCATCGAGCGCGAATATTCAGACAGCCCTGTTACCTGCTCTGCGTTTGCCATTGCCTTGGCCAGGCACCAATCGCTTGCGTCGTGCCAGTTACAAGAACCAGCTTATTTCCTCCCGTTCTTACTGGGAGCGGCGGTAATTAAAACTTCACCGAATGCGCAAACCGGTTCAGTTTTAGAAGTGCGGTCGCCGCCGGACATGGAGGGGGCATTGGCGGCTACGTGTTAAGAATAGAAGGCGAATGAAGCGGTTCAGAAGTTGGTGAGAATGCTTGGCCAGTTGATGATCCAGTCCGTGCGCGATGCATAAGCGGCAGTGTCCGGGGCAGCAAAACTCGCTGCACCCGGCGCGGCAGGATCAATCGTCGAGCGTCAGCGGCCCGTGGTTTATATGCGGCAAGACGTGGCGTGCAAACAGGTCGCACTCGGCGGCGTGGGGATAGCCGGACAGGATGAAAGCATCGATCCCTTCGGCCTGATAGGCGCGAAGCTTAGCCAGCACCTGGTCCGGATCGCCCACGATCGCTGCCCCGCAGCCTGAGCGTGCCCGGCCGATCCCGGTCCACAGATTGTCCTCCACGAAGCCGTCATCGGCAGCCGACGCGCGCAGTTCGCTCTGGCGTCCAACTCCGGCGGTGGCTGCATCGAGCGATTTCTCGCGGATTGCCTTGCCGGTATCATCGTCCAGTTTCGACAATAGCCGCGCCGCATATTCCCGCGCTTCGGTCTCCGTTTCGCGCACGATCACATGGGCGCGGTAGCCAAATTTCAATTTGCGGCCCCGGCTGGCGGCACGGCTGGTCAGATCGCCGACCACTTCGCGCACATTGTCCATGGTATCGGGCCACATTAGGTAAACGTCCGCCGCCTCCGCCGCTGCATCGCGGGCCGCCGGGCTGAGGCCGCCAAAATAAAGCGGCGGACATTTCCCGGACACGGTTGTTATCCGCGGCGGTTCAAGATCGAGATCATAAAATTCGCCGTGGTGCGACAGATGCTCGCCCCCGAGCATGGTCTTGAGGATTTTCATGACCTCAACCGTCCGTGCATAGCGCGGCTCACTGTCCAGCTTCTGGCCTGGCAAGTCCGATGAAATGATGTTGACCGTCAGCCGGCCGCCCAGAATGCGGTCGAGCGTAGCGATCCGGCGTGCCAGTTGCGGCGGCCAGTCTTCCCCGATGCGCACCGCCATCAGTAGTCGCATCGTCTTCAGATAGGGCGCGATTGCAGAGGCAAACACGGTGGTGTCGAGGCCAAGCTGGTAGCCCGAGGGCAGCAATATGTTGTCGAACCCGCCTTTCTCGGCGGTCATCGCGATAGCGCGGCAATGTTCCCAGCTGGATTGCAGCATCGGGTCCGGCTGGCCGAGAAACTCGTAATCGTCATCGCATAAAGCCGAAAACCAGCTGACTTCGCAGGTCTCGTTGTGGTTATTTCTCATGGCAATTCCTCTCCGCGTGCGGCGACCAGCACATCATACCATGTGTCCCGCGTCCATGTGACATCGTACGCCTGCGCCGCTTCGGCGATGCGCGCCGTATTCTGCGTCCCGACAATCGGAATGATCCCGGCCGGATGCGCCATCAGCCAGCTGTAGGCGACCAGAGTGCGGCTGACGTTCTGCACCTGTGCCACTGCATCCAGTGCCGCAACTACCGCTTTTTCACGCGCATTTTCGGGGTTCGCAATTCGTCCCCCGCCAAGCGGAGACCATGCCATGACGGCCAGATCGTGCTGCATGGCGAAGTCCAGTTCGCCATTCTCGATCACTGTCAGACAGAGCGGCGAGATCTCCGGCTGCGAACTCGCCAGCGGCAAATCTAGGAAGCTTTGCAACGCGGCAATCTGGGCCAGCGTGAAATTCGAGACGCCCAGCGCGCGGATTTTTCCGGCTTTGACCGCTTTGTGCAAAGTCTCCGCAATTTCTTGCGGGTGAGTCAATATATCGGGCCGGTGGATGTGCCACAGATCCAGTGTATCGGTTTTGAGCCGAACCAGCGACGCATCGATGGCCGATGTCAAATAGGCTGCACTGCTATCATAGGGCAGCGGCGGCATGATCCCGCCCTTCGATGCCAGCACCATCCGGGCGCGTAGTCCCGGATTGGCAGAAAGGATCCTGCCCAGCAGCGCCTCCGCATCGCCGAATCCGGTGCTGCCATTGAACCCGTAAATATCGGCAGTGTCGAAGAAGTTGATGCCGCTATCCAGCGCATCCTCGATCAAGCGTAACCCTGCTTCCGGTGCGCCCTCGAACCGCCACATGCCCCAGGCGAGGCCGGATACTTCGATACCGCTGCGGCCAAGGGGGCGAATGCGCGGAGGGGAGGCTAAGTTGATCATGTTGAGGGTCGATCCAATGGGTTGTTGGTGGCAGTTTTGTGAGCGGGTAATGGCGCAACAGAATCGCGCTCGATCAATTCATGCTGCAAACGGCGGTGAACCAGAGTTTGTCCTGTGAGGAGCAATTCGGTCGCCGTCCGCGCAAGTTCAAATGTAGGCTGGCGAATGGTGGTCAACGGCGGCCAGACCATTCTTGCCAGCGTTGTGTCATCAAAACCGGCGACCGAAAGGTCGTTCGGCAAGTCCAGCCCTGCTTGATGGGCTGCTGCCTGAACACCGGCAGCCATATCATCATTGCTGGCAAAGACAGCGGTCGGCCGTTCCGGCAGCGCCAGAAACATCTGGCAGGCTAGAAATCCGCTGTCGAAATCGAATGCTCCGTCCGCGATCCAGCGCGGATCGAAGGGGAGGCCGGCGCGGTCGAGCGCACGGCGGTATCCGAACAGTCGTTCGTCTGACGCCATGTGGTTTGGGTGACCTTTGACGAAGGCAATCCTGCGGTGGCCCAGATTTATCAAATGGGTGGTCATGTCATCGGCGGCCTGCGCATCATCCATGAAAACTGATGATGTCATTGCATGGTTGGTGCCCGGCGAGATCCGCACAAAAGGGATGCCCAAACCTTCAAGGGCCCGCAGGACAGGGTCACAATCAGTTACTGGGGATGATAGAACGATCCCATCGACATGGGTCTCACTGACTAGGCCGCGCACCTGGTCCCCGACATCGGGGTCGGCGACATCAACAGGTTGTCCGAGCAGGCGTACTCCCGCCTCGTGGCAGCGTTGCCAGCAACCAGACTGGATCTGATCGATGTAATATGGGCTGTGATTGTCATAAATTAGTGCGATTTGTGAAGAATTGATACCAGCCAAAATCCGCGCGGCAACGCTGGGGCGGAAATCCAGCTCCTTGATCGCATCCTCTACCTTTTTGCGCGTTGTCTTGCTGACATAAGGGTGGTCGTTGAGCACCCTGCTAACCGTCTTGATCGATACCCCGGCAAGCGCAGATACGTCGCGAATATTGCTGCGCTGGCTCATTGGCTGCTTTCCTCGTCAGGGAAGGAGCCGCGCATCTCGGGCAATGCGTCAAACACGTCATTGAAGTGGCTGTCCGCTCGCATGAAAACCGGAGGCGATCCCATCGGAGCGGCCACACGGTGACGCCCACCCGTGTATTCTTTCCCGGTCCACACATTGATCCAGGGTTTGTTATCTTGGGGTATCAAAACGTCGCGCGCGCGCGCACCCTCCTCAAGGATCGGTGCCACCAACAGGTCTTGGCCGAGTAGATACTGGTCCTGGCAATTGGCAAATTCCACTTGGTCACTGTAATGGAGGAACATCGGCCGCTGCAACGGTAGCCCGCTTGTTGCCGCTTCGGCGAGCAGATGCCGCAGGTAAGGTGCTAGTGCTGCATGGACCCGGGTCATTGAGGCGAAATGTGCTAAAATCTCAGGATTTGAATCGATTTGCAGATTATCGCCGGGCCTATTGCCTTCGTGGCTACGCATTACCGGGGTGAAGGCCGACAATTCGGCCCAGCGCATCAGCAATTCTTGCGTGCGCACGATACCGTGCAGCGAAGTATAACCGCCAAGATCGGAATGGCTGACCAGATTGCCAGTGAGGCCGGATGACAGCGCCGCAATGATGGTTGTGCCTATCCCGTCATGCCGCGAGAAATCGACACATTGGTCGCCCGCCCACAGTAAAGGGCAGTGCGCCTGCGCGCCAGTAAAGCCTGCACGCATGAAGAACATTGCATCGCCGGTCTTGCCGCGGGAAGCGATCGCACGTGCGTTTACCTCGGCCCACAATACCGGCCAGCGGTTATGAGCCAGCATCGGATCGCTCCCGTCATGCAGCCTCAGGTCAGTCGGAAGATATTCACCAAAATCGGCCATCCAGCCGGAAAGGCCGAAATCGAGCATTTCGCGTCCGATTATGCGCTCGGCGAACCAACCTGCGGCTAATGGGTTGGTAAAATCCACAATGCCGCAATCGAACTCGCCGAAATCGACAATGTATGGTTCGTCGGCAGTTAACTGCAGCGCTAGATAACCAAGCTCGAGAGCTTCTGCAAATTGGCCCCCGTCGACCGCGAGATAAGGGTTCACATAACCAAGAAACCGGATATTTTCCTGCCGCAACCGTTCAATCCGGCCTGGCAGGTCCGGATAACGATCGCCGCGCCAGCGCCAGTCCCAGAACAGTCGGCGGCCAAAGCTGGTTTCGCGCACGCCAACCCAATCTTCGCACCACAAGCCGGTGATGGCGGCCCCGGCGGCCCGGATATTCTCCAGTCGGGCAAAGCTGTCGGTGCCGTCCTTGAGGCCGACTATGGCGCCTTCGATCGACCAGTCGGGCAAAGGCGCAGCGCGGCCGAACTTTTGGGAAAGAGCGCCCACCAGCGATGGCAGGTTGTCAGCAAAGGTGAACTCCAGGCGGGTGCGCATTTCCCACACTTCAATCCGGTGATGCTTGGGGTCCGTAAAATCGAGCGCCGACCATGCCGAACTGTCCAGATGACAGGCATATAAATCAGACGAAATATAGGTTGGCTGGGGATAATTGGTGGTCCAAAAATCACCGCCCGCCATTCCTTCATCGTCCATGATGCGGGTCAGTTCGCGGCTCTTGTCACGCCCGACCCCTGGTTCACTGGTCCACATCGGAAAGCGCCGGCCGTTGAGGCGCAGATAGCTCATTTGCTCGCCACCGCCCCAGATTGATTCTTCCCCTGTTGCGGCCAGGGCTATCGAAAGCCGGTTACACGACGCATCGGTGGCGGTAATTTCCAGAACAAATCCGTCCGCTGTATCTGTGAGTTGCAGAAGCAGTCCAGGCTCCTCGTCCGGTCCGGCAGCGATGGTCACACGGTATGTCGAGATATCAGCCCAACGAAGGGCAGGGCCCGGCGTAAAATTGTCCTCAATCTGAAAATTTCCGCGATACATGTCGACTGATGGGATTCCGGATCCCCAAGTGATCGCCGGACTCCCGCGCCCTGTAATTTCGAAGCGATGGCTCAAAATAATGCGGCTGGACCTGACCAGGTCAAAACCGCCCTCTGCCGCTACGAACTGCGCTCTCACCCACTCAACCCCTTGATCGCTGTAATCTGATGGCCACAGCAAAGCCCAGATGCGTGTTTTCCTATATGACACCGCTTGACAGATCAATCGGTTTATAAGATCGAAAAATCCGAGATAACATCAAACGCCAAAGCGCGACGAATCGCGCACGGCCAATCTACGGGGAGGAATTAGGATGTCTGAAGTGAACTCGGGCGCGCGGAATTCAGTGCGCTGGCTTTTGGGTACCAGCGCGACCGCAATAACACTTGGCTTTGCTGCGCCAGCTTTCGCGCAAGTCGAAGAAATCGTCGTGACGGCCCAAAAAGTCGAAGAGAACGTGCAAGATGTGCCGATTGCGATCACCGCAATAACCGGTGATCGCCTGACCGAGACTGGCACCACCAGCCTGGAAAACATTGGTGACCTGGTCCCGTCGGTTACCTTTCGCAAAGGCACGACCAGCGCCAACAGCGCCATCATTATGCGCGGCGTCGGCACCATCACCTTCTCGGTGGCAGCAGAGCCTAGCGTGTCCACCGTTGTCGACGGAGTGGTACTGAGCCGTTCCGGGCAAGCATTCGCTGATCTGCTCGACATAGAGCGTCTCGAAATATTGCGCGGCCCTCAGGGCACCTTGTTCGGCAAGAATGCCTCCGCAGGCTTGGTCAACATCATTTCCAAGGGCGGAACCGAAAGCCTGGAAGCGGATCTTCGTGCCGAATATTTCGAAGGTGACGAATACCGCGTTCGTGGTTCGGTTTCGGGCCCATTGTCAGAAGACTGGTCGGCACGCATGACTGGCTTTTACGGCAGCTACGATGGCAATATCCGCAACATCTTCTTCGATGAAGACGTAAACGGTTATGAACATTATGGCGCGCGCGGCATCGTCGATTACAGGGGCGACAATGCCCGTCTTCGCCTGATCGCCGACTATTTCCGCGCCGATGATGATTGCTGCGCCGATGTAACCGGAGCCAGCCGCGGGGCCGTGCTCGATGCCGAACTCGGCTTCCCGGTCGCGCTTGGAACCGACCAGCGCACCGTCAATCACAATCTCATCACCGAAACCAAGGACAAGCAGTGGAGCTTGACCAGCAATCTCGATCTCGACGTATTTGAGAGCCACACGCTCAGCGTAATCCTAGGTTACCGCAATTGGCAGAATACCGAAATCCGCGAAGGCGACTTCCTGCAGCGCGCAATCGTTGGCACTGCCGAATTGCACGACAACGGATTTGTCGAGACCAGCCAGTATTCCGCGGAAGTAAGGCTGGCATCTGATCCTACTGCGGCCTTCTTTTATCAGGTTGGGGGCTTTTACTGGCGTTCGGATAATACGCAGGACTTCACCCGCCGCGATATCGTATGCTCGACATCCACCCTGCCAGTTGCACCCAGCGGCGCGACACCGTGCAATCTAAACGATCCGGTCAATACGACCTATCCGACTGCCACCTCGGCGAGTGACGTCAACAGCACCAACTATGCCTTGTTCGGTCAAGCAACCTACCGTTTCACCGATCAGTTAAGCTTAACTGGCGGGCTTCGCTGGACGCGCGACGAACTCGATTACACCCATATCAGAGCGCCCGGCGTAAACGCCACCACTGGCCTGCCTCTGGCTGGCCCCGGCGTATCGGGCAACCCGGCGGGCGGCACCATTGCCAGCGGAGGAAACGGCACCAACACTTCGGCTGGCAGCAGCACCAACAACAATATTTCGGGCAAGGCTTCGGTCCAGTTCGAGCCGACCGATGATCTGCTGTTCTACGGCAGCTATACGCGCGGTTACAAAGGCCCCGCATTCAACGTCTTTTTCAACCACACCGCGCCAAACAACGCCGTTCCGATTGATGAAGAAATCTCCGACGCATTCGAAATCGGGTTGAAATCCCAATTCTGGGATCGCCGCGTTCAGATCAATACGGCCATCTACCAGGCGACTTATGACGGGTTCCAGGCCAACAACTTCATCCTGCTGAATGGCACGACGATTACCAACCTGACCAATGCCGGAACAGTGCGGACCAAGGGCTTTGAAGTGGACGCGATATTCGCGCCTGTCGAAGGTTTCACAATGCGCGGAAGTGTTGCCTATGCCGATGCGAAAGTACGGCAATTCAATCCCAATCCGACCACCGGCGACCCTGATGCTCGTAATGGAACCCGTCTACCGCTGGCACCCAAATGGAGCTGGAACATTGGCGCGGATTACGAAACCGAATTGACCGAGGCGTTCAAGGTTTATGCGTCCTCCAGCTTCTCGTATACCGGAGCGCAATTCTCCGATCTAGGAGCCGCAGCGGCCGCGGGTCTGGAAAGCTACGGTATCTGGAACGCCAGTTTGGGCGTTGGCACAGCCGACGATCTTTACCGCCTGACTCTGCATGCGCGTAACATCACCGACAAGAGCTATGCATTGCTCAATGTCGGCAACGGCCAGCGCTACCAGATCCCTCGCGATGCAGACCGCTATTTTGGCGTGACCCTGAGCGCAAAGATCCGCTAATATTCAAATAGGCATGAGAAAAGGGGCGCTACCTGCAAAGGTAGCGCCCCTTTTTCGTTTCAATTCAGACTTCGTCAGTCAGCCGTATTAACTACTTCAAGCCGCGGCAGCATCAAGTGGATCCAGCCAAGCGCCGACAAATAGGCACTGGCTGAGATCAGGAACATAGGGGTGTACCCGAGACCCGCATCCAGTGCCCAGCCTGTAAACTCGAGCATTCCCGCACCGGAAAGATTGCCTGCCAGGGCGCCCATGGCAACCACGCTCCCAACTTGCCGGGCAGGCACAATGTCTGCAGTCATCCCGAAGATATTTGTAGAGAACCCCTGATGCGCGAACAGACCAAGTCCAATCAATAGTGCTGCGACCCATTGGGTGGGTGCATACAGAGCAAGCGGCAAGGGCAGGATCAGTAGCGCATAGGCGAACATCGACGCCTTGCGCGCCTTGTTTGCGCTCATTCCTCTGCCCATCAGCATGGGAAACAGAAAACCGCTCGAGAGCGCTCCCGCCGCAGCCATCACGTAAACAATCGCGGTGGGATAGCCGATTTCCGCCTGTCCCAAATCGAATTGGCGGGCAAAGAAATCTGGTGCCCAGAACAGAATGAACCACCACACCAGGTCGGTCAGTGTCTTGGCCCCGATGACTGCGAGCGTGCGTCGGTCTTTAATCAAAACGCGCCACGGCGGCGCCTTCTCGTCAGTGATGGTCTGAGTTGCGTTGCCAGCTACAGGCTCGAGCCGCGAGGTGCCAAGCCACCAGAACAGTAACCAGACAAACCCGAGCAGGCCTGTAATCAGAAACGCCGCGTGCCAGCCGAGCGCCAGCGCGATCAGCGGAACCACCAGCGGCGCTACGATTGCACCGATGTTGGAAGCGCTGTTGATTACGCCCAGCCCGATCGATCGTTCGCGGACCGGTAGATAGGTCGCTGCTGCCTTGATCGCCGCCGGTGTGTTGACCGCTTCGGCAACTGCGAGAGTAACCCTGGCTGCCACGAATTGCTGGACAGTGCTTGCCGCAGCATGCGCCATGCCTGCCAAGCTCCATATTCCAACAGCCAGGCCGTAACCCCAACGCACCCCGACCTTGTCGATGAACCAGCCAACCCCGAGAAGGGAAAAGGCAGCCGCGATTTGGAACGAGCTGCCAAAATGCGCGAATTCCTGATCAGTCCACTGGAAGTCGGCCTGCAGCATAGGCTTGAGCAGGGCGAGAACCTGTCGGTCCAGATAATTGAGGGCTGTCCCAAAAAAGATGAGTGCAATGAGCCCGATGCGAACGGCGCGTTGCGCTTTGGATCCAGCATCAGTAGTCGAAGTATTCATTCCCAGTCTCCCTACGATGCCGATCACAGGGAAACTCCCGATGCAATTTCCATGCCCGGTCGGCCCGCATTCGACATGCTGTAACTTTCCCCGCTTTACGGTTGGGAAAAATAGCTTGCACCATGCTGGAAGCGTGGCTTATTGGCTCGATATGACACCGCAAGACAGATGGCAAGCAATTGGCGCACACCTCAGGTCCTGGTCTGTTATGGGTGCAGACAATCGGACTGGTGTGTGACCCACGGAGTTAGCCATTCCCCTGAGCAATACAGCTTGGACGTGATCGTGCTTGGCTGCGGGATAGACGGTGCCGGGGTTGTCCGCGATGCTCCGGGGCGCGGGGCGAGCATGCTGCTGCTCGAATGCGGTGACCTGGCGAGGGGGGACAACCTCTCCAATCTGGGCGAAGATTTTGGTCATAGTTTCAGTACCAAAGCGGTGGATCGCCTCGTGAACTGCGCATGGGCGATCGAGACTGATGATATCTTATGCCGTCTCAGTAAGCTGGGATTGAATTCCAGCGCGCTACAACCAGACCTTCTGGCACAATATCTGGAGAAAAAGGTGATCCGTTCATGACCAGCATAGTTGCATTGGGCGGCACCCCGCGTCCCGGTTCTTCGACCGAGAAAGTACTTGCCGTTGCGTGCCGCGCGGCGGAAGCTTTGGGAGCGACAATTACTTATTTTGACGGTGCGTATATGAGTGCACTTCCGTTTTATGGCGGTCCGGGCCACAGCAAGGAAGCGGGCGAGGTCATGGTGGCGGCGTTGCGTTCGGCAGACGGAGTGCTGATCGCATCGCCAGGCTACCACGGCAGCATTTCCGGTCTGGTCAAGAATGCCCTCGACTATATCGAGGATCTCTCGAGCGATGCCAGGCCCTATCTGCATGGCCGCCCGGTGGGACTGATTGCAACATCCTATGGTCATCAAGCGGCAATGAGCACATTGCTTACCCTGCGCAGCATTACCCACGCCTTGCGCGGCTGGCCGACGCCGGTTGGAGCAGCGATCCGCACCAGCCCGGAAACTTTTGACGAAGCTGGCGAAATTCGCGACGCCGGCGCCCGGATACAGCTCGAACTGGTTGGCCAGCAGGTCTTCGGAGTGATGGGAAAGCTTTTATGAACTACAACACAAGCTTGGAAGTCATTGGTGCCCACCTTGAAGCGGGTGGAATCATCATTCTATCCGGGGATTCCTTGCGCGCAGGCGATCTCGATTTTGCCATGGCTGCCAGGAAGGTCACTCCGGAAGCGATCAACTTCATGGCCCGCCATGGCCGCGGGCTGATTTGCCTGGGGCTGACCCGCGAACGCGCCTGGGAGCTCGGCATCACTTCTCAGAACCGCGACGGAACCGCTGACAGCGGCCGGCCTTTTGGTGTTTCAATCGAAGCAAAGCACGGGGTCGACACTGGCATTTCGGCGCATGACCGGGCCCACACGATCGCTGTTGCAATGGCGCCAGATGCGCGCGCCGCTGATCTGGTCAGTCCAGGGCATGTCTTCCCCCTGATAGCGAACCCGGGCGGGATAGAAGCCCGCCGCTCCACTTTGGAAGCAGGCATTGCGCTATGCCGCAAATTCGACCTGGGCGAAGGCATCGTGCTTTGTGCCATTCTGCGTGCCGATGGCACGATGGCGCGGGTGGAAAATATGGAGGAATTTGCAGCGACGCATTCAACTCCGATCCTGGATATCGCGGCGCTTGCCGGTGGCTGACAAAACCGGCCCAAGTTCGACTCCGGTGGGAGCTGACCTGTACGGCGAAATATGGCTCACGCAGGAACTGGAAGGCAGGCCCCAGCGGCGATTAGCCGACTATTTTCCTGGTCTCGCGATTGTCGCCATTGCGGCCGCTGCAGCAAGCTTCATGGCCGAGCACTATGGATTACCAGTGATCCTGGCTGGATTGCTGATCGGACTGGCGCTTAATTTTGTCTCGGCAGACGACCGGGTAAAGCCTGGTTTCGACGTTTGTAGCACCAGTTTCCTGCGCTGGGGCATTGTGTTGCTGGGCACTCAGATAACCGTGATGCAGATTACTGACCTGGGCCTGCTGCCTTTTGCGGCCCTTATCAGCATCATGGGCATAGTGATCTTTGTCGGAGTGGCGGCTTCAAGGGCGGTTGGCCAGGGCACTTATGTCGGACTGCTTGCTGGCGGGGCTACCGCGATCTGCGGGGCATCGGCAGCACTGGCGATCTACGCGGTGATTGGCCGAGACCGGCTGGAACAGCACCGTTTTACTTTTACATTAGTAGGCATTTCGCTCGCGAGCGCGCTGGCGATGTCGACCTATCCGATTCTGGCGCAAATGTTTGGCTTTACTGATCGTCAGGCAGGTTTCCTGATGGGCGCTGCCATTCACGATGTGGCCCAGTCACTTGGCGGGGGGTTCGATTTTTCCCGCGGCGCGGGTGAGGTGGCTACAATTGTCAAGCTAACTCGGGTGGCACTGCTTGCCCCGGTGGTTGCGCTGATTGGCTTGATAGTCGGTAGCTCGCAAGAATCTGGAAACGGGCTCCGTTCTAAACTTCCATTCCCCTGGTTTATTTTAGCATTCTTTGCGATTGTAGCCGTCAACTCAGTCGTGACAGCTCCGGACATTGTACGCGAGTACGGCCTAATCGCGTCCAAAGGCCTGTTGCTCTTCGCAGTGATAGCCACGGCCATGCGGTCACGCCTCGATGCGCTGCTATCCGAAGGATGGCGCGGTATTGTGCCGGTGTTCGCCGCGACGATAATCTCCTTTGTCACAACTTTCCTGTTTGCCTGGCAGTTCATTTGACTGTTCCCAGTCAGCAAAAATGACACAAGATTGAACTAAGGGCTGCCTTTTCGGCGCCCAAGGCCAGGATATGTTGCCTGCATTCGGGAAAAGTACCTGCCACTCTTTTCGCCCATGAATTAACGGCAGCTAATCGCCAGCCGACCCCGAAAAGTGGAAGTTCAGGTCCGTCCTACCAAGCGGTCTTCCAGCCTCAGCTATCCGATGTGCGCGTTCGGGGTGATCGATGAAGGGTCTCTAATGGCGGAGCTGGGGGCGCATAGCCGACCGGCAAGAAGCGGGGCCGCAAGCGGCCAGGCGGCTCCCTTGGCGGCGATCGGGTAATGGCCGAAATCCTGACGCTGGTCCTGCAGCATGATGAGCAGACGGTGCAGTCCGCGGTCGAAATGGCTCTGGAATCCGGGCTGGCGACCAAGACCCATGTTCTGGGTATCCTGCACCGGCTGACCCGTGGCGCTCACCGATGGCAAGGCACCACAGGTTACACCGATCAATGCACCGCAAGACCTGCGTCATGCGTCATGATCCTGCCAGCGCCGCCGTCATGGTCATTCTGCGCACCCTCAAGATGTACGGCATGGCCGGTGCCGTCAGCGACTTGATCGATCAAGGTGCTCCGGGGTTCGAGGCCGCCGTGCCGATCCTCTCCCAGCTGCTCAAGGCAGAAATGGCCGAGCGCGAGGTGAGGTCCATCGCATACCAGATCAAGGCCGCCCGGTTCCATGCCTACAAGGATCTGGCCGGGTTCGACCTTGCATCCAGCGAGGTAAACGAGGCTCTGGTCTGCGGGCTTCATCACGGCGAGTTCATCGATGGAGCCGACAATGTCGTCCTGATCGGCGGCCCGGGAACCGGCAAGACCCATCATTGCAACATCTTGGAAACCGGCAATGTCAGCTTCCGGCTCAGGGCCAGCTTCGCAGCCCCAAAAGCATGAAAGGAAGAAGTACCAGAGTGACGAAATCCCCGCATCGCGGGACATGAACTAACCGGGTCCAGTTCTCAGTGGAAATCAACAGCCGAGGCTTTCCCGCCGGTCGAGGAATGAGCAAAGCGGAAGTTTATTTTGTCACGGTACACGATTACTATACGCAGTTAAATAATTATTCAATTTTATCAACAATTTATAGCGCGGCA
>JBFEKH010000050.1:0-13132 GCA_041552775.1 Allopontixanthobacter sp.
ACTAAGCTCGCAGGATCAGATCTTAAATGTCGAATGGGTGAGGTGTGCGATTACGGCCGACATCCGGTCGTGAACTGATAGCTTAGCAAATATGCGTCTTAAATAGGTATCGATAGTCGCTTCAGAAAGACCCATGATTGAAGCCACCTCTCCATTCGATTTACCTCGTGAAATCCAATACAAAACCTGGTGTTCGCGGGAGGATAGCGGACTGGCCTGCTTCTTTTCCCTGTTTCGAATGGCGCATATACGATAATGATAAAATTGAGCGATATCAAGCAACGGTGAAAGCGTTAATTCGTCGGCACTTTCAATTGCTCGATCGAAATTCAAAGACAAATAAGAATTCATTCCGTTAGGACCAAAAAGTGGAACGGCTATACCGTCGATGAATCCAAAAGATCTGAATGTATCCAAGAATCTTGATTGATTTTTTGATATTTTTTGATCTGAAACTGCCTGTTTCCAGGTCGTAACTTGGCCGAATTCCATGACATAATCGGGAATTGGATCATTTTCAAATATTTCCGGATCCAAATAAATATTGATCAATTCTACCGGGTAGCCGGAGTGGAAAACTGAAGCAAAAACAGATACTTGTGACACGAATGGGGGGGTTATATGATAGGATATCGCGCGCACCGATCTCAGATGCAATTGTCGGGCAAGTTCATCCAATTCGTCTTGAACGGTCGAATGTTGAGATACTTGATTCCATGTGAACGGCATAAGAAATTTAGCCCAGCGTTTTGTGTCCCTGTACGAAAATTCTACTGAAGTTCTCGGATACTAGAGGTGCCCGGCATATTTACAAGGTACTGTGAGCTTACGCGCCGCGATTGCACGAAGATGTTTCTAGAAGCCCAAGGGGCAACGCGCTGTGTCCCGTGTTTCCGTTACGTGCAATCAGACTATCTCATGCTAATTCCACTTAGATTAAAGGACTTGGAATGCCCGTTCGCCAATTCTTGGACGGCGCTGACGAACCTTACTGTATCAAAAGCCAAATTAAAAAAAACGAATAATGATTTGGTATCGACCAGGGCGCAACATAACAAAATGCAAGATGATCAGCAGGTCACAGCTTCGCTGGACGACGTAATCCGGATCCTCGAGAATCTTAGGAAGCATGCCCCCAACGAACTGATAGTGGAAACAGGTTGTCCCTCACAATCACGGCGATTGCCCTCCGAAAATTCAGTTGCCGAGCGCCTCGAGCCAAAGGCGGCGGCTAGCGCGGCAACTGACTACAAGCATCGGCGCTTGCGGGAAGAGATTTTTGGTGCGGATCTGTTTGGCGAACCCATGTGGGACATGTTGCTTGACCTGTATGTGCAAAGCCATGAGGGGCGGCGAACCACAGTGAGTAACCTGGTTGCTGCCTCAGTGTCAGCGAGTACGACCGGCCTGCGTTGTGTTTCACTCATGTGCGACGCTGGGCTAGTGAGGCGCGAAAAATCCTCTTCGGACAAGCGAGTAACTTATATCGAGCTTACTGAGAGTGCGAGACTCCTGATTTTCAAATATTATGCCGCACGAGACGGTTATTGAGTCGATCGACTAGCCGAGCCAGTCGCCCTTAAAACTCGCTGAGGCCGGGTAATCGTTAAGTTGCGCGCGCCAGGGAGTGGCCTTCTGATGGCCAATGGACCCAGTTTCTGTGCTAATTGGGAAAACCGTGAGAACCGCAACCACATTTAGTCAGAGGGCAATACAATCGAGTCGATCAATAAAATGATGACGATTTGGCCGTTTCACTCTCAATCGTCCGATCTGCGTGAGCGGAACGTTCGGTAAAGACCGGAGTGAAGTTTTGCTTCATTCGGTCAATACCGGAGCGCCCCAGAAGATGTTCTGACAAGTGCTTATTACTGAGCCAATCATCAACAAACCATTAACCATGATCAATATTTGATAATCGCTCGCATTTTCTAGCTCGGCATGTTCTCCGACCGGGACTGACCATCAACCTATGTCTAGTTCGTATCCTAGGGCTATCAGTTGGCGGTTCATTCCTTCCGGATGACCGGCTTTAACCGGACGCCAGTCTTGTGTGGGTGACCTAGGCAGGAGTCCCCGCCGCTCTCAAGGGTGTGCTGGGCAGCGCGGCCGACCTCCCTGTAGAGTAAATCATGCGCGTACCTAGCACAACAAAGGCGGGTTTCATCGGGTCGACCCTGATTTTGCAGCTAGTGGTGCGCCGCGAACAGATTATCGGAGTTGATCATCTCACCGATTGCCATTGGTTCAGCCTCAAGAGGTTTCGGCTTGCTAGGCTGGCGCGCCGCTAGTCTACAGAGCAAGCTGTGTCATAGCTGCTAACGTGGAACACACATTTGATCTACCCGTTGGTTTTAATCATCACGGAAGCTTGACCGCGCTCATCATCGGCCCCTGAGGGATCGACCTGCCGGGATGAACTGACTCCGGGCTACGCCCTACGCCAATCCACCCCGGCAGATTCTCATCTTGATTGTCGCGCTTTCTCACCTTGATTGTCGCGCTGCAGTAGCCGGTACAAAACGGTTACATGCCCAATACGACTTTCGCTTCTAGCACAAATGGGCTGGGCCTTCGGACGTCGCGAGTCGTCTTCAGCCGTTCCACATAGGCAAGAAGTCCGAGAAAATTGGAACATCGCTGGCACTATGGGCGATCTAGCGACCAAGTCAGTTAATATCTCTCAGCACCACATGAAAGCTAATGCAGCTGTTATAAAACAGTATATTGGAAGATGTTCCTAATTATTTTTCGAGGATAGTTTGCGAGCTTTAACAATCTAGCATGATGGAACGTTAACCCTTTTTTTCCGCCTTCTTACGTAGTTGGTCGTAATGAAGCAGAAACTATCTTTACTCGTGACTGGGCTTATCGCTGCAGGTCTTGTGCTCTGGCCTACTGTTGCCTCAGCCAAAGGTGTGGGCGCAGGAACGCTCATCGAGAACACGGCCAGCGCCACCTACGATGCCGGTGACGGTCCGGAAACACTGAACTCCAACACCGTAACGGTGAAGGTCGATGAGTTGCTCGATGTTGCCGTATCCTCGCTCGATTCCGGGCCGGTCGGAACGGATCCAGGTTCGGCCGTGCTCACATTCGAAGTGACCAATAAGGGAAATGGCCCAGAAGCATTTGTGCTGACAGCCAATCCGTCCGTCGGGGGCAATGATTTCAACACTACTATTGACGCGATAGCGGTCGATACAAACGGGAACGGTGTCTATGATCCTGGCATCGACCAGATCCTGACCGGTCCCGAAACAACCCCGGTTCTTGACCCTGAAGACATGGTGACGGTCTTCGTGGTGGTTACTGTCCCGGCGATTGTAGCCGACGGCGAGCGAACCACGGTCGATCTTCGTGCAGACGCGGTAACCGGAACTGGCGCGCCGGGGACGGTTTTCGCAGGCCAGGGCGTCGATAGCAGCGACGCCATAGTCGGCGCTGGCGGCGCGTTTGACACCGCAAGCGGCTCGCTGATTGTCGGGATCACCACCGTCGACCTCGTAAAATCGGCTATAACAGTCGATCCGTTCGGGGGCACGAGTGCCGTTCCCGGCTCGACCATCACCTACACAATCACCGCCAGCGTTTCAGGCAGTGGCTCGGTCAGCGGTCTGGTTGTATCCGACGCGATCCCAAGCGGTACGACCTATCGCACGGGCACACTCACGCTCGACACTATCTCGAAGACAGATGCGGCTGACGACGATGCCGGCGAAGCATCTGCGACTGGTATCCTTGTCGATCTCGGCATTGTTCCGGGCGGGTCGAGCCACACTGTGACCTTTGATGTCGGCATCGATTAAATCTCAAGAAACCATGGCAAGAGTTTGAAAAATGGAACTTTATAGATATTTTGTCGCTTCGGTATTTGCACTGATGCTAGCTTACGGACCAGCTGCCGCGCAGGGAAAACCAATTACGCTTGAAGGCGATGTCAAGCTCGAGAAAACGATCGTCGAGCAAGACGGTGCTTCACGCGTCGAGTTGGTCGAGCCCGAAGTGATTGTTCCGGGCGACCGCCTAGTTTTCGGGACCGATTATCGCAATAATGGCAGCGAGGCAGTGGCCAATTTCATCGTTACGAACCCGCTGCCTGGCGCCGTTCGTCTTGCACCGGATGCTGATCCCGATCTCGTCGTTTCGATTGACGGAGGTGCGAGATGGGGAACGCTTGCAAGCATGACAGTCACTGAGGAGGACGGAAGCGTCCGCGCTGCACAACATGCCGATGTCACGCACATCCGCTGGACGCTCGCCTTGGTCGAGCCCGGCGAAAGCGGTCGGCTCGAATATCCCGCAATCATCCGCTGAAAGACGGACGGTAACCGCCGAGCCATCCAGGCGGACACATTTTCGGAAGGCTAGCAAAGAGGACCAGTACAATGAATTACAGCAAGCAATTGCTGGGAGCGGTGAGTACAGTTGCACTCATTGCATTTACTTCCAGCCCAGTGCTGGCGGCAGGGACAACTGCCGGCAGTTCGATCACCAATAATGTCTCGGTTTCGTTTGACGTCGGCGGAGTTACGCAGACGGCTGCAACTGACAGTGATACCTTTACAGTCGATCGCAAGATCGATGTGACAGTAGCCGAAGTCGGTGGCGCGGCAAGCAGCGTCGCTCCGGGATCCACCTCGCAGGCAACCACCTTCCAGGTGACAAACCTGTCGAACGATACAGTCGACTTCGACCTGTCGCTGATTCAGTCGACAACCGACGATTTCGACATCTCGAACGTCCGGTTCTACCTCGATGACGGCAATGGTGTCTTCAACGTCGGTGATACGCTTGTCACCTATATTGACGAGCTATCTCCAAACGCGGGCTCTAACACGGTGATCATTCACGTTGTCGGCGATGTTCCGCTCTCAGCAATCAATGGCCAGACCGCGGATGTGACTCTTGTCGCTGATGCGCACGCTGGCGGTGCAGCCACCTCGCTTGGTGCCGAACTCACGGCTACTGCGGGTGCGAACACTGCCGGTATCGATACCGTACTTGCCGATGCGGCAGCGACGGGTGACGACGGTGCCAACCAGGGCGATCATGCCGCACGCGACAGCTACGTCGTTGTCGGTGCTGACGTCACGGTGACAAAGGTCAGCTCGATCATCGACGATCCGGTCAATGGTACAAGCAATCCGAAAGCCATCCCCGGCGCTACGATTGAATATTGTATCACTGTCTCGAACGCTTCGGGTGCGGCTACGGCCACCAATGTGGCAGTTAACGACGCGCTCCCTGCGGATGTGACCTATCTCAGCAGCTTCGGCATCTTTGTCGATGGCAACGCAGCATGCGCCAACGGCACCGCCGGAGGCAGTTACAATGCAGGTGCAAATGAAGTCGACGCGACATTAACCGACATCGCGGCGACAGAAACCCGGTCAGTCTACTTCCGCGTATCCATCGACTGATAGTTGCCGGAATTGTATCTGGTGCGCCAGTATCCCTCTTTGCGTGAATGGGCAGCAGCACTCTTGCTAGTGCTGTTGCCCTTCGTCGTGGGCGGGGCCGCTGCAGCACAGACGATTACGAACATCGCGGAAGCCCGGTGGACTTTGAACGGCAGTGAATTTCGTTCCAGATCGAACGTTGTTCAGGTTCAAATCGCTGAAGCTCCACCGGAAATACGTACGTTTCGCCCAGCGATCGGCGGTGGAACGAATATCACATTCTCGCCGACACGCTGCGGCAATCAAAGCATAACTGCAATTTCTAGGTCATCGGGTCCAATAACTTCGTTGGTTTCGGAAACGACAGTTCTGACTGCCGGACAAACGCTGACTTTCCAGATCCGCGCGAAGTCGGCCAACCTGGACGCGGGCAGCGTCGATCAGCTTACAGTCAAGGTCTCCACTTCGACCGGTGACCAAGAAGACTTGACTGTTTTCGAAACTGGGCCGGATTCCGGCATTTTCATCGGGACCATACCCACCGTGCGAATGCCGCCGATGATGGTACCTGGTGACTGCAGGCTTAGCATTGCCGACGGCGATATCATTGGCATTTCAGCTATCCAACCGGGCGGTACTGCGATCATAGTCCACTCCGATGTTGAAGTGCTGGCCGATCCGTTTGGCGTGGTTTTCGACAGCGAAACTGGCGAGCCGGTGTCAGGTGCAACGATTTCGCTGGTCGATGCGACCACCGGACAACCAGCCACCGTTTTCGCTGAAGACGGGGCAACATCCTGGCCATCCACAATTATCTCCGGTCAGGCCATCACGGATGGTGGTGGAAACACCTATTTCATGGGCGCGGGCGAATATTGGTTCCCGTTGACTGCTCTTGGCACATATCGGTTGGTCATACAGCCACCGACGCCTTATTCTGCGCCATCTATTGTGGAGCCAGCGCAATTATCCTCGCTGATGCGGCCAGATGGGCGGCAATTCATTATCAGTGACGGCTCTTACGGCGGTAATTTTCAACTTCTGGACCCTTTACCGGTTCAGATCGATATACCCCTTGATCGGCCGAGCCTGTCAGTCAGCCTGAGCAAAACTGCTTCGCGCGCCTCGGCCCAGCCGGGGGATGTTGTTTTTTACACAATCATTGCGCGCAATCAGGATGCAGCCCGCGTAAAGCGGGATGTCGTGGTAGTCGACAACCCATCGCGCTGGCTTCGGCTGCGGACGGATTCGGTACGTTTCGACGGTTTAACCAACCTGGGTGCCGTGACGATGTCGTCTGACGGGAGTCAGCTGACTTTCAGTTTGAATGATATTGCCGCTGGCAAGAGCAAGCGCATCACCTATGCGATGACGGTCAGGGCGGATGCGCCCCCGGGGCAGGCGATCAACCGGGCTCAAGCCGTGGATTCCCTCGGCCGCACATCAGCAGCCAGCGCCTCGGTCGATATCGAACGCGAATCGATTGCGGGCAGTATGACAATCATCGGCCGCGTGACGGCAGGCGATTGCAGCATCGACGACCCGCGGACCGGGATCCCCGGAGTGCGGGTAATGATGGAGGATGGCAGTTTCGCCATTACCGATGCGGACGGCCGTTATCATTTTGAAGGCATCGTGCCCGGTACCCATGTCGTGCAGGCATCGCGGATGACACTGCCCGCGGGCGGCGAATTCGTCGATTGCCATCGTTCGACGCGCAGCGCCGGAAGCGCTATTACGCGATTTGTCATGGGGCAAGGCGGTTCGCTCGCCATGGCGGATTTCCAC
Organism: Allopontixanthobacter sp.; assembly: GCA_041552775.1. Lineage (GTDB taxonomy): Bacteria > Pseudomonadota > Alphaproteobacteria > Sphingomonadales > Sphingomonadaceae > Allopontixanthobacter. The sequence continues at coordinate 7,191 of JBFEKH010000050.1, forward strand.
GCGGTCGTTTCGGAGGCCTATCTCGCAGCGCTCGCGAACGAAATTCCGAAAGAGGCCGCCGAAGAGGCGTTACGTAACAGCGAAAAGCCTGCCGCTCTGGCTGCGCCCGATACCGATTGGCTCGCGCTAGGCGATGGTCCCGACGGCTGGCTTACTCCAGAGCTCGGGCATAACCCGCGGGCACCAGCGATCCGCGTTGCCATCAGGCACCGCAAGGGGCAGAAAATCGTGCTTCGTGTCGATGGGAAGCCGGTCGATCCGCTGGCATTCGACGGTATGCGCAATGCAGATGCCGGGAAATTCGCCATCAGCACGTGGCGCGGAGTTGCGCTAGAAAACGAACGGACAGTCTTAAGCGCCGACGTGATCAATTCGTTCGGCGAAATCAACGAAACGATTTCGCGTGAAGTCTATTTCACCACGACCCCGGTCAAAGTGGAACTTATCAAGAATCAATCGAACCTGGTTGCCGACGCCAAGACAAGTCCGGTTGTCGCTATTCGCGTTCTAGACCGGAACAATCGTCCGCTGCGAGAGGGTGTCTCGGGCGAATTCACGCTCAGCGCGCCCTATCAGAGCGCAGAGCAGCTCAGGCGGCAGCAATTGAACCAGCTTACCGGTCTCGGCACCACGTCCGCGCGCTGGGTTATCGAAGGTGACAATGGCATTGCTCAAATCGAACTGGCCCCAACGATGGTCAGCGGCTCGCTGCGGCTCGGATTTCGCTTTGACGATGGAGAAATCGCGCGCGATCAGGAACTCGAAGCTTGGATCGAACCGGGTGACATTGAATGGACAATCATCGGTCTTGCCGAAGGATCGGTTGGGGCTCGAACGGTAGCAGACAACATGGAGCGGACTGGCCGTTTCGAAAGTGACCTCGGCGACGAGGCTCGGGTTGCGCTCTACGCTAAGGGCCGGGTGCTCGGCAAATACCTCGTCACTCTCGCCTACGACAGCGCGAAGCAGCGCGACGACCAGCGCGTACTGGGATCGCTTGACCCTGACGCATACTACACCGTCTTTGCCGACGGCTCGAGCCGTCAGTTCGACGCGGCATCGCGCGAAAAGCTATATGTCCGCATCGAAGCCGCAAATTTCTACGCAATCTACGGCGATTTTGAGACCGGTTTCGACCAGACACGGCTGGCACAATACAATCGCACTGCGACGGGCATCAAGGCTGAGGCCGCCTTCGGGGCGGTTCACGCCCAAGGCTTCGCTGCCGAAATCGCGACCCGTTTTCGTCGTGACGAAATCCAGGGGCAGGGCATTTCCGGCCCCTATGCATTAAGCAGCCGCGCAATCGTCGCGAACAGCGAAAAAGTGATTATCGAGATTCGCGACCAGTTCCGCTCGGAGATCATCGTTTCCAGCAAACTGCTTACGCGCTTCCTGGACTATGACGTCGATCTCCTGTCGGGAACGATTACTTTCAAGGAACCGGTGCTGAGCCGCGATTTCAATCTCAACCCGCAATTCATCGTCGTCGATTATGAGGTGGAATCGCTTGCGAGCGGTGAATGGAATGCTGGCCTTCGTGCCGACTGGACCGACAGCACCGGCAAGATACGGGTCGGCGCCACGGCGATCTCCGACAAGGGCGAAGGTTCACGCACTGACATGGGTGCGGTGGACGTACGCGCGAAGATCGGCAATTCGACCGAGCTGCGCGGTGAGCTCGCGCTGAGCCGCAGCGATGGTAAGACCTCCAGTGGCTGGCTGGTTGAGGCGCAACACCAGACTGGTTCGCTCGATATTATGGCCTATGTACGCTCGCTTGATGCCGATTACGGCGTCGGGCAGCAGAACGGTGCCGAAATTGGTCGCCGCAAGCTCGGGGTTGATGCGCGGGTGAAGCTAAGCGAGCATCTGTCCGTACTTGGCAGTGCGTGGCAGGATGCCAGCTTGGTAGACCAAGTCCGCCGGCGTGCGGCGCAGTTGCAGCTCGGCTACACCGTCAAAGACACCGATCTGCGCATCGGGGTTGCTCACTTCAACGACCGGCTGCCTGACGGATCGCGCAATACTTCGACTGTGATCGAAGGAGGCGCAACGCAGCGTCTGTTCGACAACACGTTGGAACTCAGCGCCAGCTCGAGCATCGCGCTCGGCGACGCAGAGTCGGTTGACCTGCCAGCGCGTCACAGGTTCGGAATGCGCTATGCGTTGACCAATGATGTCCGCCTCGTCGGCCTCTACGAAATCGCCAATGGCGAGAATATCAATGCGCGTACCCTGCGCGGCGGTGTGGAAGTCACGCCGTGGTCCGGAGCCACGGTAGTGACTGCTATTGGCAAACAGAGCATCGATGAAAACGGGAATCGCAGTTTTGCCTCGTTCGGTCTCGCGCAATCAATACAGATAACTCCTTCACTTACGCTCAATGCCACTGTGGACGGAAGCCGCACCATTGGCAGAAGCGAGCCGACAGACGATATCGTGAACCCGGCTCAACCCGTCTCCACGGGCGGACATTTCGGGCAGGACGGAACGCAGTTCGAAGACTTCACCGCCGTGACCCTTGGCGCTGCATGGCGCAAGGACCGCTGGAGCGCGGTAGCGCGCGGTGAGTATCGCGACGGCGAGTTTGCCGACCGCAAGGGCATGACATTTGGCGCGATCCGCCAACTGGGCGAAGGCAGTGTTGTCGGCTCAGGCTTCACCTGGACCAAGGCCGATGGCGAAAACGGCACGTCGACCGGGATCTTTGACGCATCGCTGGCCTTTGCGCACCGTCCGGACCAGTCCGAAATCGCGATGCTCGGCAAACTCGAATACCGTAGCGACGTTGTTACCAATGCAGTCGAAGGCGAAACCGGGCCTGCGGGCCGGACTGCGCTGCTCATTTCCGGCGATGGCAAGTCTCGGCGCCTGCTCGCGAGCCTTTCGACCAACTGGTCACCCTGGGGCGTAGACAATGACGGCAACCAGTATCGCCGCGACGAATACGGGCTGTTCGTCGGTGCGCGATACAATTTTGATCGTTTTGAAGGCTTCGAACTGTCGGGCACCTCGGTACTCGCAGGCGGCGAAGCGCGCATCGGTATCGGAGAGCGGTTCGAAATTGGAGCGATCGGCACGGTTCGCGCAAACCTTGACGATGACGTCACGAGCTATTCCTTCGGGCCGCAGGTCGGATTTACACCAGTCATGGGCATGCTTCTGACCGTCGGCTACAATGTCGAAGGATTTCACGACGAAGATTTCTCGGCTGCGCGGAACACAGACGATGGTTTCTACGCGTCGGTCCGGATTAAGTTCGATGCAGACACCTTCAGCTTCCTTGGCCTCGGAAAATAGGAGCTATTTCCCGTGCGCAGCGCTATCCAATACTTGCCATTAACCATAGTCAGGTATCCGCTGGTTATGTTTCGCAAATCTGAAATCTATGGCTTGGCAGACGTTGGTCTGAAAATTCTGTGCGTGGCGCTCGCTTTTATGGCGGCAGTTCTTGCGTCGCCTTTGCGTGCGCAGACTACAACGACCTATTCCAACACGACGAATGGCACGGTCGACGGAAGTACGATCTGCTCGGCGCCGCTGGTTCGTAATTTCACGGTTTCCGGAAGCTTTTCCGTGGCGGACGTCAATGTCGGAATACTCGTCACACACACCTGGCGCGGCGACCTCCAGTTCACACTGCAGTCGCCCACTGGAACGCGCGTTCAACTGACTAACGGGGACACCGCGAGCACGAGCGGTGACAATTTCAACGTCCTACTCGACGATTCCGCATCGCAGTTAGTCAATTCGGACAGCCCGACAGGGAACCATTCGACAACCGCGCCGCCCTATCAGAACAATTTTCGCCCGCGGAACCCGCTTTCTGCTTTCAACGGCCAGAATTCGGCTGGTACTTGGCGGCTCGAAATTTGTGACCTCTTTCCATCGCAGGACAACGGAAGCTTCCGCCGGGCCGACCTCTATCTTAAGTCACCTCCATCGTCTTATGCCGACCTGTCGTTGACAAAGACGCTTGTCGGTAGTGCGCCCGGCAATGGCGCCGTCGCTACCTGGCGCCTGACGGTCAACAACGCTTCGGCGTCACCCAATAGCGCTACCGGGGTCACGGTAATGGACTACCTGCCGGCCGGTTTCACCTTCGTGTCCGCCAGCGGGGTTGGGACGTTTAATTCAGCTACCGGCGTGTGGACTGTTGGAACAGTCACGCCTGGCCAGAGCCGCAGTATCGATATCATTGGTACCATCACCGCGACAGCCGGTGCGACGATCACAAACACCGCCGAAATAATCACCAGCAACATCATCGACAGCGATTCCACGGTCAACAACGGAATCACGACGGAAGATGACTTTGCCACTTCGAGCTTCACCGTGGCCGGAATGCGCAGCGCTGGCACTGCGCCCGCACTTTCTTGCCCCAACGGCACAACACTGTTCGATTGGGATACCAGGAGTTGGACCGCCGGTAGCACGAACAACAGCTATCTTCTCGGAACACTCGGATCGACCAGTTTTGCGCTGACCAACTCAGGCACATGGCTCAACAATGCGGGTCTGGGAGGCCAGTCGCCCAACCTGCAGAATGTGGTGACGGGCGGACTATCTCCCGCCCAACAATCGTTGATCCAGCTGGTCGACCTACCCAGCCAAACCTCTGTCGTGACAACCAATATCACACTTCCGCGAGTCATGGCGGGTGCGCAATTCAAGGTCTTCGATGTCGACTACGGGGTTAACCAGTTTGCCGACAAGATTACCATAAGGGGCAGTCTGCGTGGGTCCACCGTTATGCCGGTCGTGACCAACGGGGTGGCGAATTATGTGATCGGCAACACCGCGTATGGCGATAGTGCGTCTGCCAATGCATCGGGAGACGCCAATGTTACAGTAACTTTCGCCAGCGCAATCGATACGATTTTGATTGAGTATGGCAACCACTCGCTCGCTCCGGCAAACCCGGGCCAGCAGGCCATTTCATTACACGACATTACATTCTGCTCGCCATATACGACGTTGTCGGTAACCAAAACCAGTGCGGTAATCTCCAATCCTGTCGAAGGCACGACCAATGCCAAGGCAATTCCGGGCGCGCTGATCGAATATATCATTAGTGTCTCGAACACCGGGGACAGCTCGGTCGACGCTGGCACTGTCGTTATTCGCGACAACACACCTGCTGATGCGAAAATGTGCCTGACAACCTACGGTGCGGCAGGCCCGGTCCAATTCGCTGATGGCAGCCCCATAACGGGGCTGAGCTACACCTTTGGAAGTCTGGCTGCGACAGGCGACAGTCTCGAATTCTCAGCGGATGGCGGCAGCAACTGGAATTATGTGCCATCAGCAGACGCTGACGGTTGCGATCCGGCAATCACCAATTTCAGGATCGGCCTGGGAGGTGCTTTTGCCGCCACCACAAATTTCACATTTAGAACGAGGTTTTTGGTCGAGTGAAGGTTGAAATGCAGGCGACTCCCTCTCGTCAGATCGGCTGAACTCAAAACGCATCAATCAGATCGCTGACTTTGATGGTGAGAGAAGCCAAAATACATACATCACTGACTGAAATAACGCATAAATATATGAAAAATTGCGATAAAAATTTATCGGCAATTGCCTGAAATTGGAAAGTTTCTATTGTCCGTTCGACCTTCCGGAATGGCGCAAATCCGTGACTAAGACGGCAAGTCTTTTTTGTCCCACTACACTAGTGTAGTCGGACAATATAAACTCCCGAGTTACACTAGAAAGTTCCGCCCAAAATTTTGATGACAAAAATTTCCGAGCGACCTGTTTATCGATTGCCTTTTGCCTCAAGCACTAATTGGACAAATAGTCGGCGAATGAACCAAGCAAAAGTCGACCGGAAGCGGCAGCAAGGAAGCCCGGTGTCTGTTTTGGCCGCCAGGTCGGTCTTTTGCTTTGTGGGCTCCGGCGGGGATAGCTGTCGATCGCTATGGACCGACCACAAGGGC
>JBFEKH010000051.1:0-12925 GCA_041552775.1 Allopontixanthobacter sp.
CATCACACATTTCCTTCTGGCTGACGGTGGCGCAACGGGACCCCGTTCGCACGGTCGTCACGCAGCTTGTCGATTTCGGCGGTCAGGCCGTAACCGCCATCGGTGACGATCCGCTCCATAACTGCGAGCCGGTCCTTGATTGAACCCATTTCAGCATGAAGCTGGGCATTTTCCTGGGTCAGCCTGCCTACCCTTTCCTGCGCTTCCGCATCGGATTTTGGATAGACGGCCTGGCCCCAGGCGCCGTCGAGCGGATAGCCGTTCTTGACGCGGATCCATGTGGTGAGCACCCAGCCGGTCATCCCGGCTACGCCGAGTATGGCGATGAGCTGAGGCGTGAATTCGAATGGCATCAGAAATTTTCCCTGTTTTTGCTGGCTGCCGCTAATCTGCTGCCTTTTTCGTCCGACAGACGTTGGTCGCGCAGCGCTTCTATCTGGGTCGCGACATCGAAGCCGCGATCCGTCACGATCTTTTCCAGCACGATCAGCCGGTCAGTCATCTCGTCGACCTGGTCACTGAGCTCGCGCTTTTCTTCTCGAAGTTGCTTCACTTCTTGCGCTGCTGCGTGCTCTTCCCTGCTGCCGTGGCTGGTCTTGCCGCCCCATTCGTCTTCAAGCGCGTAACCATGTCTGGCGCGGATCCAGTTATTGATGATCCATCCGCCAGTGCTGATCGCAATGATCGCTAAGACGAATTCAGGTCCGCCCCAGTTCATCAGACATTCTCACGCTGGGTTGCGTTCAAGGGGACCCCGCGGTCGCCTTCGACCGCGCGGGTGTCGCGCAGGGCTTCGATCTGGGTGGCGATATCATATCCGCGGTCGGTCACGATGCGTTCGAGAACCTGGACCCGCTTTTCCAGCTCGGCGGTATGCGATGCATATTGCGCGGCCTTCTCGGCGCTGCTTTCAGCGGTGGCTGCAATCCGTTTCTCTTCGAGCTTTTTCTGGCTGCCGATCCAGACGATGCCGAGCACCATCAGGAAAGGAGCGGATACCGCGACCAATCCAATTAAATCACCCATTTTTCAGTCCTCCCTAAATTCAGATTTCAGCGCAGCCGGTCGATTTCAGCCGACAGGCGCGGGTTGTTGCTAACGTAATAGGTTTCCACGTCGGCCAGGCGGCGATCGATATCGCGAAAGCGCGAGCGAACTTCGCGGGCCGTCCGGGTCGGTGACTGGCGGACACTCTGCCAATATTTCTGCTCTTCTGGTCCGCTGTAAAGATGCTGCGGTTTCTTGTTCAGCAGCAAGCCTGCAATGAAGTAGAAAGGAATGGTTGATCCGCCGGTCATGAAGGTCAGTGCAATCGCGCCGAGCCGAACCCACAGGGCATTGACCCCGGTATAATCGGCAATCCCGGCGCAGACGCCCATCAATTTGGCGTTCTGCTTGTCCTTGTACAGCGTCGTGCGTTCACCTGTCATTTGCGTGCTTCCTTCTGTTCGGCCAGCAGGCGATCCAATTCGCGCAGCGGCTGGTTGTCGATATCCCGGTCGGCCATGATGCGGGCAGTCTTGAAATCGGGATTATCCGAGCCGACCAGCCGTTCAACCGTGTCCATCCGGTCATCGAGCCGGCGGGCCAGCTGGTACAATTCTTCCAGCAGATTCTCGTCATCAGGGGTGATGGTGGCCATGGCTTTCCACTTGGTGATGTAGTGAAAGATGATCCACGGTAGCCCGATGAAAATCGCCGGAATGATTATAATTGATTCGTCCATTGGTCAGTCCTTCTTGGCTGCGCTGCCCATGGCGCGCTTCATTGCTTCCAGCTCTTCGTCCACTTTGTCGGCGCCTTCCAGCGCGGCGATTTCGTCGGACAAGGACGGCTTGCCGGAACCATCGGCGATGCTCATCGCATCAGCGCGGCCTTCGGCATAATCGACCCGGCGCTCCAGCTGGTCGAAGCGTGACAATGCCTCGTCCACCCGCTCCGTGCTCAGCAGGGTGCGCAGCTTCACGCGGTTTTCCGCACTTTCCAGACGAGCGGCAATGGCAGTCTGGCGGCTGCGGGCTTCACGCAGGCGGTGCTGCAGCTTGCCGATATCCTGTTCATAAGCACGCAGGGCATCGTCAAGTACGGTAATCTCCGCATTGAGCTGGTCGGCCATGTCGCTGGCCTTCTTCTTTTCGACCAGAGCGGCGCGGGCCAGATCTTCGCGGTCCTTGCTCAGAGCCAATTGCGCTTTCTCGCCCCAATCGGCCTGCAACTTGTCCAGCTTGACCGTGTGGCGGTGCATTTCCTTCTGGTCAGCGATCGTCCGCGCCGCGCTGGCGCGCACTTCAACTAGGGTTTCCTCCATTTCGAGGATGATCATGCGGATCATCTTCGCTGGGTCATCCGCCTTGTCGAGCATGTCGTTGAAGTTGGCGGCAATGATATCGCGTGTACGGCTGAAAATTCCCATCAAGGGTACTCCGGAAAAATTGAACTCGCCCGACTTTCTGGCATTTCCCTGATTGGGGTGGCTTTGAGCCGAGAAACTTTGGGTCGGTGTCGGGCTGCGACGAAGACGTTCTACTTCGGTTTCGAAGCGGGACGCGGGTGTGCGGGCCGGAGAGTTATCCGGGGGGGAGGCACGCTCCGGCCCTAGGGGGTTGTTGTCTGACTGATCGGTCATGCCAGTTCCACGACGTCGCAATTGATCGTGGAGGCATGGGCCGACCCGAACGATGGCGCCATCTGCATCTGTCCGCTCATGGCCACGAATGCGACCATTGCCAGAATGCTGGCAGTTGCTGCCTGACCGAGTCTGGTCTGGAAAAAGCTGCGGTTATACATTGTCGAGTCCTCCCGAATAAAGTTGTTCACCATTCAGCAAGGAGCGTGCCAAACCGATATAACGGCAGAATTCTTAGGATTTCTGGCTCCTTTCGAATTTGCCATATGGTAACTCTTGCCAACAATCGGGAATTTTTCCTATAGGTTGGGGTGTGGAACGCGATAATCAGTTTATTGGCCAATCCGGGGCCTTTCTGGACGCGGTTGAACGTGCCAGCCGCGCCGCGCCCATGCGCCGCCCGGTGCTGGTCGTGGGCGAGCGCGGAACCGGCAAGGAATTGATCGCCGAACGGCTGCACCGCCTGTCGAATCGCTGGGGCGAACCGCTGGTGACCATGAATTGTGCCGCTCTCCCGGAAACGCTGATCGAGGCTGAATTGTTCGGCCATGAAGCGGGTGCTTTCACTGGTGCTACCAAATCCCGGGTCGGCAGGTTTGAAGAAGCCGACAAAGGCACGCTATTTCTCGACGAACTGGGCACATTGTCGATGGGCGCGCAGGAGCGTTTGTTGCGCGCGGTCGAATATGGCGAGGTGACCCGCATCGGTTCCTCCCGCCCGATCCGCGTGGATGTCCGCATTGTTGCGGCCACAAACGAAAACCTGCCGCAGATGGCCGACCAGGGTGCATTCCGTGCCGACTTGCTGGACCGGCTGAGTTTCGAAGTGATTACCCTGCCGCCGCTCCGTGTTCGCGAAGGCGATATTGGCGTGCTGGCGGAATATTTCGGGCGCAGGATGGCGGCGGAGATCGGCTGGGAAAGCTGGCCCGGCTTTACCGACTACGTAGCGCGGCAAATGGAAGAATACCCTTGGCCCGGCAATGTCCGCGAATTACGCAATGTGGTAGAGCGCGGCGTTTACCGCTGGGACAATTGGGAAGAGCCGATTGGCCACTTGGTGTTCGATCCTTTTGACAGTCCGTGGAAACCCTTCGAGCCAGCCAAGGGGGCTGCATTAAAGGAGAACGCAACCGGAAGCGCGTCTTCTTCGGCCGCGTCACCAACTGCGATCGACCTCGAAAAAGTTGACGATCTGCGTGCCGCTGTGGACGATCACGAACGTTCCATCTTGGAGCATGCGCTGGGCAAGCACCGCTGGAACCAGAGGCAGACGGCCAAGGCGCTGGGCCTTAGCTATGACCAGTTGCGGCATTGCATAAAGAAGCACGGGCTGGCTGACGGCGACTAGTGACTTTGCCGCCTGCAAATCGGAGCTTGCAAATCTGCATGCTCCCGACTATCTCGCCATCAATCCCGACATTGTCTTGATGAAGTGGGGCTGGCGCCGAAAGGGGCCGGCGCGAAACAGCTTTGTCATTTGCAATGTCCAGAACCGGAGCAAGAATGGCCGATTTGGCACGCCTGACACAGATTATCGAACCCGAAGCGGCTGCGCTTGGGTTTGATCTCGTGCGCGTGATCATGACCGGTTCGGAAGCCGGTGATGGTGAACGCGCCTTACAGATCATGGCCGAAGACCCTGCCACAGGGCAGTTGCTGATCGATCAATGCGCCGTCCTATCGCGCGCGGTATCGGCGAAAATCGACGAGTTGGAAGAATCAGGGGTCGAACTGATCGAGGGCAATTACCACCTCGAAGTCAGCTCCCCCGGCATCGACCGCCCGCTCACGCGGCCGAAGGATTTCGCCAACTGGGCCGGTCATGAAGCCAAGATCGCCCTGACCGAGAAAATTGACGGCCAGCGCAACATCCGTGGTAAACTGATCGGAATCGAAGGCGATACGGTCGCTATCGAAAGCGGGCAGGGGAAACGGCACTCCGTTGCCCTTGAGACAATTCATTCGGCAAAGCTCATCCTTACCGATGCGCTGATCGCTGCAACCAAACCGATCGACACAAGCGGTGCCGACGAGATTTTTGAAGAAGAAGAGAAGGCTGACGACTGATGGCCAGTGCAATTTCCGCCAATAAGGCAGAGCTACTCGCAATTGCGACCGCCGTAGCTACCGAGAAAATGATCGATAAGTCGATCGTTATCGAAGCTATGGAAGAAGCGATCCAGAAGAGCGCGCGTAACCGCTACGGTGCGGAGAACGACATCCGTGCCAAGCTGGACCCCGTGACCGGCGATCTTCGCCTGTGGCGCGTGGTAGAAGTCGTCGAAGAAGTCGAAGATTACTTCAAGCAGGTGGACCTGAAGCAGGCCGAGAAGCTGCAGCCGGGTTCCGCCATGGGCGATTTCATCGTCGATCCGCTGCCACCGGTTGATCTGGGCCGCATCGATGCGCAATCCGCCAAGCAGGTCATCTTCCAGAAGGTCCGCGATGCCGAGCGCGAGCGCCAGTTTGAAGAATTCAAGGATCGTTCGGGTGAAGTCATCACCGGCGTGATCAAATCGGTCGAATTCGGCCATGTGATCGTGAACCTGGGCCGCGCAGAAGGCGTTATCCGCCGCGACCAGCAAATCCCTCGCGAGGCCGCCCGCGTGGGCGAACGTGTCCGCGCGCTGATCACCAAGGTGGAACGCAACAATCGCGGTCCGCAGATTTTCCTCAGCCGTGCGCATCCAGACTTCATGAAGAAGCTGTTCGCGCAGGAAGTGCCCGAAATCTATGACGGGATCATTGAAATCAAGGCAGCCGCCCGTGATCCGGGCAGCCGTGCCAAGATCGGCGTGATCAGCCATGACAGCAGCATCGACCCGGTCGGCGCCTGCGTCGGGATGAAGGGTAGCCGCGTTCAGGCCGTCGTGCAGGAATTGCAGGGCGAGAAGATCGACATCATTCCATGGTCGGAAGACACCGCGACATTCGTGGTCAACGGTCTGCAGCCAGCTACCGTTAGCCGCGTTGTGCTGGACGAGGAAGAAGGCCGCATCGAAGTGGTTGTTCCCGATGACCAGCTTTCGCTCGCAATTGGCCGCCGCGGCCAGAATGTCCGTCTCGCCAGTCAGCTGACCGGTCACCAGATCGATATCATGACCGAGGAAGAAGCGAGCGAGAAGCGCCAGAAGGAATTCTCCGAACGCTCCAAGATGTTCGAAGAAGAACTCGACGTGGATGAAACCCTGTCGCAGCTCCTGGTTGCCGAAGGCTTCGCCGAGCTCGAAGAAGTCGCCTATGTCGAACTGGCCGAACTCGCCAGCATCGAAGGTTTCGATGACGATCTGGCCGAAGAACTCCAGAGCCGCGCTATCGAAGCGCTCGAACGTCATGAAGAAACTGCCCGCGCCGAACGCCGCGAGCTGGGTGTCGAAGACGATCTCGCCACCATGCCGCACCTGACCGAGCAAATGCTGGTCGTGCTGGGCAAGGCCGGTATCAAGACACTCGACGATCTGGCCGATCTGGCAACGGACGAACTGATCGCGAAGAAGCGCGAAGCGCCGCGCCGCCGGAACAATGCCGACGGTCCGCCGCTGAAGCGTCCGCAGCGCACCGAAGACAAGGGCGGTGTGCTGGGTGTGTTCGGCCTGACCGAAGAACAGGGCAACGAAATCATCATGGCTGCGCGTGCGCATTGGTTCGAAGACGAAGAACCCGCTGCTGCAAAGCCTGCTGCCGAAGAGTCCGCTGCCGAAGCGCCTGCCGCCGAAGCTGCTACCTCCGACACACAGGAGGCCGCTGATGCGGACTCCACACAATGAGCGCGTAACTTCCGCCAAAGCTGACCACCGCAAGACCCGTACTTCCCGGGCAGAGGAAGTCTGTCCGGAACGTAAGTGCATCCTGTCAGGCGAAACTGCCCCGCGCGACAGTCTGATCCGGCTGGCAATTTCGCCGGACGGTCCAGACGGGGCGGCGCAGGTGCTGCCGGATTTGTTGGCGCGTGCGCCTGGCCGGGGTGCTTGGCTGGGCGTTTCACGTGCCGAGCTGGAAGTCGCTCTCAAGAAGGGTAAACTGCGCGGCGCGCTTGCGCGAGCCTTCAAGGGCACCAGGCTGGACGTGCCTGAAGATCTGCCCGACCGGATCGAATTGGGCCTGAAACGGTTATTATGTGACCGGTTGGGCCTCGAAATGCGTGCCGGAAAGCTTATATTGGGATCAGACCGGATCGGTGAACAGGCCCGTGCGGGCAAGGTTGCGTTGCTGCTTCACGCCGTAGATGCAAGCGAAGGTGGCCGACGAAAGCTGGATCAGGCTTGGCGCGTTGGCCGCGATCTTGAAGGATCCGGAGAACAAGGAACACGCTTGCCACTGGACCGGGCGGCTCTGTCTGTGGCATTGGGCCGCGACAATGTCGTCCATCTGGCGCTTGCCGATAATCGGTCGGCCGAACGGATCATGCCGGTTCTGGCCCGATTGTTACATTTCCTGGGGGCTGACGAGGCCGGAAATGATGCCGAGAATGACGCTGATGCGCCGCAAATTGCGGATCATCGGGACGACGAATTGAGTTTTGAAGGATAGACGAGCTTTATGAGCGATACTGAAGACAAGCCGACACGCACCCGCAAGCCTTTGGGCCTTTCGCGGGCGGTCGATGCCGGTGAGGTCAAACAGACTTTCAGCCACGGCCGGACCAACAAGGTCACGGTCGAGGTGAAGCGCCGCCGCAAGCTGGTGAAGCCTGGTGAGGCTCCTCCTGTCGAGGAGGTTGTCGCCGAGCCGGCACCCGCACCTGTACCTGTGCCGGCCCCCAAGGTCGCGCCCAAGCCGGTTGCCAGGAAAGCGCCAGTTTCCAATGAAACCCCGCAGGAACGGGTAGCGCGCTTGCAGCGCGAGGCAGAGGAAGACCGCCTGCGTTCAGGCGAGGAAGCCCGACGCCGCGAAGAAGATCAGAAAGCCAAGGCGCTTGAAGAAGAAAAGCAGCGCGCTGATTCGAACCGCGAAGCAGGCGTAGCAAAACCGGAAGAAGTCGAGGCCGTGGCGGCCCCGGCACCCAAGGCAACTCCGAAAGAAGTAGCCAAGGAAGCGGCCAAGGAACTGGACGCAGAGGCGGAAGCCGTGGTCGAGGCAATCATGGACGCCGAAGCAACCCCGGCACCAGCCGCGCGCCGCTTCACGCCGGTTGCCCGCCCGGAAGCCAAGCGTCCAGAAAAGAAGAAAAAAGAAGAAAAGCGCGTCAGCAAGGCCGAGGAAGATCGTCGGCGCAGCGGCAAGCTAACCGTCAATCGTGCTCTCAACGAAGACGAAGGCGCGCGCGCCCGCTCGCTTGCCGCATTGAAGCGTGCGCGTGAGAAGGAACGCCGCAGCCAGGGTGGCGGCAGCCGCAAGCCGCGCGAAAAGCAGTACCGCGACGTGGTGGTTCCGGAAGGAATAACTGTCCAGGAACTGGCCAAGCGGATGGGCGAAAAGGGCGCCGACCTGGTGAAGACGCTGTTCAACATGGACATGATGGTCACCGTCAACCAGACGATCGACCAGGATACCGCAGAATTGCTGGTCGAGGATTTCGGCCACACCATCAAGCGCGTGTCCGAAAGCGATGTCGACATCCAGAAGGAAGTTGATTCCGATCCGGAAGAAACTCTTCGTCCGCGTCCGCCCGTGGTCACGATCATGGGCCATGTCGATCACGGCAAGACCAGCTTGCTCGATGCGCTGCGCGGGACCGATGTGGTTCGCGGTGAAGCGGGCGGCATCACCCAGCATATCGGGTCGTATCAGGTCACCACCAAGAATGGCGACAAGATCACTTTCCTAGATACACCTGGCCACGCTGCATTTACCGAAATGCGCCAGCGTGGGGCAAACGTAACCGACATCGTGATCCTGGTTGTCGCTGCTGACGATGGCATCATGCCGCAAACGATCGAGGCGATTAAGCACACCAAGGCTGCGGGCGTCCCGATGATTGTTGCGATCAACAAGATCGACAAGCCGGAAGCCAATGCCAAGAAAATCCGTGAACGCCTGCTCGAACACGAAGTGATCGTGGAAGAGATGTCCGGCGATGTGCAGGATGTGGAAATCTCGGCGAAGAACAAGACCAATCTTGATCAATTGCTCGAGAAGATCGCACTGCAGGCTGAATTGCTTGAACTGAAGGCCCGTCCGGACCGTCCGGCCGAAGCAACCGTAATCGAATCGCAGCTCGACAAGGGCCGCGGCCCGGTCGCGACTGTGCTGATTACACGCGGCACCCTGAAAAAGGGTGATAATTTCGTGGTCGGCACCGAAAGTGGCAAGGTGCGCGCGATCGTCAACGATCAGGGCAAGCAGATCAAGGAAGCTGGCCCGTCCATGCCGGTCGAGGTTCTTGGCCTTGGCGGCGTGCCGAATTCCGGCGAACTGCTGACTGTGGTCGAGAACGAACAGCGGGCACGCGAAGTCGCGCAATATCGCCGCGAGAAGGCGACCGAAACCCGTACGGCACTGGCTCCTACCAATTTCGATGCGATGTTCTCGTCACTCAAGAATGACGTGGTCGAATTCCCGGTATTGGTGAAGGCCGATGTGCAGGGTAGCGTCCAGGCGATCAACACGGCGCTCAACGCCTTGTCGAACGACCTGATCAAGGTGCGCGTGCTGCATTCCGGTGTCGGCGCGATTACCGAAAGCGATGTGATCCTGGCGGCGGCATCCAATGCTCCGATCATCGGTTTTGGCGTCCGGCCAAATCCAAAGGCCCGCGCATTGGTTGCGCGTGACCGGGTCGAGATGAAATATTTCGACGTGATCTATCACCTGACCGAGGAAATCGCGAAGGAAATGGCCGGCGAACTCGGCCCCGAAAAGATCGAACACGTGGTTGGCCGCGCAGAGGTCAAGGATGTATTCAAGTCGGGTAAGAAGGACAAGGCAGCCGGTCTGCTGGTCACCGAAGGCGTCATTCGCAAGGGGCTGCACGCACGCCTTACGCGCGACGATGTCATCGTGTCGGCAACGACTATCGCCAGTCTGCGGCGCTTCAAGGACGATGTGGACGAAGTCCGCTCCGGCCTCGAATGCGGCGTGGTTCTTCAAGACACGAACGACATCAAGCCGGGCGATATGCTCGAAGTCTTTGAAGTCGAGGAGCGTGAACGGGTTCTGTGAGCGAAAAAGCCAGTCTTTCCGGAATGACCGTCAACGAGCGGCTGTTCATAGTGGGAATACTGGATCAAGTTGAAACGGCTCGGGCGGCATGGGACACCATGTCGCTCGACCGCATATTCGAACTGATCGGCTTGCAGGACTACGACGTCGAGCAATTGCGTAACTTATGACCCAGTATGTTGCCTTCCTTGGATCCGTAAACGTCGGCGGCAATCGTTTGCTGATGGAGGATCTGCGAAATGCTCTGAAATATGAGGATTTCGAGGATGTCGAAACCGTCATCGCCAGCGGCAATGTCCTGTTTCGCCATGAAGAACGCCCGACACCGGGACTGTCGCAAAAGATCGCTTTTATCCTGCGTGAGGAATTTGACATCAATTCGGTGGTTGTCGTCCGCAGTCGCGAGGAAGTTGTCGCAGCAATTGCGGAAAATCCCTTTCGCGGGGAGAATGACGATAAATATGTTCACGTCCAGTGGCTCGAACGCCAGCCGACTGCGGAGCAGTTCGCGGATCTGATCACCAGCTTCGTGGGTCCTGATGGGACTGGGCGCGGCGGGGAGAGGTTGGCTGCAGGGACTGGCGCGTTGCACATCGATTTCGGCGATGGCGTTGCGGATTCTAAGCTGACCGCACCCTTCATCGAACGTAAATTGGCCACCCGCGGAACCGCACGCAACCTGCGCTCGCTGCAACGGATTGTCGACAAGATGGAACAGGAATAGGCCGGAAATCATGGTTATCCAGAAATCCACTCCAGAACGGCAATCTGTCCGGGTGCTCAAGGTGGGCGAACGGGTGCGGCATATCCTGTCCGAATTGCTTGCCCGGCAGGAAGTGCATGATGATGTGCTGACCGCGCGATCGGTGTCGGTCACCGAAGTGCGGATGAGCCCGGATTTGCGCAATGCCGCCGTCTATGTGAAGCCCCTACTGGGCAAGGAAGAGGCCGTGGTGATCAAGGCGCTGCGGACCAACACCGCCTATTTCCAGCGCGAAGTGGCAAAGCGCCTGGGCCTGAAATTCGCTCCGAAACTGACCTTCCGCGGCGATGAAAGCTTTGACGAAGCCGAACGCATCGAACGCCTGCTGAACGATCCGAAGGTAACCCGCGATCTGGATGACGACGACGCTTAGGTCGCGGCTCTGGCTAACTGGCGGGCGGCTTGGCAGTCGCGCCCGGAATTTCGATGAACACCGATGCGCCTGGGCCGAGCGGCAGGTCCAAAACCACCCAGCCAATCGCCAGGAACACTCCGACCACCATCAAGCCGATCGAATAGGGCAGCATGGTTGCAGCCAGACTGCCGAGGCCGAAATCCTTTTGCCAGCGTTGACAGAATATCAGGATCAGCGGGAAATAGACCATCAGCGGGGTGATAATATTGGTTGCACTGTCGCCCACGCGATAGGCGGCGGTGCTCATTTCCGGGCTAATCCCCAGCAGCATCAGCATCGGCACCATGACCGGTGCCAGCAGCGCCCATTTGGCGCTGGCGGATCCGACAAACAGGTTGAGAATGGCCGACAGGATGATGATGGCGGCCAGCAGCGCCCATGCAGGTAGGCCCGATGACCGCAGGGCATCCGCGCCCTCTACCGCCAGAATGAGGCCGAGGTTGGACCAGGCGAACATCGCCACGAAATGCGCTGCGGCAAATGCCAACACCAGATAATAGGCCATGTCGGCCATGCTCTCGCTCATCATTTTCACCAGGCTTCGGTGATCGGTAAGCGTGCCCGCCGCCTTGCCATATGCCCAGCCGGTGAGCAGGAACAGCAGGAAGAAACCTGCAACCAACGATTGATAGAATGGGGTCAGCCGCGCTTCGGGTGTCGCGCTTTCGTCGATCAGCGGCGTGCCTGGTCCAAGCGTAAAGGCGAGCCACAGGCCCACTACGAACAGGGCGGCAAAGCCGGCCCAATGCAGGCCCTTGCGCTCCGCGGCGGTCAGCTCCCGATTGCCTTTTTGACCTGCGGCGTCCGCTTCCGCTTCGATTGCCGCGGCCGAACCGGCCATGGCGGGATCCCACTGGCCCAGCCGCGGTTCGATGATCTTGTCAGTGACATACCAGATCACCGGCAGGAATACGCCGACCATGGCGGCAATGAAGTACCAATTGCCCGCTATATTGGCGGTAAAATCTCCGAAAACGGTTTCGACCGCTGCTTCGGTGATGCCGAACAGCAGGGCATCCAGCTGTCCGGGCAGCAGGTTGGCAGAAAACCCCCCCGAAACCCCGGCAAAGCTGGCCGCAATCCCGGCAATCGGGTGGCGTCCTGCAGCGTGGAAGATAATCCCGGCCAAGGGGATCAGTACGACATAGGCAGCATCCGCAGCCAGATTGCCCATCATTCCCACCAATACGACAATTGGGGTTAGCAGGGCTGTGGGCGCACCGCTCACTCCGGCGCGCATGGCCGTGCCGAACAGGCCGGCCCGTTCCGCCACGCCCGCGCCCAGCATCACGACCAGGACATAGCCCAGCGGGTGGAAATGGGTGAAAGTCTTGGGCATTTCCACCCACAGGCGCTGGATGTTTTCCGCGGATAGCAGGCTGGCAGCGGCGATTACGGTGTTCGTGCCGGTAGCTTCGTCAATCTCGGTCGGGTGGATGGCCGACCAGCCAGCCAGCGACGCGGCAATGGAAATGACAATCAGGCCGGCAATCAGCCAGAAGAACAGGAACACAGGATCGGGCAGCCGGTTACCGGTCCGTTCGATCCAGCCAAGTATGCCGTTCTGGCCTTTCGACGGTGCCGTTTCTGCTGCGCTCATGAAAATCCCCAGAATTTCCTGCTTGTGCCTTCGCAGGTCCACGTGGACCGGCTAAGCTTACCCAATTATGGCCAAACTCTATTTCTACTATGCGTCGATGAATGCAGGGAAATCAACCACCCTGTTGCAGGCTGACTTCAATTACCGCGAACGCGGCATGGCAACCATGCTGTGGACGGCGCAACTGGATAATCGCAGTGATGACAAGGCGATCGAAAGCCGGATCGGACTTGGCGCGGATGCCCACCGCTTTACCGCCGACACAAATTTGTGGGGCCGAGTCCATGCAGCCCATGCGGTCGAACCACTCGCCTGCGTTATGGTGGACGAGGCGCAGTTCCTGTCCAAGGATCAGGTGTGGCAATTGGCGCGGCTGGCGGACGAGGCCGGGATTCCGGTGATCTGCTACGGCCTGCG
>JBFEKH010000052.1:0-12916 GCA_041552775.1 Allopontixanthobacter sp.
CGCAATTGCCAAGATACTGCCCCGCTTTACCGCCAGCGCTGCCGTGAACCGCTTGAAACCCGGTATAGGTGTGCTATGTGTTTAACACAGATAGATTGACTGCTCGCTGGGATGCCCCAAGCGTCCGGACGATGTTTTGAAAGGGAATTTTTCAATGAATTTCACCGCCATCCGCCGCTTTGCTCTGGTGGCCGTCGCCGCCTTGGGCCTCGCATCATGCGGGATTAATTCGGTCCCGACTGCCGAAGAAAATGCCAAGGCCAAATGGGCCGATGTACAGGCAGCCTTCCAGGAACGCGCCAACCTTGTCCCCAATCTCGCCGAGGTAGCGCAGGGCGCGGCCGAGCAGGAACGCGGCATCCTGACCGACGTGATCGAAGCGCGCGCCAAGGCGACCAGCATCCAGCTGAGTGCAGACGATCTCAACGATCCGGAAAAAATGGCGCAATTCCAGGCGGCGCAGTCCCAATTGGGTGCCGGCCTTGGCCGCTTGCTCGCCAGTTTCGAAGCCTATCCCGACCTCAAGAGCATCGCCAATTACCAGATGTTGCAAAGCCAGCTCGAAGGGCAGGAAAATCGCATCCGCATCACCCTGCGCGATTATAACGAAGCGGTCCGGGTTTATAACACCACCATCCGCACCTTCCCCGACACGATCGGCGCGAACCTGATCTACGGCGCAAAGCCGATGGTGCCGTATGAAGCCACTACGCCGGGCGCGGAAGCCGCCCCAACGCTGGACATGACGCCGAACAGCGACACGACGTCGGGTAATTGAGCCGGCCAATGACGCTTCGCTCCCGCGCGTTCGCCGCTGCGCTAGCGGTGCTGGCGGTGCTGTTTGCATCGCCAGCTATCGCGCAGGAATTCCCGGCATTGACGGGGCGCGTGATCGATAATGCGAACATTATTCCCGATGCCGAAGAAGCCGCGCTTAGTGCCAAGCTGGAGGCGCTCGAAACGCAGTCCCAGCGGCAAGTGGTAGTGATTACCCTCCCCAGCCTGCAGGGCTATGAGATTTCCGACTACGGTTACCGGCTGGGCCGCGAATGGGGTCTGGGCGATGCTGAGCGCAATGACGGGGCGATCCTGATTGTCGCGCCGAACGAACGCAAGGTGCGAATCGAGGTTGGCTACGGGCTGGAACCCTATCTGACGGACGGCCTGTCCGCCCTGATCATCCAGCAGCAGATCCTGCCGCGTTTTCGCGATGGCGACTATGCTGGCGGTATCGAGGTCGGCACCGATGCAATCATCCAGCAGCTGGAATTGCCCGAGGCCGAGGCGCTCGCAGTCGCGTCCGAGGCGAACCAGGAGCGCGAAACCAGCGGCGGCGTTCCCGTAGGAGCGCTTATCTGGATCGCGTTCTTATTCTTCTTTTTCATCCTGCCCATGCTCAGCGGACGGGGCCGCAGGCGGCGCCATGGCGGCATCGGCAGCACGGTGGGCAACATCATCCTATGGGAAGCGCTCAACGCCGCGGCGCGCGGTTCGGGCAGCAGCCACAGTTCGGGCGGGTTCGGCGGTTTTGGTGGCGGCGGCGGTGGAGGCTTCTCTGGCGGCGGCGGCAGTTTTGGAGGCGGCGGCGCCTCGGGGGGCTGGTAAGACATGGCATATCTAAGCGCCCAGGATGCGGCCATCGTAACCGCAGCAGTCACCGCGGCGGAACAAGGCACGTCGGGCGAAATCGTCACCGTGCTGGCCGACCGGTCGGATGGATACAGCGATATTGCCCTGGCATGGGCCGCCATCGCTGCCTTCACCACAATGAGTGTGTTCGCAGTCTGGCCGGCGTTTTTTCTTGGCAAGATCGACGGCTTTTCCGGCGGCTGGGTGCATGAATGGACGATTGGCGAAACGCTCACGATGATGCTTGCGATCGGGCTGATAAAATTCCTCGGCGTGTGGCTGATGCAATTGTGGCAGCCGCTCAAATTTCTGCTCATCCCCGGCCCCGTAAAAACAGCGCGGGTGCACGCCCGCGCAATCTCCCATTTCAAGGTCGGTGCCGAACGGCGCACGCATGGCCGCACCGGTATCATGATCTATCTGTCGATGCGTGAACACCGCGCGGAAATCATCGCCGATGAACCCATTGCGGTCAAAGTCGCCGCCGAAGTCTGGGGCGAGGCGATGGCGGACATGCTGACGGAGATCAAACAGGGCCACATTGCAGAAGGCATGGCCGCCGGCATCCGCGACGTTGGCGTGGTTCTGGCCGAGCATTTCCCGCGCAGCGAAGGCGATGTGAACGAATTGCCCGACCGGTTGATCGAGGTTTGATGACAACTCCAGACCATGACGCGCCAGAAGAAATCGTCTGGCAGGGTCAATATGTCATCGCCAAGAAACGGGGGCGCTGGGAATATGTCAGCCGCACGCGCAATATCCGCGCCGCAGTGATCGCCGCGGTGGAGGATGGCCATGTCCTGCTGGTTGAACAGTACCGCGTGCCGCTCGGGCGCAATTGCCTGGAACTGCCAGCGGGCCTGATCGGTGATGATCCGGACGAGGAAGGCGAGGACACGCTGGTCGCCGCGGGCCGCGAGCTGGAGGAGGAAACCGGATATCATGCCGCGCAGCTGACAGATTTCGGCACGTTTTACTCCTCCCCCGGCATGGTCAGCGAATGTTTTACTCTTGTCCGTGCCACTGGCCTGACAAAGGTCAGCGGCGGCGGCGGCGTGGAGGGTGAAAACATTACCGTTCACCGGGTGGCCCTTGCGGGCCTGCCTGAATTCATCGACAGCAAGCGCGCGGCAGATGTCGCGGTGGACGTGCGGCTATTAATGCTGCTCGGCACGAATATTTTTGGAGAGGATTTGCAATGAGCGCCAATAGAAATGCCCGCGTGGCCGGCAAGCTGGCACTGGTTACAGGCGCAGCGCAGGGCCTTGGCCGCGCGCATTGCACCCTGCTGGCGCAAGAAGGGGCGCGGGTGCTGTGCACCGATCTCAACGCCAAGGGTGCGGCCGAAACGGCGGCGCTGATCAATGCGGAATGCGGCGCAGGCACGGCCTATTCCATCGGCCATGATGTCACCAGCCAAGCGGATTGGACCGCTGCGGTAGAAGCCGCGCAGGAACATCTCGGCGGACTGTCGGTGCTGGTCAACAATGCCGGGATCGGCGTGAGCGGGAATATCGAAACCTGCACCTTCGAAGATTGGCGCAAGGCATTTGCGGTCAATGTGGATAGCGCGTTTCTCGGCTGCCAGACGGCTCTGCCGCTGATGAAGGATCACCAGCCGGGATCGATCGTGAACATTTCCTCGATTGCCGGCCTGATCGCCAGCGACACCATGCCCGCCTATAATGCGTCGAAAGCAGCCATCTGGATGCTGACCAAATCGGTCGCCCTGCATTGCGGCAAGCGGGGTTGGAACATCCGCTGCAATTCAGTCCATCCGACGTTTGTGGATACCCCCATTCTGGATGGCATCGGCAAGAATTCCGGGATCGAAAAGGATGTGATCATCGGCAAACTCGCGCGTCAGATCCCGCTTGGACGGATCGGCGAGCCGCGGGAAATCGCTCAGGGTGTGCTTTATCTCGCCAGCGATGAAAGCAGTTTCATGACCGGCGCGGAATTGAAACTGGATGGCGGCATTTCCGCGATGTAACTTCGGCGTATTTGATGGTTGTGATTTGGGGGAGCCCCGAAGGGCCCCCTCAATCCGCGATCAAGGCAATTGCGATGTACACCAGCAGCAGCGATCCGAAACCGATCAGCGTACCGGCGACAAAGCCGATGCGAACCAGTGTGGCGTCGATCCCGAAGTAATTGGCGATCCCGCCGCAGACACCCCAGATCTTGGCATTCGATTTGTCGAGCCGGAATGTCTTGCTGCCCGATCCGGCAACAGGGGAATTGCTATTCTTGCGATCAAGCTGGCTCATGCGATGACTCCGATTTGCAGGGCACTGTGGCTGACAGGCGCGATGGCGAAGGCAAAGAACGCTGCCGACAATGCGATGGACGATACAGCGGCGATCATGCGGCTGCTGAGATTGCTAACGTAGGTCATGTGTAGTTTCTTTCCTGTTGCCGGATCAAATCCGGCTGTGTGAGTGGTTCAGGCAATGATGCCGGACTGGATGACGTTCTGGCTGGCAGGCGCGATTGCGAAGGCAAGAAACGCTGCGGTCAGAGCGATCGACGATACGGCTGCGACGAGACGATTGCTGAAGTTTACCATGATAATTTTTCCCTCTTTAATGCTCCCCGAAACCATTTCCGGGGGATGCTGAATTGATACCAACCACGTTGCATGGGCCGTGCCAGTTTTGAAAAATCGCAGAATTCAGCCATTGTTCAGGAAAATGGTTCCATAGCGATAAACAATAATTCCGCATTTTTGGGATTTTTCACCAACATTTGGATATGCGTGTTTTCGGTTGGCGCTTGCGCGCCCCGCAGGCTAGTGCTGCGCCCGCCCATGGCTCTCGACACGATCACCCTTTCCCACTTCCGCAACCACCGCGAAACGCGCCTCGACGGCGCTCGTCAGTTCAATTTGCTGGTGGGGGAAAATGGCGCGGGGAAGACCAATGTGCTTGAAGCAATCTCGCTATTCGCCCCCGGACGGGGCCTGCGCCGAGCGGCGCTGGGCGAAATGGCGGGGCTGGACGGTACCGGCGGTTTCGCGGTTGGCGCATCCCTGGCCGGACAAGACGCAGAGGATCCGCTTCGGCTGGGCACCTACACTCAGTCCCACCAGCCCGGCAGGCGGCTGGTACGGATCAACAGCGCCCAAGCCAGCGCAGTCAGCCTCGGCGAGTGGCTGGCGATCAGCTGGCTGACCCCGGCAATGGACCGGCTGTTCGCCGACAGCGCCGGAGCGCGGCGGCGGTTCATGGACCGGATGGCGCTGGCGCTCGACCCCTCACACGCGCGCCATGCTGTCCGCTACGAAAATGCCCTGCGCGAACGCAATCGCCTACTCAGCGACGATCGCCCGCCAGAAGCTGCGTGGCTGGAAGGCGTCGAGACACAAATGGCAGAGCATGGATCACAGCTGGCACAGGGCCGAGCAAGGCTGGTTGGCGCTTTGGGACAGGAAATCGCGGCCTTTCCCGAACAGCCCTTTGCCCGCCCCGCGCTGGTATATGCGGCTGGCGGACCGATCGAACGGGATGTTCTGGCGGCGGCGTTAAAGGCAGGCCGCGGGCGCGACCGGGCCGCCGGACGCAGCCTGACCGGGCCGCACCGGGACGAACTGAAAGTGATCATGGCCGGCAAGAACGCGCCCGCTGCCGCTTGCTCCACCGGGGAACAGAAGGCGATGCTGATCGCCATCACCCTCGCCCATTCAGAACTGACCGCGCGCGCGGTGATTTCTGGCAATCGCCCCAGCCTGCTGCTGCTGGACGAGGTTGCCGCGCATCTCGACCCGATCCGGCGGGAAAGCCTCTTCAGCCGCCTGCGCGACAGCGGCGCGCAAATCTGGCTGACCGGGACAGAACTCGCCCCGTTCGAAGATATCCGGACCGAGGCCGCCGTATGGCAAGTCGCGGACGGCAAGGTGGAGCTGCTGTAGGCTCGCCTGCTTATTTGGCCGGCGGCAGCGCTCCGGTCACATCATCCACCGTCGCCCCGACCAGTGCTTCGATCCCTTGCTTGGTCGGGTGGATGCGGTCGGGCTGGATCAACTCGGGCTGGTCGTAAAACGGCTCGATAAAGAACGGCACCAACGCAGCGCCATATTCCTTTGCCAGCGCCGGATATATCCCGTCGAAGTCATCGACGAATTCGGTCCCCAGATTGGGAGGTGCACGCATTCCCATCAGCAGGACGGGAATATTGCGCTTAGCCAACTCGTCCAGCATTGCCGCCAGATTTGCCCGCGTTTCGGAAGGGGGCAGGTTCCGCAGCAGATCATTGCCGCCCAACTCCAGGATCACCAGTTCCGGCTTCACGTCCTGCGCATCGAGCGTGAACGCAAGCCGCTGCAGGCCTGCTGCGGTGGTATCGCCCGAAACCCCGGCGTTGCTGACCCGGGCGTTGATCCCGCGCGCGCGCAGAGCGGCCTCCAGCTTGGCGGGATAGCTGTCACTCTTCGCCACATTGTAACCCGCGAACAGACTGTCCCCGAATGCCAATATCGTGCGCTCCGGCCCCATCACGGGCGCGTCGGTTGGCGCATTGGCTGCATCGGCTGCGGCAGCTGGCTGGTCCACTCTATCAGGCGCAGGCGCCTCTGTTCCGCAGCTGGCGAGCGCCAGCGGGAAGAAAATCACCGCAAAAATCGACCAAAGGCGTTTCAACATCTGCAAGTCTCCTTGTCGCGGCCCCTGCCCTATGCCATCGCACCGCTGTGACAAGTCCAAACAACGCGCCCTTCGCGATATCCGCCCGAAACCTCACCCTTACCCTTGGCGACGGCGACGCTGCGGTTGAAATCCTGCGCGGCATCGACCTCGATGTGGCTGATGGAGAGGTGCTGGCGCTGCTCGGCCCGTCCGGATCGGGCAAAAGCTCGCTGATGGCCGTGCTTTCCGGCCTGGAACGCGCCACCAGCGGCAGCCTGACGGTCGCTGGCGAGAATTTCAGTGTGATGAATGAAGATGGCCTTGCCCGCGCACGCCGCGGCAAAATCGGGATCGTGCTGCAGGCCTTCCATCTGCTACCTACCATGACCGCCACCGAAAATGTCGCGACCCCGATGGAACTGGCGGGCGCGAAAGACGCAGCGCCGCGTGCCACCGCCGAACTTGAAGCGGTTGGTCTGGGCCACCGCCTGACCCATTATCCCGCCCAGCTATCGGGCGGCGAGCAGCAGCGCGTTGCGCTCGCCCGCGCCATCGCGCCGCGCCCGCAACTGATTTTCGCCGACGAGCCGACCGGCAATCTGGACGTGGCGACCGGCCATGACATTATCGAACTGATGTTCGCCCGCCGCGCCGAAGCAGGGGCGACGCTGGTGATCATCACCCATGACCCTGAACTTGCCGCCCGCTGCGACCGGATCGTGACCATCGCCGATGGATTGATTGCCACCGACAGCGCAGCCGCATGAGCGAAACCGCTGACACTGGGGGCCTTGGCTGGGCGACCGCATGGCGGATCGCCAAGCGCGACCTGAATGCGCGCTTCAAGGGATTGCGCCTGCTGCTGGTGTGCCTGTTTCTCGGCACCGGCGCGCTGGCGGCAATCGGCACTCTGACGGCTGCAATTGAAAGCGAACTGGCGGGCCGCGGGCAGGAATTGCTCGGAGGCGATCTGGAAGTCGAGGTCTGGCAACGCGATCTGACCGGGAATGAACGCGCCGCATTGGCGGACATCGGCGAAGTATCCGGCGGCACGCGGCTGCAGGCGATGGCGGTGTCCGGCGTGAACGCGGCCCCGGTGGAGCTGAAGGCCGTGGACGGCGCCTGGCCGCTGTATGGCACGCTTACCCTTACCGATGGCCGCAAGGTCGGTGCGCCTGCCGCTGGCGAGGCGTGGCTGGCACAAGGCGCAGTGGACCGGCTGGGGATCAAAGTTGGCGACAATTTCACGATTGGCGGGAAGCCGCTTGTCGCTGCCGGGATAATCGGCAATGAACCGGACCGCCTGAGCGAGGGTTTCCAGCTTGGCCCCACCGTCATCGTGTCCGAAGACATGCCTGGATCGGTCGGATTGCTGGCCCCCGGCTCGATGTACCAGAGCAAATACCGCGTCGCCTTCAAGGATGCGCGCAGTCCCGATGCGGTCGAAGAATCGCTGCAAGAGCGCTTCCCCAATGCCGGGTTCGATTACCGCACGCGCGACAATGCATCCCCCGGCGCGGACCGGTTCGTTTCGCGGATGGGCGAATTCCTGACGCTGGTTGGGCTGGCCGCCCTGGTCATTGCCGGGATCGGCATTGGCGGCGGCGTATCATCCTATCTGGAGGCGCGCCGTGCCAGTATCGCAACGCTGAAAGTACTCGGCGCGTCGAGCCGCGACATCGTGCGTATCTATGGCCTGCAAATCGGCGCTGCGGCGCTGGTTGGCAGCCTCCTCGGCCTGATCGCGGGCTTTGCGGTCACGCCCCTGCTAGCGGCCGCATTGCAAGGCCTGCTACCGGTTGAAAGCGGCTTTGTATTCGAACCCGCCGCCCTGCTCATTGCGGCGGCATACGGTCTGCTGGTCGCCATGGTCTTTGCCGCGACCCCGCTGGTCAGGGCGCGCAAATTTCCCGCAATGGCGCTGATGCGCGCACGGATAGCGCCCCTGTCCCGTGATGGACGCGCGCTTGCGTGGGTCGGCGGAGGGATGGCAGCAATCATTGCGCTGGCCCTGCTGACCGCGCGGCAGCCCTTGCTGTCGGGCGGGTTTCTGGCCGGAGCGGTCGTGACGCTGGGCCTTCTGGCATTGCTTGGCTGGGGCATCCGCATATTGGCGGCCAAAGCGCCGCGTCCGGCCAACCCACTGTGGCGCAATGCGCTGGCCAACCTGCACCGCCCCGGCGCGGCGACGGGTGCGCTGGTGACGGCGCTGGGCTTTGGCCTGTCCGCTTTCGTCCTTCTGGCCGCGATCCAAAGCAGTATCAACGGCAATATCGAACAGCGCGTACCGCGTGAAGCACCCGACTACTTCGTGCTCGACATCCCTCGCGACCGGGTGACCGCGTTCGAGCAATTGGTCGCCGCAGACCAGCCCGATGCCTTCGTGCGCACGGTGCCTTCCCTGCGCGGCGCGATCCTGGCGTATGGGCCCAAGGACGCCATGATCACTGTGGCCGATATGGAGGAAATTCCCGACGGTGCATGGCCGCTGCGCGGCGAACGCGGTCTGACCTATGCGGATGATCTACCAGTTGGCAACCGGCTGGTCGAAGGCAGCTGGTGGGGCCCGTTTTACGAAGGCGAACCGCTGGTATCGGTGGATGCGGAATTTGCGCAGGCCATCGACCTGAAGCCCGGCGATTACATCACTGTCGGTCTGCTGGGGGTTGAACGCACCGCAAGGGTCGCCAATCTCCGGACGATCGACTGGGAAAGCATGGGCTTCAACTACGTGCTCGTGTTCTCCCCCAATGCCATCCGCGATGCACCGCATAATCTGGCGGCGACCATCGACTTGCCAGACGGCGCGGAAACGGGGCCGTTGCTGCGTCAAATGGTCAGGAATTTCCCCTCGAGCTCGGTGATCGAGATCGGCCAGGTTCTGGCCGAGGCCAGGGTGATCCTTGGACAAGTCGGAACCGCCACATTCGCTGCGGCATCGGTTGCGGTGCTGGCAGGGCTTGCCGTGCTGATCGGCGCAATCGCCGCAGCGCGCGCCGTGCGGACGTATGACACCGTAGTATTTCGCGTGCTGGGCGCGAGTCGCCGTCAGGTACTGCTGATGCAATTGGCGGAATACGGGCTGCTGGCGATCATCCTGGCGGTGGTGGCACTTGGTCTCGGCACCGGTCTCGCCTGGCTGGTGGTGGTGCAATTGTTTGAATTTGAATGGCTGCCCAATTGGGCCGAAATTCTCGGCGTACTGGGCGCAGGCCTGCTGTTCGTACTTCTCTTCGCGGTAGCCGGCTCGCTCCCGTTACTGAGAGCGAAACCGGCGCAGGCGCTCAGGGCACTTTAGCGCCCGTCCCGATTAGGGAGTGGGCGCCTTGCCAATTACTCGAAAACGCTGGCCTGGGTGGGATCCTTGGGATCCTCGCCGAACCGGTTCGGACCGGGCGTACCGGGCAGAAACATCAGAACAAGATAACTCACGGCGACCAGAATTCCGACCAAAGGGACATTCGCGAGCACGATAAATCCGAGATACCACCAACCGGACATATCGCGGTCATGCAACCGGCGCACATTGAGCGCGATTGAAGGGATCAGGATTGCCAGACCGAACAGTGCAAGCAAGCCTGCACCGAGCCAGAATACTGGACCCGCCTGATCCGCCATTGTATCGTTTTCCAGCGATCCGAGATCAAAGCCCCCGGCAAACATCAAGGCGGCAAGAACTACGTAGACAATCAATGTGAACAGGGCGAACATCCAGTATTCCATCCTGCGCGACCGCCCTGAGAAATCCGCATACCGCTTAAGCGGTAAAATCATCCAATCCATTAATATTCCCCTCGGTCAAGACGCTGACAAAGCACCACAATATTCTGTACGGCGCAACGAAAAAGGGGCCACCTTGCGGCAGCCCCTTTTTCATTAGGTTCCAGGTCAGATCAGAAGCTGAACTTGACTGTACCGCCAAAAGTACGCGGTTGGTTTGGATAGCCCGAAATCGTTTGCGACTGCGCAACGCCCGGGAAAATCGTAGTCAGGTTGCGATTGTCCGTCAGATTGCGGACCCAGCCACTGATTTCCAACCCCATGTCGAGCGCCAGCGTCAGCGAAGCATTCACTTCGTTGACTTCGCGCCGGTACTGTTCCGCGACCGCACGGGCGGGTGCGAATGGGTCAGCCTGGGTGCGGTCGATGAAGTCAGGCAGACCATCGAGAATCTGCGTGTTGCTTTCGTGGTAGAAATCAACCCGTCCGATCAGATTGTTACCACTGGAGCCCAGTTCCTGAGTGTAGGTCGCCGACGTGGCGATGGTCCATTCAGGAATGCCAGCCGGGCGCAAACCACTCAGGTCTCCAACCGCCGATCCCGGGAAGGAATCATATTTGGCATCGAGATAGGTAGTTGCGAACGTGAACACGAGTGTCGGGATCGGAGTGATCGTGGCATCGAGTTCGAACCCGCGGGTCGACTGCTTGCCCGCGTTAGCGAGCGCGAAACCGGTCCCGGTGAAGGCAAACGACTGGAAGCCCTCGATCGTCTGGTCGAACACCGCGAGGTTAACCGCGAGGCCGGGGAAACTGGTCTTGATCCCGATTTCCTTGACGGTCGCATCTTCCGGACCGGCGAACCGCGAACCGGTTGACAGGTTCGGTACGATGAGGCCGGCATCGCGGATCGGCGAGGACGGAGCCAAGATTACACTTCCCGATGGGGCACCGTTACTGAGCAATGCGGGCGTGAAATCGGCTGCCGAAGGACGCGAATCGCGTGACAGGTTGACCGAGGACGCCTTGAAGCCGGTGGCATAAGTGACATACGCGTTGATCTGGTCGGTCAGTTCCGCCGATGCACGCAGCGTGTAGCTCCAGTCGCTGTCACGCGTCCGGCCCGGTTCTACCGAATTGGGTACGGGCAGGAAGGGCGGCTGGAACTGGAGCGCTCTCAGGCCAAGCAGCGGGTTCACCGCCGTATTGGTGGCGGCCGATGCTATTGCACCGAAGGCGGCCGGATTGCCCGCGGCAAATGCCGCGATCTGCGCCGGGCCGATCTGAGACGGAGGAGTCATCGTCGCCTGCGCGATCTGGCCGACGATAAACGCATCAACCAAGCTGATGTTCGACAATTCGTCGAACGACTGTTGTGACAGCGCAAAGTCCTTCTTGTCCTTGGTGTAGTTGAAGCCGCCGGTCAGCGTGAGCCAGTCGGTGACTTCGAAATCGACCGTGCCGAACGCCGAATAGGATGTGTTGTCGAGCGAGAATTGCTCGGCTGTCAGCGGGCCTGCAGAGAAGATCGAACCGTTGGGCAGGCCAAGCTGGCTTTCCACGAAGCCGAGCGTGCCGGGCCGCGGGGCGCGACGAGCAGCTGCGGCGGCGGGAGCGTCCGCAAGCAGGTCGAAGAACAAGCGCGAATTGGCACCGGTGGTCAGGCTCGAATTCTGCTCGACCGCTTCGTCGAAGTAGAAACCGCCGAGGAGGAAGTTCAGCGGACCGTCGAAATCGGATGTGAGGCGGAATTCCTGGGTGAAGGTTTCAACCTTCTGGTCACGCAGTTCATTGACGATGTCCGCGCTGGTGAAATCGACATCCTGGTTGCTGAGGTTGCTCAGTTCACGATAGGCCGTGATCGATGTCAGGGTCAGCGCGCCGAGTTCCAGGTCACCCTGGAGCGAGCCGCCGTAGCTTTCGATCTCGTTGCGCGGCAGCGTGTTGAGGTAACCACGGTCGGTAAGCGCGTCTTCGTTGCCGATTGCCCCGCCAACGGCGAACACCAGAGGAGCCGTCGGGCCGAACCGGACGTTGCCAACGTTGCAGCACAATTCGTCGATCTTGTTGTAATCGCCGATCGCGCGCAGGCGGAGCGCGCCGCCATTGTCGAACAACAGCTGTCCGCGCACGCCGTAGCGATCGCGGTCGTTGATCTTTTCGTCGAGGTTGACGATCGTGGCGTAGCCGTCACGCTTGTTGTAACTTCCGTCCACAGCGAAGGCGATGCTATCGGTCAGCGGACCGGTGACATCGGCCTTGACGACCATCAGGTCATAATTGCCGTAGGTGGCCGACACGCTGCCGCCGAATTCGAACTGCGGTTCGCGGGTGACGACCGAGATGACCCCGGCGGACGCGTTCTTGCCGAACAATGTCGATTGCGGGCCGTTCAGGACTTCGATGCGGGAGACGTTGGCAAGGTCGGCGATCTGGCCGGCGGAGCGCGAACGGAACACGTTGTCGATGAACACGCCGACCGATGGCTCGATGCCGAAGTTATTGGCGCCGTTACCGAAACCGCGAATGATGAAGGTGGTGCTGGCCGCGTTCTGCAGCTGGCTGACGCGCAGCGAAGGCGACACCGTCTGCAAGTCGATCAGATCGCGGATCTGGGCCCGCTCCAGCGTTTCGCCGGTGGTTACCGAAACGGCGATCGGCGTATCCTGCAGCGTCTGTTCGCGCTTGGATGCGGTCACGATGATGAGATTACCCGATGCGACCAGCTCAGGCTCGTCCGCTGGTTCTTCATCCTGCGCCATGACTGTCGTCGGCATCAGGAACGCAACCGATGCGACACCGGCGAGCATAGTAGCGCGTGCGGCGTGCGCACGACCAAAGGCAGTAAATTTCATGGAGTCTCCATCCTCTTGCACGGCAGGCGATTATTATCTGACGGCCTGTCCTTCCAACGGCGCATAGGCGGGTCTGCGAGGTTGCTCAAC
>JBFEKH010000053.1:0-12863 GCA_041552775.1 Allopontixanthobacter sp.
GAATTGCTCTATCCACCGGAACAGGATGCCCCGGATCAGCAATTCCTCGACGAAACCGGCCACAATGCCTGCCTGCGTGATGATCATGACAAAATCGGACCACCCACCCCACCCGGTAATCCTGTAGGCACCCAGCAGCGCGGCAACACCCACCACCAGCGTCATGATTAGGCAGCCACCGGCAAAGCCAAGGCCAAGATCGCGCGGAGCAATCGCAAGCGACAGATCATCGCGCGGTTCTTCGCCCAGATGGCGCAGCAGCAATTTGGCAAGAAAGAACAGCGCCGCGACGGTCACGAATGCGCGGACCATCATATCCGCTGCGTCTGACTGGATTTCGGGCATTTGTCGGAAACCGAAACTGACTGCCGCCAGGACCGCGATGGCAGAAGCAGCCGCGATAATCAGCGCAACCAACGGGAAATCCACCACTCTGCGCCATGCCGGCCTAGCGACGGCGCCTTCTGCGGCCGGCGTCTTTTCCAGTGCAGTCTCGTTCATTGATGGCTCTCTCCTGAGGTCTGCTGAGAGCCAAAAATCACCCGCGAGTTAATCCGGGCGCTTGGCTTCCATGTCCAGCAGAGCGCGCTTAATCTCAGTGCCATAGGCATAGCCGCCCAGGGAACCATCGGACCGGACGACACGGTGACAGGGGATCAGCACTGCCACGCAATTTGCGCCATTCGCGCTGCCCGCCGCGCGCACCGCTTTCGGGTTACCTGCCGCCGCCGCGATTTCTGCGTAGGAGCGGGTTTCGCCCGGCGGGATCTTGCGCAATTGCGCCCACACAGCCTCCTGGAAAGCGGTGCCCTTCACATCCAGCGGGATGTCATTTGCGGTGCCGGGCTGTTCGACCGCGTCCACAACCTGCTGCAACAAGGCAGCGAAATCCGCGCCGCCTTCGCGCAAGTCGGCATTGGGGAAACGCGCAGCCAGTTCCGCCTCGCCTTCTGCAAAGGACAAGCGGCACACGCCCTGGTCGGTCGCGGCCACCAGCATCGGCCCGAGCGTGGTTTGCGCCACCGCCCAGCGGATCGTCACCCCAGCCCCGCCATCGCGCCATGCCGATGCGCTCATTCCCAGTCTCCCCTGCCCATGCCTGCCATGCCCCAGTTTCCCATGCATTGAATCGTAAAATCGCGACGCGGTTTCGAACCCCGCATCATAGATCGCGCTCGTCACACTGTCCCCGCCGCTCAAGGCGTCGCGTGCCCGCTCGTCGCGCAAAGCGCGGGCATAGGCGGCGGGCGAAAGTCCCGTGGCCCGTTTGAACACCCGCTGAAAATGCGTTGCCGAATAGCCGACATGTTCTGCCAACTCGCTCAGCAAGGGTCGCCCGCTGAACGATTTGATCTCGTTGATCGCCGCCAGCACCGCCGCTTCATCCCGCCCGACATCATCGGGCAGACAGCGCTTGCAGGCGCGCAGACCAGCTTCCCTCGCCTCGGCACCTGAAGCAAAAAAGCGCACATTATTGCGGCCGGGATGACGAGCGGCGCAGGACGGACGGCAATAAATACCGGTCGACAGCACACCGGTCACGAACCGGCCGTTGAAGGACCGGTCACGGCGCAGCACTGCCGCCCATGCCTGCTCGTCATTGATTGCCGTTTTGATCATCGCACAGCCCTTATGCCACTTGCTGTCAGTAGCTGTCACCTAATGCCAAATTTCTTGCGTCGCTTCCCGAAGCTTGCGGTCAAAAGGCCGCAGGGTCTAATAGTCCCAGAATGAAGCGTTATTTTCTTGCCCTGGTGGCACTGTTCGCCGTGCTGCTGCCGACTACAGCGATGGCCGACCCGTCCGACGTTTCAGCCGCTGCGCGCGGCGTGGTGCGGGTGGTGATCATCGGCACGGACGGTCAGAGCATATTCCCGGTCAGCCACGGCAGCGGGTTTGCTGTCACCTCGACCCGAATCGTTACAAACGCTCATGTCGTTCTCGAGGCTGCACGGGACAACACTTTGCGGATCGGGATCGTCCCGCCGGAGGGTAACGAAGGTTCCTTCGCAAACATCATTGCCATCAGTTCGCGTAACGATCTGGCGCTGGTGGAGATTGTTGGTAGCAAATTGCGCCTGCCCCCGCTGACTATTGCGGGCGTTTCGGAACAGGACGGGGCGGAAGTGTCCGCCGTGGGATATCCGATGAATGTTGACCGGGCGCAGGGCCTGAGCATGAGCGATATTTTCGAATCGCAGCCGCCCGTGAAAAGCCGCGGCTTCCTGTCGGGATCGCGCCCGTCACGGCAATTCGACACGATCCTGCATACCGCCCCCATCGCGCGCGGAAATTCGGGCGGTCCGCTGCTCGATTCTTGCGGCCGGGTGCTGGGCGTCAACAGTTTCGGCGCGGATTCGGAAGGCGGCGACGCGGAATTCTACTTCGCCGTGTCCAACCGCGAGCTGCTGCCGTTCCTTCGCAGTGCCAAGGTGGAACCGCGGATCAACGCTCTGCCCTGCCGCAGCCTGGCGGAGATCGACGAAGGCGAACGCAGCCGGATCGAGCGCGAGCAGGAGATTGCCCTGCAGCAATTGGCCCAGCGCGCCGAAGTAACCCGCCAGAAACGCGACCGTGCCCGGCTGGAAGCAGAGCTGGCCGTTAGGACAGACCGCGAAAACCAGATGGCAATTGCGGCAGTGCTGCTGCTGATCGCCGTCGGCGGCGGGGTGATCGCCTATCAGGCGCGCGGCGTAGAAGGGCAGGAACGTAAATTCGCCATCGCCGGCGGGATCGCCGCCCTCGCTGCGGTTGCCGCACTGGCCGTATGGTTCACGCGCCCCGGCCTCGACGAGATTGACCGGCGCGTGAACAACGCAATGAACGCTAGCGAGTATGAAGGCGGCACGGACACGGGCGGCGACAACGACGATCCCGATACAATCGATATGTCCGCCAAGGCTACCGGCTCCGGCGCCATGACCTGCGTGCTGCAGGAAGACCGCAGCCGCATCGTTGGCGCTCCCGATACCGAGGTGGAATTTGCCTGGTCGAACGATGGCTGCGTCAATCAACGCAGCCAATATGGTTTTGCCAATGGCAGTTGGAGCCGCGTATTCGTGCCTAACGAGGAAGCGGCGGTTTCCGTCAACCGGTACGATCCGGGCGCCAAGACCTTCCGCACCGACCGTTACCTGCTAGGCCGTTCGGCCATGGACGAAGCCCGCGCAAACCGGAGCGCTTACACCGCGCCCAAATGCGGGGAAGAAAATGCGGCAGCGCGGCTGGGCGATTTACAGGGCGCAGTCACATCGGGCCTGCCCAAACAGCCGAACGAGCGGCTTGTGTATTCGTGTGACGCGAAAAACGGGGACTAAGTCCCTTCCGTCAAGCCGCCAGTTGTTCTCCGCTCAAGGTAATACGGTGCATTTCGCGGGCGTATCCCGGATAGTCATTCAGCGCATTATGCCATGTCGCCCGGTTGTCCCAGATCGCCACGGTACCGGGTTGCCAGACGACCCTGCACTGGTTCGCTTCGTCCATCGCGGCATTATATAGACGCTGTAGCAGCGGCAGGCTCTCCGCCCGCGTCTGCCCTTCGAAATGGATCGTGAAGGACGGGTTCACATACAGCAGTTTGCGCCCCGATTGCGGATGACGGATGACCACCGGATGCGTAGCGCCGGTTTTCATCTCCTGACCGCGCAATTCGCTGCCCATGTCGGTCTGCGCATAGATCCCGTCCGGCGCATAGACATGATCGGCGGTGTGATAGGCGCGCAGATCGGCCACCGCTTCCTTCAGATCATCGGGCAAGGCATCAAAGGCCGCACCCATGTGGGCAAATAATGTATCGCCGCCTGACGGGGGCAGCACCCGCGCCACCAGAATCGAGCCCATCGCGGGGATCTGGTCATAGGAATGGTCGGTATGCCAAGCGCCGCCGATGTTGGTCTGTTGATCGGCTTTCTTCCGCACGATGGCGATTTCGGGATATTCATC
Organism: Allopontixanthobacter sp.; assembly: GCA_041552775.1. Classification (GTDB taxonomy): domain Bacteria; phylum Pseudomonadota; class Alphaproteobacteria; order Sphingomonadales; family Sphingomonadaceae; genus Allopontixanthobacter. Next base: position 3,943 of record JBFEKH010000053.1, read on the forward strand.
CTCCAGCGGGAAATAATTGTTTATATCGATCCCACCCCAGCGTTTGGCGAAGGCAATGTGCTCCTCCGGCGACAGGCTCTGGCTGCGCAGAACCGCCACGCCATGTTCGAAAACCGCATGTTTCAGCGCGGTCAGGCCCGCATCGTCAATGGCGGCGAGCTGCACTCCGGAAATGGTTGCTCCGGCATTATCGCTCATGGGCGTGATATGCATCGCTCTCTCCTGCATGGCGTCTGCGCGGCGCTGGGGCGATTATGCAACGATTCCCGGCAAAGCTCAAACAGAGTCGGGTTGCATCGCAGCATTGCCGATGATAGGGGCGCGCCAGCCGAACCGAGGCAGTGTTTTCACGCGCCTCATCACGGTGACATGACAACATCGTTTCTTGCCGACCCAAGAGGACCCCCACGCGTGGAAATTTCCGCCGGTATTCAAGCTAGCCTCGCAGGCCGTTACGCTTCGGCCCTGTTCGATTTGGCTTCCGAGGCCGGAACGGTCACAACGGTCGAATCAGACCTCGAGAAACTGCGCAACGCGCTCGGCGAATCGGCTGACCTGCGGGCGCTGACGACCAATCCCGAAGTGTCGCGCGATGCCGCGCAGGCCGCAATTGGCGCCGTGGCCAAGCTGCTGGGGCTGTCCGAACTGACGGGCAATTTCCTCGGCGTGCTGGCGCAGAACCGCCGCCTGTCCCAGTTGCCCGCGATGATTCGCGCCTTCAACACCATTGCCGCTGCCCAGCGCGGCGAAGTGACGGCAGAAGTTTCCAGCGCCCACGCGCTCAGCGACACGCAGCTTGCTTCGCTGAAGGACAAATTGACGGCCCGCGAAGGCCGCACCGTAAAATTACAGACGAGCGTCGATCCCGATCTGCTTGGCGGCCTGGTGGTCACCATCGGATCGAAGCGGATCGACGGTTCGATCAAAACTAGGCTCAATACCCTCGCTAACGCGATGAAAGGCTAATCATGGAAATCCGTGCCGCAGAAATTTCGAAGGTCATCAAGGACCAGATCGCCAATTTCGGAACCGAAGCCCAAGTAACCGAAGTCGGCTCCGTCCTCTCAGTGGGTGACGGCATCGCCCGTATTCACGGCCTCGACAATGTCCAGGCTGGCGAAATGGTCGAATTTTCCAACGGTGTTCAGGGCATGGCCCTCAACCTCGAAGCGGACAATGTCGGCGTCGTGATTTTCGGCTCTGACGCCGAAATCAAGGAAGGCGATGTCGTCAAGCGGACCGGCACCATCGTGGACGTTCCTGTCGGCAAGGAATTGCTTGGCCGCGTAGTTGACGCGCTTGGCAATCCGATCGACGGCAAGGGCCCGCTGAAGACCACCCTGCGCAGCCGCGTTGAGGTAAAGGCTCCGGGCATTATCCCGCGCCAGTCGGTGAACGAGCCAGTCCAGACCGGCCTCAAAGCCATCGACGCTCTCGTTCCAGTAGGCCGCGGCCAGCGCGAATTGATCATCGGTGACCGTCAGACCGGCAAATCGGCTGTCGCAATCGACACCTTCATCAACCAGAAGAACGCGCATCAGGGCGATGACGAGAAGCAGAAACTGTACTGCATCTATGTCGCCATCGGCCAGAAGCGTTCCACCGTCGCCCAGATCGTGAAGAGCCTGGAAGAAAACGGCGCTATGGAATATTCCATCGTGGTTGCCGCCACTGCTTCGGAGCCAGCTCCGCTGCAGTATCTCGCACCGTACACCGGTTGCGCGATGGGCGAATATTTCCGTGACAACGGCATGCACGCCGTTATCGTTTATGACGATCTCTCGAAGCAGGCCGTGGCTTACCGCCAGATGTCCCTGCTGCTGCGCCGTCCTCCGGGCCGTGAAGCCTATCCGGGCGACGTGTTCTATCTCCACTCACGTCTGCTCGAACGCGCTGCAAAGATGAATGACAGCCACGGCGGCGGTTCGCTGACCGCACTGCCGATCATCGAAACGCAGGCCGGTGACGTGTCCGCCTATATTCCGACCAACGTGATTTCGATCACCGATGGCCAGATCTTCCTTGAAACCGAATTGTTCTATCAGGGCATCCGTCCGGCGATTAACGTCGGCCTGTCCGTGTCCCGCGTAGGCGGCGCGGCCCAGACCAAGGCGATGAAGAAGGTTTCCGGCTCTATCAAGCTGGAGCTGGCGCAGTACCGCGAAATGGCGGCGTTCGCCCAGTTCGGTTCGGATCTCGACGTTTCCACGCAAAAACTACTGAACCGCGGCGCGCGTCTGGTGGAACTGCTCAAGCAGCCACAATTCTCGCCCCTTCCGTTCGAAGAACAGACAGTGTCGATCTTTGCTGGCACCAATGGCTACCTCGACGCAATTCCGGCCAACCGGGTTGTGGAATATGAAGAAGCCATGCTCAGCCACATGCGCTCGGAACATGGCGATATTCTCGCCACGATCCGTACGTCCAAGAATTTCGACGACGATGTAAAGAAGAGCACGGTTGCCGCGCTCGACGCATTCGCCAAGATTTTCGCTTAAGCCTTCAGAGAACTAGGGAGCCGAAATGGCCTCGCTTAAAGAACTCAAGGATCGGATCGGGTCGGTTAAATCCACCCAGAAGATCACCAAGGCCAAGCAGATGGTCGCCGCTGCCAAGCTCCGCAAGGCGCAGGCGGCTGCCGAAGCTGCACGCCCTTACGCCCGCCGTCTGGCCGGCGTAATGGCGGCACTGGCCTCGAAGGTCAGCGGCGATGATGCACCGAAACTGCTGAGCGGAACCGGTTCGGACAAGCGCCACCTGCTGGTAGTGGCCAATTCCGACAAGGGTCTGGCCGGCGCTTTCAATGCAAACATCGTTCGCGCCGCTCTGGTCAAGGCGCGCGCGCTGGAAGCCGAAGGCAAGACGGTCGAATTCTACCTGATCGGCAAGAAGGGCCGCGCGCCGATCAAGCGCGCTTTCCCCGGCAATGTCGGCACGCAGTTCGACACGACGCATGTGCGCGAGCCGGGCTACGGCGAAGCTGAGAGCATCGCCGACGAGCTGATTGAAATGTATGAAAGCGGCAAGTTCGATGTCGCACACCTGTTCTTCAGTCACTTCAAATCCGCGCTGACACAGGAACCTACCCAGCAGCAGATCATCCCCGTCCCCACCCCGGAGATTGCTCCTGTCGATACCGGTGCCGTGGTCGAATACGAACCGGGCGAGGAAGAAATTCTCGAAGCCCTGCTGCCGCGTTACCTGAAGACCCAGATCTTCGGCGCATTGCTCGAAAACAACGCTTCCGAACAGGGCGCCTCGATGACCGCGATGGACAATGCCACGCGCAATGCCGGCGAGTTGATCGACAAGCTGACCATCCAGTACAACCGCAGCCGCCAGGCCGCGATTACCACTGAACTTATTGAAATTATTGCTGGCGCGGAAGCGCTGTAGCAACACCGTTAAATTTGGCGCCGAAGCGCTCTAAGTATCTAAGGCAAGGACGAATATCATGGCCACCGCCCCCGTACTCAACCAGATAACCGCTGGTTCCATCAGCCAGATCATTGGCGCCGTCGTCGACGTGGCGTTCCCTGGTGAACTGCCGTCGATCCTGACCGCGCTGGAAACCGACAATAACGGCAACCGGCTCGTGCTCGAAGTCGCCCAGCACCTCGGTGAAAACACCGTGCGCTGCATCGCGATGGACGCCACCGAAGGCCTTACCCGCGGTCAGACCGTGACCAGTACCGGACAGCAGATCTCCGTTCCTGTCGGTCCCAAGACACTTGGCCGGATCATGAACGTGATCGGTGAGCCGATTGACGAACGCGGCCCGGTCGGCGCTGAAAAGCGCAACCCGATCCACGCAGAAGCTCCGCTGTTCGTCGACCAGTCGACGGAAAGCGCCATCCTCGTGACCGGGATCAAGGTTATCGACCTTCTTGCCCCCTACGCAAAGGGCGGCAAGATCGGCCTGTTCGGCGGCGCCGGCGTGGGAAAGACGGTTCTGATTCAGGAACTGATCAATAACATCGCCAAGGGTCATGGCGGCGTGTCCGTGTTCGCCGGCGTGGGTGAACGCACCCGCGAAGGTAACGACCTTTATCACGAATTCCTCGACGCTGGCGTTATCGCCAAGGATGCGGATGGCAATGCAACCTCCGAAGGTTCCAAGGTTGCGCTGGTGTTCGGCCAGATGAACGAACCACCAGGCGCACGTGCACGCGTTGCCCTGTCAGGTCTGACCATGGCGGAATATTTCCGCGATGAAGAAGGCCAGGACGTGTTGTTCTTCGTCGACAACATCTTCCGCTTCACGCAGGCCGGTTCCGAAGTGTCCGCACTTCTGGGCCGTATTCCTTCGGCAGTGGGCTATCAGCCGACCCTGTCGACCGACATGGGCAATTTGCAGGAACGCATCACCTCCACCAACAAGGGCTCGATCACCTCGGTGCAGGCCATCTACGTTCCCGCAGATGACCTTACCGACCCTGCGCCAGCCGCATCGTTCGCCCACTTGGACGCCACGACCACGCTGAACCGCGCAATTTCCGAGCTTGGCATCTATCCTGCGGTTGACCCGCTCGATTCCACCAGCCGTGTTCTCGAACCGCGCGTTGTGGGTGAAGAGCATTACCAGACGGCTCGCCGCGTTCAGGAAACGCTGCAGAAGTACAAGAGCCTGCAGGACATCATCGCCATTCTAGGCATGGACGAGCTTAGCGAAGAAGATAAGCTGACCGTCCAGCGCGCGCGCAAGATCCAGAAGTTCCTGTCGCAGCCGTTCCATGTGGCCGAAGTGTTCACCAGCATTCCGGGCAAGTTCGTGGCGCTGGAAGACACTGTGGCTTCGTTCAAGGCCGTGGTCGAAGGCGAGTACGATCACCTTCCTGAAGCAGCCTTCTACATGGTTGGCGGCATCGACGAAGCCGTGGCCAAGGCCAAGAAAATGGCTGAGGAAGCCTAAGCGACATGCCCCTACACTTCGAACTCGTCACCCCGGCCAAGCTGGTCCGTTCTGAGGAAGTCCACATGGTGGTCGTCCCCGGTGCGGAAGGCGAATTCGGCGTGCTGGAGGGCCATGCGCCCTTCATGTCTACCATCCGCGACGGTGCGGTACAGGTCTACAAGACCGAAGGCGGCGCGCCCGAACTGATCGAAGTGCGCGGCGGTTTTGCCGAAGTCGGCGATACCGGCCTGACTGTCCTGGCGGAGCATGTCGACGGGGAGTAATCGCCCCTCGATCCGAGAATTCATGAAGGGCGGCCCACGGGTCGCCCTTTTTGTTGAGAATGACCTTGTTTTTCGGCTGTAAAACCGCATGTCTGGTTACAGCAGAAACCAAGGGGTCCAATCCATGAAATCCGTCTCGATCCACGCGCTTGCCGCGGCGCTCGCGAGCGTCACCGCAGCACCGCTCGCTGCCCATGAAACCGGAGAAACCGTGCCCGAAACCCAAGTTGCGCCCATCGCTGAAGCAGATGTCGATCCCTATATCTGGCTGGAGGAAGCCCGCAGCGAAAGATCGCTGAACTGGGTACGCGCAGAAAACGACCGGACGACTGCCGCACTGACCGGCGATCCCCGCTTCCAAACACTTCAGGCAGAAGCGCTCGAAATCCTCGATTCCGATGACCGTATTCCCTATGTATCAATCAGCCCCGACGGACTGTACAATTTCTGGCAGGACGAGAAAAACCCCAAGGGCCTAGTCCGCCGCACGACGCTCGAAAGCTATCGGACCGACAACCCCCAATGGGAGACCGTGCTGGACGTGGACGCGCTCGCCAAGGCCGAAGGGCGCGAATGGGTGTACAAGGGCATGACCTGCCTGCCGCCCGAAGGAACCCGCTGCATGGTGGAGTTGTCCGATGGCGGCAAGGATGCCACCGTGATGCGCGAATTTGATCGCGCGACCAAGAGCTTCGTTGATGGCGGTTTTGAACTGCCCGAAAGCCAGGGCGGCATACAGTGGATCGATCAGGACACCCTGCTCGTCACGCGCAATTTTGACGAGAGCACCACCACCGAAAGCCAATACCCCTTCACTACGCGCGAATGGAAACGCGGGACCCCGCTCGAAGATGCGCCAGAAATCTTCCGCGGTACGGCCAGTGATGTCTGGTCGGGAGCGAGCCTGCTGCGCGATAACAAGGCAGTGATCCACGCACGCACCGCGTTTCGCGCCGTCAGCTTTCATGAGACCGAATATTACGCCTGGAAGGACGGCGAGTGGCTGCGGCTCGATATTCCGCTGAAGGCCTCGCCATACGGCATTATCGATGGTCAACTGCTCTATTCGACTGATGTTGACTGGACCGTTGACGACCAGATCTTCCCGGCAGATTCGCTGATCTCGGTCAACCTAGAGGAATGGAAAGCCGACCCCAATGGCGCGGCCAAAACTTTGGTCTGGGCACCGGGCGATCGCCAGACCAAGCAAGGTGCGGCGATCACATCGGATAGCCTCTATGTCGGCCTGCTCGACAATGTGCGCGGCAAGGCGCTGAAGTTCGACTTTGCCGATGGGCAATGGACCCAAAGCACGCTGGACCTGCCGGAGAACGCGACCATCTCGCTCGGTTCCTCCTCGGATACCGAAGACATGCTGATGCTCGACGTGACCGATTTCCTGAACCCATCGACCCTGTATCTCTACGATGGCAAGACCGCTGAACTTGAACCGCTGAAAAGCAGCCCCGCGCGCTTCGACGCTACCGGTATGGAGGTGGAGCAGCATCAGGCGAAATCCGCCGACGGCACGATGATCCCTTATTTCATCGTCAAGCCCAAGGGCATGGTCGCGGATGGCAGCACCGCCACCCTGCTGACCGGATATGGCGGTTTCCAGGTTCCGCGCCTGCCGGGATATCTCGGTTCGACCGGCAAGATGTGGTTGGAGAAAGGCGGCGCCTATGTGCTCGCCAATCTGCGCGGCGGGGGCGAGTTTGGCCCGATGTGGCATCAGACCGCAATCCGCGAGAACAAGCAGCGTACCTGGGATGATTTCATCGCCGTGGCGGAAGATCTGCAGCAGCGGAAATTTACCAGTGCGCAGCATCTTGGCATCCAGGGCGGTAGCCAGGGCGGCCTGCTGGTCGGCACTGCCTTCACCCAGCGGCCCGAACTGTTCAATGCCGCAATCGTGCAGATCCCGCTGTTCGACATGCTGCGCTATCACGAGATCGGCCGCGGCGCTTCGTGGATCGGCGAATATGGCGATCCCCGCATTCCCGAGCAGCGGGCATGGATTGAACCGTACTCGCCATATCAGAAGTTGGTGGCGGGCGTGGATTTCCCATCGCCATTCCTCTGGGCCTCGACCGCCGATGACCGGACGCATCCGGCACATGCGCGCAAGGGCGCAGCGCGGCTGAAGGAACTGGGCCAGCCCTATTATTACTATGAGGATATGACCGGCGGCCATTCGGGCGGCGTGGACAACAAACAGCGCGCCAAGCTGAGTGCGCTGCAATATGTCTATCTGATGCAGCGCCTGATGGGCGATGCAGCTAGCGAATAAGAATTTGGGGCGGCCCTATGGTCGCCCCGATTTCCGGCCTCAATCAGTCCGCAGCGGATCAGCCCGTTCGGTCTCGTAGGTGAACAGCTCGTCCTGCTGTTTCATGTGCTGATCGGCCAGTGCCATCTGGACCGGCATCGGGTCGGCATCGGGACCGCCGCAGGTCAGCACGGATAAGACCTTGTCGTTTCGCAGCACAATCACCCCATCGCTGATCGCGGGATCATTGGGCTCGCCTGGCGTGAAGTTCGTGCGCACCATCCGGCTGAACACGACATAGCGTGTCGCGCCATTATCAAACGCAATCTGCTGCTCCCCGCCGCCTGAATAGGGGGCCGATGCATATTGTCCGCCCGTGAGGACAAGCTCCGGCTTTGCTGCGCCGAAGCGATATTCGGTCTTGCCAGCCGCAGTGGCGCAGACCGCAATCCGTTTTCCGCCATCAGTGTTGCAGGAAAAAATCCGGTCCTCATCCTTGTTGCATTCGGCACCCTCTGCGGATTCTTTCGCTGCCAATGCGGGGATCGGTGTAGCTTCCGAAGTTGCCGCAACTGCCACTGGAGTGGTCTTCGCTTCCACCGCGCCGCTATCTTCCGGCTGACTCCCACATGCCGTTAGCGCGCCGAGTGCCACCAGCCCAAGGAAGTGCTTCACTTCTTGTCGCCCTTGGCCTTGTCGGCAGCCTTCTTCTTTTTCATTGTGTCGTGAAACTGGTCGGCCCAGCCCGGTTTGATCAATTGTTCGGCCCGCACCATGCGCAATTCACCGGCGGCCACGTCGCGGCTGACCGCGCTACCCGCCGCCACAATGGCATCGTCGCCGATATTCACCGGAGCGATCAGCGCGCTGTTCGATCCGATGAAGGCGCGCGCTCCGATGGTGGTCTTGTGCTTGAAATAGCCGTCATAATTGCAGGTGATCGTGCCCGCACCGATGTTCGCATCCGCCCCGATGGTGGCATCGCCCAGATAGGTCAAATGGCTGGCCTTCGCGCCCTTGCCCAGCACCGCATTCTTGATCTCAACGAAATTGCCCACCTTGGCGCCTTCTTCCAGCACCGCGCCGGGGCGCAGGCGGGCATAAGGGCCGACGCTGGCATGTTCGCCGACTGTTGCTCCCTCGAGATGGCTGAACGCACGGATGGTAGCGTGATCGGCGACGGTAACTCCGGGGCCGAATACCACATTGGGTTCGATCGTCACATCGCGGCCCATCTGCGTGTCCCAGCTGAAGAATACGGTTTCAGGGGCTTTCAGCGAGACGCCGTCCGCCATGACGTCCGCCCGGCGGAGTTCCTGCCACTGGCGCTCTGCATCGGCGAGTTCAGCGCGGCTGTTGATGCCGGCCACTTCGCCCGGATCGTCCGTCGTCACCACCGCGCTGTGACGGCCATCAGCATTGGCCACATTTACCACGTCGACGAGGTAATACTCGCCTTGCGCATTATTGTTGC
>JBFEKH010000054.1:0-12683 GCA_041552775.1 Allopontixanthobacter sp.
AAATGATGGCTCCCCGAGTTGGATTCGAACCAACGACCAAGTGATTAACAGTCACCTACTCTACCGCTGAGCTATCGGGGAACACTCATCCGACTTTTACGTCACCCACCCTTGCGGGCAGGATTGCGCGTATATGCAGGCCGGATTCGTTTGGCAAGTAGCAGCGTCTGCCAGACGCGAAAAAGTCGGAGCAATCGTCATGCCAGCCAAGGCTAGACCACGAATTGTTCGGCAACGATCCGTTCGTCCAGCGAATGGCCGGGATCGAACAGCAATGTCAGCTGTGCTTCCCGCGCGATTTCCAGCGAAACCTGCGCAATATCGCGCAATTCCTTCTGGTCGGCCACGGCGGAAACCGGGCGCTTGTCCGAATCGAGCACCCGGAATGTAATCCGGCTTCGATCCGGCAGGATTGCGCCGCGCCACCTGCGCGGGCGGAACGCGGAAATCGGCGTCAGAGCCAGCAATTGCGAATCGAGCGGCAGGATCGGGCCATTGGCGGACAGGTTGTAAGCGGTTGAACCAGCAGGAGTTGCCACGAGCACACCGTCGCAGACCAGTTCCTTGATCCGCACCTTGTCGTCCACAATCACTTCCATCTTCGCTGTCTGGCGTGTTTCGCGCAGCAGGGAGACTTCGTTGATGGCGCAGAAGGTGTGATGCGTGCCTTCCTGTGTCACCGCTTCCATCTTCAGCGGGGCGATCGCGATGGCGCGAGACCGGTTGACCCGGGCAAGGAAGTTCGACCGGCTGCGCTGCTTGTTCATCAGGAAACCAACCGTGCCCAGATTGAGGCCGTAGGCGGGGATCACGCGGCCTGTGTCGAGCATGTGATGCAGGGTGTGCAGCATGAAGCCATCGCCGCCCAGGACGACTACGGCTTCTGCCTCCGCCAGAGGGACCCAATCGACCAAGTCGCGCAATTCATCCTCTGCTTCCATTGCCTTTTCGGTGTTGGAAGCGAGTAGGGCGAGACGCGTAAAATTATGTCGGTCGGTCAGAAGTCCGCTCCCCCAATGTTGCGGCGCATTATGCAACTGCGTTCCTATGGGCCGCTGTGCCATTTGGCAACGCATCTGACAAAACCAGGGCGCACAATCAGTTTCGCGTTACGGCGTCATCATGGCAAGTACGCTCCGCATGAAACATTCCGACCTGAGAGATGTCCTGACCGGGCTTGCCGGCACCGATGCGGCGCAGGATCGCCTCACCGATTGGCAGCAGCAAGCTGCCGATCTTGGGCTGGCGGCGCCGGTCCACATCATGCTGCTCGCACTCGGGCGGTTCGATACCGTCAATCTCGCTTATGGTGAGGCGGCAGGCGATGGTGCGCTGGTCACCGTGGCGCAGCGGATCGGGCATTTTTCGGAAGATGAATTTGAAGACGGCGACTGGATCGCGGCGCGGATCGGTGGCGGGAAATTCCTGCTCGCGGTGCGGGAGGCATGCAGCCGGGAACGCTGGCAGTGGCTGGGGGAGGCGCTGGCGGACGCGGTGGCCCATCCGATTGCCGGGCTGGAAGATACCGCGACCCTGCGGCTGTGGCCGCGCGTTGCCCTGATGCGGGCCATGCCGGGGGAAGGGCCGAAGATAATCTTTGACCGGTTGGGGCAAGCGCTGGAGCGCGCGCATCAGAGCCACGGCCAGCGGGTTGTCTGGGCCGATGGAGGACATACCCCTCGCGGACGTCCAAGTGCGCAATTGGAAGCGGATTTGCTGGCGGCGCTCGACCGGGACGAAATCGAGGTGGTTTACCAGCCGCAATACAATCTGCCCGATGACCGGTTGATCGGCGCGGAGGCGCTGGCCCGATGGCAACATCCGCAGCTGGGCCGAATCGGGGCCAGCGCGCTGTTCGCCATCGCCGAACGCGCTGATCATATCGCCCCGCTTTCACGCCATATTGCCGAGCGGGCACTGAATGATGCCGCGCAGTGGCCGGGGGAGATGCGACTGTCACTCAATGTCACGCCGGCAGATCTGGCGGCTGCAAGTTTCGCCAGAGAATTGCGCACATTGATTGCCGCTTCAGGTTTTGCGCCAGAGCAATTGACGCTTGAAATTACCGAACATGTTCTGCTGTCGGAACTCGAACGATCCGCGGCCATGCTCGGCGATTTGCGGACCAGCGGCGTACGGATTGCGCTCGACGATTTTGGCGCTGGCTTCTGCAATTTCCGTTACCTGCAGATCCTACCGCTGGATTATCTGAAACTCGACCGCGCGATGATCGAAGGTATCGCCGATGCGCCGAAGGATATGGCGGTCTTCCGGGCTATCGTGGCGATGGCCAAGGCGCTGGGGTTAATGGTGATCGCGGAAGGGATCGAAACACAGACCCAGCGCGACCTGATCGCCAGCGAGGGATGCGAATTCTATCAGGGTTTCCTGCAAGCTGCGCCGATGAGCGCGGTTGATTTTGCCGCGCTGTCCCGGCGCGCCTGCTGACGTTCAGCGCTTGGCGGCTTTTCGGGCAATATTGCTCAGGCCCTTAGTCAGCTGGAACAGGCCGTTCAGTCGAGAAATCGGATCATTCCACGCGCGATTGATCACCAGCTTCATGTCAGGCCGCAATTTGGCTGTTTCGCCAAGCCGATCGACGTAGGACAGCAGCCCCATCGGGTCTGGAAAATCGTTCTTGTGGAACGTGACAAGGGTGCCCCGAACGCCGACATCGATCTTCGAGATATTCGCGGCGATCGCCTGATGCTTGATTTCGATCAGACGAATGAGGTTGCTGGTTGGCTGGGGTAGCGCGCCGAACCGGTCGATCATTTCGGCTGCCATTGCCTCGATCTCGGCCTTGTCCTGCGCATTGTTGAGGCGGCGATACAGCGCCATCCGCACCGTCAAGTCGGGAACATAGTCTTCCGGGATCATGATCGGAGCATCGACGGTGATCTGCGGGCTGAGCTTGGCTGTGTCGCGTTCAAGCCCGGTATCACCGGCCTTTACGGCCATGATCGCGTCTTCCAGCATCGACTGGTACAGTTCGAAGCCGACTTCCCGGATATGGCCGGATTGCTCGTCGCCCAGAAGATTGCCGGCGCCGCGAATATCGAGATCGTGGCTGGCAAGCTGGAAGCCGGCACCCAGACTGTCGAGATCTCCCAACACCTTGAGGCGTTTCTGCGCGACTTCCGACAATTGCTGGTCGCGGGGGTGGGTAAGATAGGCATAGGCGCGCAGTTTGGAACGGCCGACGCGGCCCCGCAGCTGGTACAATTGGGCGAGGCCAAAACGGTCCGCCCGGTGAATGATGATAGTGTTTGCGGTCGGGATATCGAGCCCGCTCTCGACGATGGTGGTCGACAGCAGGACTTCGTATTTGCGCTCGTAAAACGCGCCCATCCGCGCTTCGACTTCGGTCGGAGACATCTGGCCGTGGGCGCTGATTGCCTTGATTTCGGGGACATGCTCATGCAGCCATTCCTCGACATTGGCCATGTCGGCAATGCGCGGTACGACTATGAAGCTCTGGCCGCCGCGGTGATGTTCGCGAAGCAATGCCTCGCGCATCACCATATCGTCCCATTCCATCACGTAAGTACGCACCGCGAGCCGGTCGACCGGCGGGGTCTGGATGGTCGAAAGTTCACGCAGGCCAGCCATTGCCATTTGCAGGGTACGCGGGATCGGTGTGGCGGTTAGCGTCAACACATGGACATCGGCGCGCAGCTGTTTCAGCTTTTCCTTGTGGGTGACGCCAAAGCGCTGTTCCTCGTCCACGATTACCAGGCCGAGATCCTTGAACTGGGTCGATTTCGACAGGATTGCGTGGGTGCCGATGACGACATCCATGGTGCCGTCTTCCAGACCCTTGCGGGTCTCGGTCATTTCCTTGGGCGGAACCAGTCGGGACAGGCGGCCGACCTTCAGCGGGAAACCGGCGAAGCGTTCCGCGAAATTGGTAAAATGCTGGCGGGCAAGGAGGGTCGTCGGCGCGACCACGGCGACCTGCTGGCCGTTCATGGCGGCAACAAACGCTGCCCGCAAAGCTACCTCCGTCTTGCCGAAGCCGACATCGCCGCAAACCAGCCGGTCCATCGGACGCCCGCTTTCCAGATCGGCGAGGACATCGGCAATCGCGCGGTCCTGATCGTCGGTTTCTTCCCACGGGAAACGGTCGACGAACTGGTTGAAACTGGTTCCATCGGCGCTCAGAATCGGGGCCTTGCGCAAGGCGCGGGCGGCAGCGGTTTTCATCAATTCGCCAGCGATTTCGCGGATGCGTTCCTTGAGGCGCGAGCTGCGACGCTGCCATGCCTCTCCCCCGAGCCGGTCGAGCTGGACGAATTCCTCCGACGAACCGTAACGCGACAGCACTTCGAGGTTTTCGACCGGGATGTAGAGTTTATCGCCCCCGGCGTATTCGAGCATGACACAGTCGTGCAGGCTCTTGCCTGCCGCGATTGGTTCAAGCCCTAGGTAACGCCCGATCCCGTGATCGCTATGGACCACCAGATCGCCTGTGCTGAGCGCGGATAGTTCTGCCAGAAATGCGTCAGCATCCTTGCGCTTCTTCTTGCGGCGAACCAGCCGGTCACCGAGGATGTCCTGCTCGGTCAGCAGTTCCATCTGGTCATTGGCGAAACCGCTTTCGAGCGGCAGCACCAATGCCACAGGCTTGCCTTTTGCCGACAGGCCAAGCGCTTCCTGCCAGCTATCGGCCAGCGCGGTGTCGGTTCCCGCTTCCGACAGGATCGAGGCGATCCGTGCGCGGCTGCCGGTGGAATAGGTCGCGAGCAGCGGGCGTTTGCCGTTCTTGCCAAGCGCCTGCAAATGCTGCGCGGCCGCGGCATAGATATTATCACCGCGTGCGCGTTCAGGAGTGAAATCGCGGGATGAGGTAAAGCCGAAATCGACGACGCTATCGCTTGTCGGTTCGGCGAAAATACCGGTTTTGTGAACCGGCCAATCTCTCAGGTAGGCCTGATATTCGGCTCCGGTCAGGTAAAGCGCGTCTTCGGCGATCGGGCGGTAGCTGCCGGCCTTCTGGCCCGCTGAATCCTGCCGCGACTGATGGTACTCGGTAATGTCCGACAGTCGTTCATCGCCGGCTGAAATCGCGCCGCTGTCGATGACGATCTGGTCGTCCTTCGAAAGATGATCGAACAGCGTTGCCAGCTTGTCTTCGAACAGGGGCAGCCAATGTTCCATCCCGGCCTGCCGCCGCCCGTCGCTGACTGCCTGATACAGCGGATCGCCCGTGGCGGCTGCGCCGAACATTTCCCGGTAGCGGCTACGGAATCGCTTGATTGTATCTTCGTCCAGCAAGGCCTCGCTGGCGGGTAGCAGGAGATGTTCCTTGAGGATGCCGGTGCTCATTTGCGTACCGGGGTCGAACACCCGAAGGCTTTCCAGTTCGTCGCCGAAGAAGTCGAGACGCAAGCCTTGTTCCAGCCCGGACGGAAAGATGTCGAAAATCGACCCGCGAACGGCAAATTCGCCAGCATCGATGACCGTGTCGGTCCGTGAATAACCCTGCCGCATCAGCAAATGCGTCAGGCTGTCATGGCCGATTTCGGTACCTGGTTTGAACAAACGAACGGATTCGCGAATCCGGAACGGTGTCAGTACCCGCTGCAGCACCGCATTAACCGTGGTCACCAGCAATTGTGACCCGATATTTCCAGATTGCAGGCTATGAAGCGCCGACAGCCGTTTTGCGCTGACTGACAGAGCTGGACTCGCGCGGTCATAGGGCAGGCAGTCCCACGCCGGAAACTCGATCACTTCCAGTTCCGGCGCGAAGAAATGCGCTGTGTCCGATACTGCCCGCATCGCCGCATCATCCGCCGCGATGAACACCGCGCGCCCCTTTGATGCGCGCGCCAGATCGGCCAAGACCAGCGGCTGCGCTCCGCGTGCGACAGAGGACAGGGTCAGCGATCTGTTCGCATTCAGGATGCGGGAAATGTCTGGCATTACAGGCTCAATCGGTGGTGTGGGCGAGAGGTCTTGTCAGCGAGGTATATCTACGTAATCGAGCCGCATCATCAGTTCCATCTGCGGTCCAGCCATGTGCTCGGGAACTTCCTGGGTTTTCAGCGCCCACGCCATGATCTCGACGTCTTCTTCGTCGAGCAATGTTTCGAACCAAACCAGTTCTGCTTCGCCCCAGCTTTGATGATAACGATCGAAAAAGCCGCCGATCATATAGTCAGCTTCACGCGTGCCCCGATGCCAACCACGGAATTTGGCAGCAGCGAAGCGGGTTTCGAGGGAGCTTTTATCAGGCATAGGGGGCGGTTAGGGCACTCGCCATTGTCGTGCAAGCAGCTATAGAAACACCATGCGCCCCGAAGCCCTCAATTCCCTGTTTGTCGAGACCGAGGCGCTGGATGGTGTCGGGCCGAAACTGAAGAAGCCGCTCGAAAAACTCGGACTTTCTCGGGTGCGGGATATCATTTTTCACCTGCCCGAACGCTTTGTTACCCGGCGCGCGATTGCCGACCTGGATGCGGGCAGCGAGGGTGAGCAGATTATCGTCGCCTTGACCCCGATCGAACATCGCAGCTCCAGCGGCCGCGGGCCCTACCGCGTGCTGGCGCAGGACGAGGTCGGCAATGTCTGTTCGCTGACCTATTTCGGGCGCGCTTCCTATACCGCCAAGAAATTGCTGCCTGTGGGAGAGAAGCGCTGGGTCGCGGGGCGGCTCGACCGGTATGGAGATATGCTCCAGATCGTGCACCCCGATCATGTCGTGGCCGATGGCGGTGATACTTTGGCGCGGCTCAGCGAACCGGTCTACCGCCTGTCCGAGGGTTTGACCCAGCCCAAGGTCGCTGGATTGGTGGAACAGGCACTGACCCGGCTGCCAGATATGCCCGAATGGATCGAACCGACGCAGCTTGCCAAGAAAGGCTGGCCGGACTGGGCCGATGCCCTTCGCGCCGCGCACAAGAGCGAGGATGCTGGCCCGCGTGACCGGCTGGCTTATGACGAATTGCTCGCCAACAGTCTGGCGTTGATGCTGGTGCGGGCGGACAACCGGGCGCGCAAAGGGCAGCCCCTGCGTGGAGACGGGTCGTACCGCGGCAAGTTGCAGCTGCCGTTTCCACTCACTGGGGCCCAGACCCGCTCTATCGCTGAAATCGAGGGCGATTTGCAGCAGGAGGCGCCGATGCTGCGCCTGCTGCAAGGCGATGTTGGTGCGGGCAAAACCGTGGTTGCGTTGGAAGCAATGCTGATCGCGGTGGAGGCCGGCGCGCAGGCCGCGATGCTGGCGCCGACGGAAATCCTCGCGCGGCAACATTATGAAACGTTGCGCAACATGACAGCACCAACCGGCGCGCAGGTTGCCCTGTTGACGGGGCGGGATAAGGGCAAGGCGCGCGAATCCATTCTGATGGGTCTGATGGACGGCAGCATCCAGATAGTCGTCGGCACCCATGCGATTTTCCAGGATACCGTGAATTACCGGAACCTCGGTTTGGTGGTGATCGATGAGCAGCACCGCTTCGGGGTTGCCCAGCGGCTGATGCTGGCCAGCAAGGGCAAGCGCACGCCGCATACGCTGGCGATGACCGCTACGCCGATCCCGCGCACGCTGACGCTGGCACAATATGGCGAGATGGATGTCAGCCGCCTCGATGAAATGCCCCCTGGCAGGCAGGCGATCGATACCCGGGTGGTGGCGCAGGAACGGCTCGCAGATGTTGTCGAGGCTGTGGGGCGGCATATAGCCTCGGGCCAGCAGGCTTATTGGGTGTGTCCGATGGTCCGCGACAACGAGATGGACGATAATGCCGCAGCCGAAGCGCGCTATGCCTCGCTGCGCGAACGGTTCGGCGAGGAAGTCGTGCTGGTGCACGGACAACTTAAGCCGGAAATGAAAGACGCCGCGATGGAGCGGTTTGCCAGCGGCGCCGCGAAACTGCTGGTGGCGACCACAGTGATCGAAGTCGGGGTCGATGTTCCTGCTTCCACCTTGATGGTGATCGAACAGGCAGAGCGTTTCGGATTGGCGCAACTCCACCAATTGCGCGGCCGTGTCGGGCGCGGGTCGGAAAAATCCACCTGCCTGCTCCTCCGCGGTCCGGCCATGTCGCAAACCGCCCGCGAGCGGCTTGCCCTGATGCGCGAGACACAAGACGGGTTCCTGCTGGCGGAGGAAGATTTGCGGCTGCGGGGCGGCGGAGAATTACTGGGCACACGGCAATCCGGCGATACCCCGTTCCGTGTCGCCACGCTGGAGCAGATAACCAAGCTGCTGCCTCTGGCCCATGATGATGCGCGGCTGTTGATGGAGCGCGATGGCGGCCTGTCCGGACCACGCGGGGAAGCGGCGCGAATGCTGCTATATCTGTTCGAACGCGATTGGGGCGTCCAGATGCTGCGCGGGGGCTAGGCCTTGCCGTTGAGCAGCAGCGTCACCAGAGATTCAGCGGCCGCGCTCACGTCTGACCAGGTTGCTTCGAAATCCTCGTTATCACCGTAATAGGGATCCAGCACCGGCTGGCCCTCCCGGCCCTTGACGACATCCAGTAGCAGGCCAATTTTCGCGGTTGCATTGGCGGGTGCGCGGCGGCGGATATCGGACAGGTTCGATCCGTCCAGGGCGAAAATATGGGTGAAGCGGGTGTAATCAATCGCCGTCATCTGACGCCCCTTGTAATCCAGAATATCGACGCCGTACCGCGCTGCGACGATGATGCTGCGCGGGTCTGGCGGATCGCCGACATGATAGGCTGCCGTGCCCGCTGAATCGGCGGTGGCATCAAGACCTCCATCGGCGGCTGCCTTGCGAAATGCCGCTTCCGCCAGCGGCGAACGGCAGATGTTGCCCAGGCAAACAAACAACAAGGATGGAGTCTCTCGCATCACCTCTATCTATCCGAGCAAATTCAAAGTTCAATGCTGGACTGCACGGGCTTCGAACCATAGGTTGCCGCAAAAAGGGGAATTGTTGATGCGTTTGTCTCTGATGCTCGCCGCCGCCAGCCTTGCCATTGCCGTGGGCGGCACAGCCAATGCGGCTCCGGCGGATGATTACACCGTTCTGCGGGAGGAAATCTGGCAATATACGCTGGACGAGAGCCCGATGACTGCGACCAGCGTCGGGGATAGGCGCGGGGATGGAAAGCTGGGCGATAATTCGCTGGCGGGATATGATGCCTATGTCGCCGAAAGCCGTGCTTTTCTGGCTCGTCTCAATGCCATCAACCCAGCAGCCTTGCCCCAGGATATGGCGGTTGATTACGCGATTTTGAAGCGCGGGCTGGAGGACACAATCGCCGAATCTGCCTTCGATCATTCGCGTTATGTGACCTTCACCAATCGGGGCGGATGGTATTCGATACCCGCTTCACTCAGCTATGGCTCGCCGTTCTTCACCTTGGCGGATTACCAATCCTACGTGTCGCGGCTTGAAGCATTCCCGGCGTATAATGCCGCAGCCCTTTCCCGAACGCGTGAGGCAGTTGCCCGGGGATTGACCCAGCCTTGCATCGCCATGGCGGGTTTTGAAGTTTCTCTCGGCGGCCAGATATTTGCGGAGGCAGAAGACTCACCTTCTTGGAGCCCGTTCGCAAGACGGCCGGGGACCATCTCCGAAGCGCAATGGACCGGACTGAAGGCACGCGCAGAAACCGCGCTCGAACAAGGTGTGTTTCCCGCCTTGCGGGAATTTGCCGATTATTACGGCGCGGAATACGCGCCAAAGTGCCGGACAAAAGTGGGCATTTCGGCAACGCCGGGCGGGGCTGCATATTATGCCAATCGGGTGGCAAATTATACCACGACCGACATGACGCCGGACCAGATTCACGGGCTTGGCCTGAGCGAAGTTGCCCGTATCCGGTCGGAAATGGAAACTGTTGCGGCAGGAGCCGGCTTTGACAGCCGCGAAGCATTCATCGAACACCTGCGGACTGACCCGCAATATTACGCGAAAACTCCGGAAGAGCTCATGCAGGCTGCCGGATCGCTTGCGAAATATATCGATGGCTGGATGCCTCGGCTGTTCGGCAAATTGCCTCGCCAGCCATATACCGTGTTGCCAATCCCGGCGGCGCAGGCGCCTGGCAATACTACCGCATATTATGAACCGGGTTCGCTCCAGATCGGGCAGGCCGGAATATACCGCGTCAACACAACCGAGTTGGACCAGCGGCCGCTGTGGGAATTGCCCGCACTGGGCGTGCACGAGGCGGTGCCGGGGCATCATCACCAGATCGCCTTGCAACAGGAGTTGGACATCCACCCGCTACGCCAGAACGGTACATTCTTCACCGCCTTTGTCGAAGGTTGGGGGCTTTATTCAGAACGGCTCGGGATCGAAATGGGGTTATATGATACGCCCGCCAAGGAAATGGGCCGGCTGAGTTACGAGATGTGGCGCGCCACGCGGCTGGTCGTCGATACGGGCATTCATTCCAAGGGCTGGACCAAGCAGCAGGCGGTGGATTTCATGCTCGACAATACTGCCCTGACGTCGGCGAATGTCGATGCGGAGGTTAACCGCTATATCACCTGGCCGGGCCAAGCGCTGGCTTACAAGATTGGCGAGTTGAAAATCCGTGAATTGCGCGGGCGAGCGGAGGACGCCTTGGGTGCGGACTTCGACCTGCGGGCGTTCCATGACACCGTGCTCGAAAATGGCGCGGTGCCGCTGAATGTGCTCGAAGCGCATGTTGACCGCTGGCTGGCGGCCCAGATTGCCGCGCGCGATCCCGCCGGAGATTAATCAGGCCGGCTGAGTGTCCAGCCCCAGGGCATCGAGCAGGAGCGACCGGAATTCCACCTTGGCGTTCAGCCGCGCGCAGAGCAGGGCAGTGCCGCTGATCTTGCGCTGGATGAACAGGGTTTCGGTGGGCGGCAAATGCCAGCTCGACCGGTCCGAAGCGATCCCCATGCCTTCGTCGCGCAGGATCGGGACGAAGGAACGGTCGCCGAAGTCGAACGGCCCTGTTCGGCGGAATTCGTTGATGATCACCTCGGTCATCGTATCCACGCTCTGGCGGTGGCGGGTGATGGTCGCCTGATTGATAAAGCCCGCTTCCAGCGATGCGGTGATTACGGCATCGGCATCATCGTCAATCGCGGCGGCCAGCAGTCTGCGATAGGAATTTGCAACCTCCGGCGCCACGGCGCGCGTCGCCCCGAAATCGAGCAGCACGATCCGCCCGGTGTCCTTCTGGTAACGGTAATTGGCGAAATTGGGATCGGTCTGCATAACCCCGAATTCAAACAGCTCGCGGCAGACGAGGGTGATGATCCGCTGGGCTACATCGTTGCGCAGGTCCTGCGATTCGTTTTCCAGTTCCTCGATCGGATCGCCGGGCTCAAAGCTCATCGCCAGCACCCGCCCGCGGGTGAATTCCTCGTCCAGCTGCGGCACTACAAAGCCATCTTCGTCTGCCAGCAGCCGCGCGTAATTCTGCATCTGCTCGCCCTCACGGCGATAATCGGCTTCTTCGTGCAGTTGCAATTTCGCTTCGGTCAGTAGCGGCCCTAGATCGAGCTGCGGCGGGATCATGGTCGACATTTTCAACAGGGAGGCAACATTATCGACATCGGCGTCGATGCTTTCGCGAATGCCGGGATATTGGACCTTGATCGCCAGCGTGCGCCCGTCATGCGTTACCGCGCGGTGGACCTGACCAATCGAGGCTGCGGCGATTGGGCGGATCTGGAACTCGGCAAACTGCCCGCGCCAATCCGAACCCCATTCCGCCGCCAGCACTTTTTCAAGCTGACGCGATGGCATGAACGTAGCTCGGTCGCGCAGGGTCCCCATGATGGCGGCCAGTTCCGGTGGCAACAAATCGCCCGCATCCATCGAAATCATCTGGCCCAGCTTCATCGCTGCCCCGCGCAGATGCGATAGCCGATCGGCCAGCCGCATCGCATTACCGGGTGTCAGGATCATGTTCTGGAGCTTCGGACGCTCCCCGTTCATCAGGCGCCGTGTGCCCTCGGCCATCATGCCACCTGCGATCCCGGTGGCGAGGCGGCCGAAACCGGAAAGGCGGGATAATCGGGAGCTGGGAACTGCAGATGGTTTTGACGATCTGGGGCGCGCTGGTTTGTCTTGTTCTGACATGGGTTTGCATATGGGGCATGCAGCGCTAGGGGCAAGCGAAATGGACAATCATTTACCATCCAAGGCCCGCTGGCTCGGCTATGCCGGGTTGCTGCCGCAACTGATTGCGGTGGTCCTGTTCCTGCGCGGCGGAGAATGGGGCTGGATCGCAATGGCAGGCAGTTTCGCCTATGCGTCACTTATATTCAGCTTTCTGGGCGGCGTTTGGTGGGGGCAGGCGTTGAGTGTTCCCAATGCGCCGCGCTGGGCGTTTGTCGCCGCGATCCTGCCAAGTTTGCTGTCGCTGGCATTGTTCCTGCCGTGGACCCTGGGCTGGGATTGGCCGGGGCCTTCGCTGCTTTGGCTGGGGCTGCTAATAGGCGTATCGCCGTTGGTTGACCGGAGACTGGGTCTAGGCGGTGCATCGTGGATTCAGTTACGCTGGCACCTTTCGCTTGGGCTCGGCGCGCTGACATTATTGCTGGGGATATTGTCGCTGCAACAGCCATAGGATTTGGTCGGGAAGAGAGGATTCGAACCTCCGGCCCCCGCCTCCCGAAGACGGTGCTCTACCAGACTGAGCTACTTCCCGACCCTTGGCCAGCCGCGATTTCGTATCGGGACGCGGCGGCGACATTCATGGGATATAATCGGG
>JBFEKH010000055.1:0-12506 GCA_041552775.1 Allopontixanthobacter sp.
ATTCAGACCCTAAGCTCGGCCCGATTTAATGACAGTTTTCGGGAAGCGAGTTTGCTCTTGGCAACGTCCGCTTCGTTGTCGTGTCCAGTATGTCCGGTTTTTTGCGCAGGCACCGCTTAGCTGCCTATCGGCTCTACCGAAGGCAGCGTGACGACACGCGCCGACAAAGCGGACATCTAGCGGCCAACATTGCGCTCCCGAAACCAGCCTTCCGTTCACACTGAAATATCGGGCAAGGATGCGCTTATCCGGCTCAGTATAGCACTTTGCTGTATGGTTTGCATCAAGCGAAGCCGGCGAATGGGTTGTCAGAAGAGGACTCGCTCTCAAGCTTTAATATGCTGGTATTACTTGGTTATCTTACACTAATTTTAAATGGAGCCCCGATAGAAGCCCCACGACTCTGGCTGTTTTCCTGATGATAGGCTGCGATCCCGGCGCACTGCAAGCGCCTGTGTTAGTTGATTGCCCGCGCGCGCGATTGCGTCCACTGTCGGGGCAGTAAACAAGGAGAACAGGGTTGCCGAAATTCGTTCAGGGCGCAGTGTGTGCAGGTGTAGTCATGGTGTTCAGCAGCCCTGCAATGGCAAGCGGGGATGCAAGCTCGCAGGTGCTGGAACTGTCAAAGGCAGCAATCGCCCTGCGGTCCGTGCGCGGTGAAAGCAACCAGACAGGCGCAGTTGCACAGCTTTTCAGCGATGCGCTGGTCGCTGGCGGATGGAGCAAGAGCGACATTGAAATTACCCCGGTCGATGACACGGCCTATCTTATCGCAAAATGGCAAGGCAGCGACCCATCGCTCGGCCCCATTGTCATTTCCGCCCATATGGATGTGGTGGAGGCAAAGCCGGAAGACTGGGAACGTGATCCGTTCACTCCGGTGGTCGAAAATGGCTATCTTTACGGGCGGGGCGCCAGCGATACGAAATTTGACGCAGTGCTGGCGATGGTGTCGCTGATCAAGCTGCGGCAGGCCGGTTTCAAGCCCAAACGCGGCATCGTCATTGCCTATTCGGGTGATGAGGAAACCACGATGATCACGTCGAAGGTGATCGCGGAGCGACTGAAAGATGCCAAGCTGGTGCTGAATGTGGACGGCGCATCAGGGGCGCTGGACGAGAAGACGGGCAAGCCTGTGTTCTGGAGCTGGCAGGGCGCGGAAAAAACCTATGCCGATTTCCAGCTGGTGGTGAGCAATGATGGCGGGCACAGCTCCACCCCGCGAGATGACAATGCGATTGCGCAGCTTTCGTCCGCGCTGGCGCGCATTGCCGCCTATCGGTTCAAGCCGGAAGTGAACGACATCACGAGCGACTATTTCAGCAAGGCCGCTGAGTTTGAATCCGATCCGCTGCGATCGGCCGCGATGCGTGCATTTGCGCAAGACCCTGCGGACAAGGCAGCCATCGCCGTATTGAGCGGCGATCCGGCCATGATCGGCAAGATCGGCACCACTTGTGTGCCAACGATGGTAGAAGGCGGCCATGCGCTGAACGCCCTGCCCCAGCGCGCAACGGCCAATGTCAATTGCCGCATCTTCCCTGGCCATGCTAAGGAAGATATCATGGCTGAACTGGAAGCAGTCGCAAACGAGCCCAAAGTGCAGTTTTCCGAGATTAATCCTGAATATGTCGTCTCCGCGCCGGCTTCGCCATTTGACCGTGACTTTGTCGCTGCTGCCACGCGCGCAGTCCATTCCGCTTTTGGCGAAATTCCCATCATCGCGGCGCAGGCATCAGGCGCGTCGGATTCCATGTGGTATCGCGCGCTGGGCGTGCCCAGCTACGGGGCGAGCGGGAATTTCATGAAGGATTCCGATGATTATTCGCACGGGCTGAATGAACGTGTGCCGCTCGGCAATATAGCTCCGGGCATTAAATATTACGACACACTGCTGCGCGAACTGGCTTCGAAATGAAGGCCACTCTTTCGATCATTGCTGCCTTGACTGCTCTTGCCCCGCTGCACGCGGCTTCGGCGAAGGCGCTCTACATCGAAACAGGCGGGTTGCTGGATGTCGAACGCGGCGCAGTGGAGGCGGGCCAGTGCATTCTTGTCACGGGTAACAGGATCAACCGCGTGGAAACCTGCGCGGCCACGCCTGATGGGGCCCAGCGGGTGGACTGGACCGGCTTGACGGTTCTGCCCGGCCTGATCGATCTCCACACCCATCTGGCAGATGCGGGGCAAAGCGCGGATCTGTCGGCGCCGGTCAAGACTTCGCCAGCGGCAACGGCGTTGATCGGCGCGAAGAATGCGCTCACCACGCTGGAGGCAGGCTTCACCACGGTGCGCGATGTCGGCACCTATCGCGGCCTGACCGATGTCGTCCTGCGCGATGCCATCAATGCCGGCACGGTCCCGGGGCCGCGGATGTTCGTGGCCGGGGCCTATCTGACCCATCCCGGCGGCGGGGGCGAGTTGAACGGTGTAGTTCCCCACGAAGAGCTTCCCGCCGATATGCGACTGGGCGTCCTCAGTTCGCCAGCGCAGGCACATGATCGCGCTGAATTCCTGTTCGAAGGCGGCGTCGATTTCCTGAAGCTGATGGCCACAGGCGCCGTGCTGGCAATCGGCACGGAACCGGGTGAACCGGAACTGACCGAAGCAGAATTGCGCATCGCTGTCGAAGTGGCTGCCAGGCATGGCAGCTACGCCACGGCCCACGCACATGGCGCGCAGGGCATCAAGAATGCCATTCGGGCAGGCGTGCGCAGCATCGAACACGCCAGCCTGATTGATGATGAAGGCCTGCGCATGGCGAAGGATGCTGGCGTGTGGTTGGTGATGGACGTGTTCAATGGCGACTACATCGACGAAGTCGGCACGGCAGAAGGCTGGCCGGAAGAATATCTGCGCAAGAACCGCGAGACGACCGATATCCAGCGGGCCAATTTCCGTAAAGCCTTGGAGATGGGCGTGAACCTCGCTTTTGGCAGTGACAGCGGGGTCTATCCGCACGGCATCAACGGGCGGCAATTTGCCTATATGGTCGCCAATGGAATGACCCCTGCTCAGTCAATACGTGCGGCCACGCTGGATGCAGCGACGGTCATTGGCCATACGGCCGAGCTTGGGTCGATCGTGCCGGGCAAATTTGCCGATCTGATCGCCGTAGCGGGCAACCCTCTGGACGATGTCCGCGTGCTGGAAAATGTCGCCCATGTGATCAAGGACGGCAAAATCATCAAATAGGGCGCGCTCAGCCCGTTTGGAAGCGCCCGAACCGGCCCTTGTCGGCAATAACTTCGCGGGCGCAATTATGCCCCGGCGCGCCTGTTACACCGCCGCCCGGATGGGTGCCTGCACCGCACATATACAGCCCCTTCAGCGGGCCGCGATATGCGCCATGGCCCAGAACTGGCCGGGCTGACCACAGCTGGTCGATGCCCATGTTGCCATGCATGATATCGCCGCCCGCCAGACCGAATTTACGTTCCAGCCCCTTGGGCGACAGAATTTGCGTACCAAGGATGGACGCACGAAAACCGGGTGCCTGCGCCTCCACCGTATCGATGATGACATCGGCCGCCTTGCCTTCTTCGGTATCCCAATCCCTGCCATCGGGCAGTTCGGGCGCGAATTGCTGGCAGAACAGGCTGGCGACATGCTGCCTTTCGGGCGCCAGCGTATCGTCCACCGTTGAAGGGATGAGCATTTCGACAATCGGCGCCTTTGACCAGCCATCCCGCTTCGCATCCAGAAATGCGCGATCCATGTAATCCAGCGTCGGGGCAAGGATGATGCCCGACTGGTGGTGTTCACCCGGCTCCGGCAGGCAGGTAAATCGCGGTAGCCGCGACAGGGCGACATTCATGCGGAAAGTGCCGCTGCCTGCCTTGAAGCCTTTCATCCGCCGCTGGAATTCTGGCTTAAGATCGCCTTCGTCAAACATCCGGTCATACAGGATCTTGGGCCCGACATTGGCGATGACCCGTTTTGCTGCGATTTCCTCACCGCTTTCCAGCCGCACACCGCCGACTGTCCCGCCATCCACAAGAACCCGAGAAACCGGGCTTTCCAAGCTGATTTCCACACCCGCTTGTTCGCACACTTTCGCCATCATCTGGGTGATTGCGCCCATGCCGCCAACCGAATGGCCCCATGCGCCTTTCTTGCCATTCACTTCGCCAAAGACGTGGTGGAGCAAGACATAGGCACTGCCGGGCGTATCAGGCGATGCATAGTTCCCAACCACTGCATCGAAGCCGAAAGCGGCCTTCACTGCCTCGCTTTCAAACCAGCTATCCAGGAAGCTGCGGGCAGACTTGGTGAACAAATCGAGGCAATCGCGCTTTTGTGACATCGACAGCTTCGCCAGCCCCCGCCCCTGCAACGCCGCGTCGATCAGTGTGCGAAAACCATCGCCCATGTTGGGCGGGGATTTCAGCGCCAGATCGCGCAGCACTTCGGCCACGGTTTCCAACGCTTCATAATAGGCGGGCAGAACCTGCGCGTCATGTTCGGAAAATTTTCGGAACTCTGCTTGCGTCCGTTCAAGACCGCCGCCGAGTTTGAGATAGCCACCATCTTCCTGTGGCAGGAAATTGGAAATCGGCCGCTCGATCACCTTGTAGCCGTGATCCACCAGCTTCATGTCGCGGATGACCTTTGGCTGCAGCAGGCTGACGGTGTAGCTGGCGACCGAATTGCGGAAACCGGGGTAAAATTCCTCCGTCACCGCAGCGCCGCCGACCACATCGCGCCGCTCCACGATGCGGACTTTAAGGCCCGCCTGAACAAGATAAAACGCACAGACAAGGCCATTGTGGCCCGCGCCGATAATTACGGCATCATATTGTTTGGTCATGCGCGGCTCCATCCGGCGGGAGGTTGATGTTCTTCGCGCGCCTCGGGAATAATGTCGCGCATGCGCTTGCAGAAATGTTTGAGGCAGGTTTCCTTGTCGGACAGTGGCCCCATGGTGAAACTGCGCGATGCCATGCCTTGCTGCACCCGGGTAATCAGCACCGTATCCTCGGCATTGACCTGCCGGTTGATTCGCCAGTTCAGATAGCGTGCGGCGCGCATTTCGCGGCGGTCATCGCCCAGCACATAACTTATTTCGCGGATAATGCTGGTGGTCGGGCTGACAGGCAGCCACTGCATGAAATCTACCTGATCGGGGTAAATATCGAACGCCACATTGGGCCACAGCTTGAAATAGAGCCAGTGGCGCTGTGCATCTTCCGGCAGATGCGGGACAGGTGGCAGCAGCTTTTGATACAGCCTTTCTGACCAGTTATCCGATGGCCGGTCGACCATGTCGCCCCACATTCTGTCCACATTGGCATCCGCTTCCACGCCGTAACTCTTGCCAAAAAGCCTTGTCAGGCCGGGGTGCGCCACGGCGATGTGGAGGCCGTCGGAATAATTATCGCCAATGTTCTTCCAGTTCACGTCGCGCGGGCGCAAAGTGACGCGGCCCAAGGCTTGCAATTCCTCGAGCCGATAGGGTTCCACCATCGTTTCGTAGGGCGCCATCATGTCGGCAACCGATGGACCTTCATCATTTAGGCGGACGAAAATGAAACCGCGCCAGATTTCCAGCGATACAGGCGCCAGCCCCTGCGATGCCTTGTCTAGAGTGGGATAGCTGGCATTGTCCGGCACACCGGTCAGCTTGCCATCCAGCCCGTAGGTCCACGCATGATAGGGGCAAACCAGCTTCTTCGCGCAGCCGCTCTGCCCATCTACCAACCGCGAACCGCGATGGCGGCAGACATTGGCGAATGCCCGGACCTGATTGTCGCGCGCCCGCGTCACGATGACGCCTTCACCTATGTAATCGAGCGTGTGCCAGTCGCCGACTGCAGGAATATCGTTGACGTGGCAAACCACCTGCCAGCTGGAAGCGAATATCCGCTCTTGCTCGGCGGCAAAGAATTCAGGGTCGGAATAGGTCCATGAAGGCAGGCTCCACCCGTCCAGCGGATCATGCGCCGGGTCTGTCTGCGGTCGCGCTTGAGTTGCCATGGGTGCCTCCTTACTATACGACCGTATAACAAGGTCATGTCACAACAACAACCTTCATTTACGCGTGAAGCGCCCGATGAACGCCGGCAAAGCCTGATCGAGGCGACAGCCCGCTGTTTGGCGCAGCGCGGCGCTGCCGGGCTTTCCGTGCGCGCAATCTGCACCGAGGCGGGCGTATCGCCGGGGCTGTTGCGGCATTATTTCACTGGCGTTTCCCAAGCCATTGCCGATGCCTATCGCTGGACAGGATCCTGCGTTGCAGACGCGCTTGAACAGGCCGTGGCGAATGCAGCGCCCAATCCGCGTGCGCGCCTGTTGGCCTATTTGACGGGCAGCTTCCGCCCACCTATCGCCAGCACAGACTTGTTGGCATCATGGCTGGGTTTCTGGGGAATGACCCGTAGCGATCCTGCCATTGCGACTGTGCATTCGGAAATTTACCAGGATTTTCGAACCGGCATCGAACGGCTGATCGCTGCCTATAGGCCTGACTTACCCGACACGCGGCTGGCAGCCGTGGCGTTGACCGCGCTGATCGACGGATTATGGCTGGAACTGAGCCTAGGCGATGCACCCTTTACGCCCGAAGAAGCCGAGGGGCTGGCCGAACTGTGGCTGGAGAAACTGCTCGATTAGCCTGCGACTGGCGGTGCGGGGTCGCTGCCTTTTCTGGCCCACCAATAAAGCGGCAGCCCAGCCAACATCAGCACCAGGCTTAGCCCGCTTGCGCCAATTCCAGCGCCCCACAGTGTCCACAAGGCATAGGCGATGCCGACCAGCGCGAAAGGAAGCGCCACTTGCAGCCGCACAGCGGCAAGTGCACAGGCAAGATAAAGCCACAAGGTGGCAGAGGTGGACAGCAGCAGGAGAAATTCGAACAATCCCTGCATCGTGCGGCTAGCATTCATCAACACCATCACAGTGGCAATGGCGGCAGAGACCAGCAGGGCGCGGCGCGGTGTGCCGCGATGGTCTGTCACGGCAAACCATGCGGGCAGCATTTTCTTTTCGGCCATGCTGCGCGGCAATTCGCCCACCATCAGCACCCAGCCATTCAGCGCGCCCACGCAGCTGACCACGGCAAAGACTGCCACCAGTGCTGCCGGGCCAGGCGCCCAGTAGCGATCCACAAATGTGGCGAACGGCGCGGCCGATGTGCCGGCGATTGCGGGCGGCAGCATCAGGGCAATGGCAGAACAGACCAGCAGATATAAAAGGCCTGTCAGAGCGGTGCCCCACATGGTGGCGCGCGGAACATTGACCGGTGCATTTTCCACCTTGGCTGTTGCAACGCTGGCGGATTCAAACCCCAGCAATGCCCACAGCGTTAGTGCGCCAGCGCCATTTATGGCCGTCAAGCTGATGGTTTGCGGCTTGAACGGTGCAATCTCACTCGTGCCGCCGCCCAGCACGATAGCTGCAATCACAATCACCACGATCAGCGGGATGACCTTGAGCAGCACGGTCACCACCTGAAAATTGCCCGCGGCCTTGACCCCGCGAAGGTTCAACAGCGTCAGCAGCCATACTGTCAGCGCCGCCAATATGGCCGGGCGCAGCGGCGCATCGGCAATGCCGGGCACCATGCTTGAAAGGTAGCTGATGGCAGCGACTGCAATAGTGACCAGCGCAGTCCAGATGGACACCAGAAAAACCCAGCCAATCAGGAACGCAGGGACAGCGCCAAAGGCTGCTTCGACAAAGCCGGTTGGCCCGCCCGCATCAGGCAAGGCCTGCGTGAGGCGGGTCAGCACATAGGCCAACACCAGCGCACCGGAAATGGTAATGATCCAGGCGCCAACCGCATTCCAGCCAAATGGGGCCAGGCTGGCCGGCAGCAGAAACACGCCCGACCCGATCATATTGCCCATCACCAGTGCGATGGCAGCAAAAAGGCCGAGCTTGCGGCCCGGCCCTTCTGCTTTTTCAGTCATGTCCTGCACAGGATCAGAAATCTGTGCCGACCTTCAGCCCGATGATGCGCGGCTTGATGACGCTGTCGTAAAAGACACCGCCCGTACCGCTGATCCCGTCAGGGTCACCGCAGGTTGTTTCCAAGCACTGGACCCCGCTGTTGACCACGCCATTGCTGTCAAACAGGTTGGTTGCGAACAGTTCGATGCGGTATTTGCCGCTGTCAACGCCCACGCTGACATCAGCGGTAGTGTAGGCATCAAAATTGCCCTTGATGCCGTTTTCATAGATACGAAGGTCGCTCCGCCGTTTGCCGATGTGGTTGGCCACAAACTGGACGTGACCATCCATGCCGCCGAGCGGGAATTCATAGCGGGCAATGGCATTGCCCTTGAACTTGGCCGTGACCGGCAGGCGGCTGCCCGTTGGTGCCAACAAGGCATTCGTCCGCCCATCGCCTGGGTCCAGCGTGCAATCGAACGCTGGATTTGCGATGAGGCAGAAGTCACGCCGGATGGTGGCATCATTGTAACTGCCCGCCAAGTTGAACGTGAAGCCGCCCTGCCGATAGCCGAAGTCCATCTCGACCCCGCGGATACGCGCGATGCCGGCATTGCGGATTTCTGTCAGGCCGTTTTCGCCCAGGAAGGACAGCTGGATATCATTCCAGTCTTCCTGATAGACCGCACCATTGAAGCGCAGCGCGCCGAACTGGGTTTTCCAGCCCAATTCATAATTGTCGAGCTGATCTGACCGGTATGGCGGCAAGGTGCCCCGCCGGTTAATGCCGCCCGGACGGAAACCGCGCGACCAGGTGCCATAGACCATCGCATCATCGTTGATCTTATACGTTAGGTTCAACTTGTGGATGAAGTCTGTGTCTGACGTCGCCTTGTCGAGATTGGTACATGGCGATCCGGCAACGCTGGCAGGCGCAAAACACGCCGCTTCGCCGGTTCGGCTTGAGAAATTGGCATTATAGCCGAAGAAGCCCTTGAGCGAATTCTTGTAATTATAGACCCGGATGCCGCCTGTCGCCGTCAGCTTGTCAGTCAGGTCGAAGCTGACTTCGCCAAAGGCGGCATAGTCGCGGTCAACCCGTTTCTGCTTGGTCAGCCAGATATCGCTTTGGGTGCCCGTGACAGTGAAATAATCGGTCAGATCATCGACGATGTAATTCTGTTCAATGATATGCGACTGGCGCTGCGCGAACAGGCCGGCCATCATCCGCAGGCGGTTTGTCTGTGGCGAACTGATGCGAATTTCACCGAAATTGCGGCGATAGGTATCCTGCCCCTGAATATACTGGTTAGGGCTGATCAACGTGTTGGTGTTATCGTAGAAATAGGCGCCCGAACCGTAAAGCGCATCATAGAAATAGGAATAATCCGAATAGTCGGATTCCACTTCATCCTTGCGCCGCAAATGGCCAGCGGTGGCCACCAGATCCCAATTGCCGATCTGCCCTTCAATCGTCAGGGCAGCCTGCAGCCATTCGTCCTTGCTGCGTTCGGGGTTGTACTGGACAGTCTGCAGCTTCTTGTTGACCGCAGTGCTGCGTTCCTGCCCGAAACTGCCGCTGGCTTTCTGGATCTGGCCCATGATGGTCGGGCGCAAGGTCCAGCTGTCGTTGATTTCGATACCCAGCGCCAGACGTGCGCCATAAGTATCGACTTCGTTGTAATCTTCTTCCACCAGATCGGCATTGTCCTGCGTGATGCCAGACGTGGGATAAGTGCGGCTGCCCAGAATATTATCGATGTAGCCGGCATCATGGCGATACCAGCCGACAACGCGCAAGGCAGCATTGTCGGACAGGCCGACATTGAGGAAACCTTCGGCGATGCCGCCAACGCCGCCATGGGCCACGCTGTTCACTTCAAGATCGGCAGCACCATAGGTAGAGCCGATTTCGGGTGGATTGCTGACCAGCTTGATCGTGCCAGCCATGGAACTTGCGCCATACAGCGTGCCTTGCGGGCCAGCCAATGCTTCCACGCGGGCCAGGTCATAGGCGTGAATATCCAGCGCGCCCTGAATGGTGGTGACGGGCATTTCATCGAGATAGGTGCCAACAGTGGGCAGCGATGACGAATGGTTCGCGTTTTCGCCCGATGCGACCCCGCGGAAATAGACTTGCGAGAATCCGGGGCTGATTGACTGGATCGTGACTGACGGCAGGAACTTTACTGCGCCTTCCAGATCATTGACCTGCAATTGGTCCAGCTTTTCCGTGCCGATAGCGGTAATGGCGACAGGCACATCCTGCAAATCCTGAGCGCGCTTCTGCGCTGTCACGATGATGATGTCGCTATCCGGCGTGTTCTGCGCAGCTTGCGCCTGAGCAACGCCAGCGCCGCCCCACACCATGGCCGTGCTGGCAAGCAGCACCGCAGTTGCGCGAATATTGGTCTTGATCTGCAAGTTGTTCATCTGCGTTCCCCCGTGAGATGAATTCATGCCTAAAACCGCCACATGACGCATCAATTGGCAAGCGCTGACACGGCCTGACGTGTCGATAATCATGAATTGCGGTTTTTATGACACGTTATTGCGCCCGGGTCTGGTTGCGGGTGTAGGTCTGCGGCAAATCGCCCAAAGCATCTTCCAGCGGTCCAAGCCACTTCGCATAGGCCACCCATTGATCGACCCCGTCACGGTTTAGCGGTCTTCTGACCTGTTCGCTCGACGCGGTGCGGACGGCCCGCCGGTTGCGGTAAAATTCCAGGCAGCCATCTTCGAACCGCAGTTGCAGATACTCCAGCAACTGGCGGACTACTGCTTCGGGTTCATCCAGCAATTCTTCGTGGATTACGCGGTGGATACGGCCCGGCAGCACCGCGTCATAATGGTCCATCACGCGGACATAATCAGCATAATAGCGGCCAATATGTTCAAGATCGTAGGAAAATCCCTGCCCCTTGGCGAAATGCTGGCGGAAATTGGAAAAACAGCAATCCATCGGGTGGCGGCGGGCATCGATGATCCGCGCATTGGGGAAAATGGCGTGGATGAACCCGGCATAGGCCCAGTTATTGGGCAGCTTGTCGATGAAAAAGGGCTTGTCAGTCTTGCGCTGGATGCGGGTGCGATCAAGAAATTCGGCGCCCAATTGGGCCAGATGCGTTTTTTCCATATTCGCCAGCGCGCCGGGCCAGTCATAAGTGCCTTCGCCCAGCGCCTTGGCCTCGCGCATGGCCATGGCAGGGATGTCGGGCAATTCCATCGTGCCTTCGATCTGTGAATGGCTGGCAAGTATCTGTTCTATCAGCGTTGATCCGGCGCGCGGTAGTCCGAGTATGAATATTGGATCACACGACACATCGCCATGCCCTTCCAGCGATGCCGCAAATTGCGGGGCCATTATTTCGCAGACGCGGTCAACCTGCGTGCTGACCCGTGCCGGGTCATAAGAAAGCTCTTGGCTTCTCAGGGCATTGCCCTGCCGGTAATGTTCAAAAGATGCCGCCACATCGCCGCTATCCGCCAGTGCCTTGCCCAGCGCGAAATGGAGGTGGAGCCGGTCTTCCAGTTCCGGTTCAGCTGCCAGCGCCGCTTCCATCGCCTGCACATCATCCTGCGTGAAGGCAAAAGTCTTGAGATTGGCCAGGCTCCACCACACTTCACCAAGGTCTAGCTGGTTGGCCAGCGCATGGCGATATGCGGCCACGCCTTCTGCCAGCTTCCCCACGGTTTTTAGCACATGGCCATAGCTCATCCACAGCTTGGCATGTTCGGGGAAGCTCTCAGTCAGCTCCCGATATAGCGCCAGCGCCTCGTCGTAATTGCCGATCCGGCCCAATGCCGCCGCCAGCAGATTGCGGTCCGACGGACTGCCATCATCGGTCAGCAGCAGGCCTTCCAACTGTGTCGCGGCCTCTGCAAAGCGGTGCTGTTTATACAGAACCGTCGCCAGATTGGCCTTGGCCACGGCGAAGGCCGGGGACAGTTCCAGCGCGCGGTGCAGCAGCCGCTCGGAATCTTCCAGTCGGCCAAGCCGCGCCGCCAGTTCAGCCATCAGCCGAATGGCCGCCACATCGGTAGGCTGGCTGACGAGGCGCTGGCGCAGCAGGGCTTCTGCCTGGGGCAGGTCATTGTGGATCATCGCATGGGCAATGTCCTGCATCTGCGGGTCATAGACAGACGCCCTGATGGCTGCTGCTTCGGCCAGTTCGGCATCGGCTGGCCGGCTCAGATTACGCAGCGCCTTGCCCAGCATCCGCTGCGCACCTGCATTCCGCGGATCGCGGGCAATCACTGCGCCCAGCTGCCTTACCGCAGCAGCAGGGTCGCGCTGAACCAACTCCCCGATTGAAATGCGGCCTGACGGGTTGGGCGATGGGAGCGTAGGCGGTTTGCCTGTCGGGCTATTGGCATCCATTGCTGCCGATTATCATGGCTGCAGCACGGATGGTAGCGCAATTGGGGCATAACTGCCCGGCTCCCGTTATTGAGGCGACTCCTACTACCGTCTTCGATTTGCCAAGCTAGGCCTCTGAAACTCGATGTATATTCGCAAGATCTAGCCCGCGAGGGCTCCGCTGCAGGTCCCTGAAGGTTCACTCAGCAAAAGAGGAACGAACCTCTACACACTTGCGAGTACATGCACCTGAAGC
>JBFEKH010000056.1:0-12321 GCA_041552775.1 Allopontixanthobacter sp.
GGTCCGTTCGGCTGTCTCAACCGTGCCCGGTACGGGATCAGCTGGGGTGCGATGGGCGCAGCGGAATTCTGCCTGAATGCCGCGCGCCAATACGGGCTCGACCGCACGCAATTCGGCCGTCCGCTGGCCGCGACCCAGCTGTATCAAAAGAAGCTGGCCGACATGATGAGCGACATCGGGCTTGGCCTGCAAGCATCCCTGCGCGTAGGCCGTCTGATGGATGAAGGCCGCTTCGCGCCGGAGATGATCTCGATCGTGAAGCGCAACAA
The DNA here is from genome assembly GCA_041552775.1 of Allopontixanthobacter sp. Lineage (GTDB taxonomy): Bacteria > Pseudomonadota > Alphaproteobacteria > Sphingomonadales > Sphingomonadaceae > Allopontixanthobacter. Next base: position 270 of record JBFEKH010000056.1, read on the forward strand.
TGTCGGCAAGGCGCTGGATGTGGCGCGCCAATCGCGCGACATGCATGGAGGCAACGGTATTTCCGATGAATACCAGATCATGCGGCACATGGTGAATCTGGAGACGGTCAACACCTACGAGGGCACGCATGACGTCCATGCGCTGATCCTGGGCCGCGGGATAACCGGCATTTCTGCATTCTGATTTTGACGCGCTCCTGATTCCAATATCTCGTTGAATCCGTCAGGAGCGCGCCATTCCGCTTGCCCGATTGCCGAATAAGAGTGATATTGGCCGGAGGGAGAGATCAGTCCGTGAAATTGTATGGCTACTATCGTAGTTCCACCAGCTATCGCCTACGAATTGCCTTGAACCTCAAGGGTCTGGAATATAAAAATATTCCGGTCAATTTGCTTCACGCCGAGCAGAAAGCGGCTGATTTCGCGGCAAGAAATCCCTTCGCGAGCGTCCCGATGCTGGCTGCCGGTGGCCGCGACCGGGCGCAAAGCATGGCGATCCTGGAATGGCTGGACGAGACCTATCCCGACCGGTCCCTGATGCCCGCCGACATCGAAGACCGCTTCACCGTCCGCGAATTGACCTATGCCATGGCGACGGAACTGCATGCGCCGCTGAATTTGCCGGTGCTGAAATACCTCAAGGAAACGCTGGGCCACGATCAGGACGAGATCGACGTCTGGTACCGCCATTGGTTGACCAAGACGCTGGTGCCGCTTGAACACCGTCTCGCGCATTTGGGCTCGGGTGAATTCCTGTTCGATGCGCCCGGATTATTCGAAGTGGTCCTGATCCCGCAGCTCTATAATGCGCGGCGTTTCCACTTCGACCTGGCGAACATGCCGAATATGGTGCGGATCGAACAGGCCTGCCTTGCGCACGATGCTTTCCGCCGCGCCCACCCTGACAATCAAATCGACAGCCCAAAACCCGCCTGAACAGGAGCAATAATCTATGAAACTGGCATCTCTCAAATCAGGCCGCGACGGTATTCTGGTCGTCGTGTCAAAAGATCTCACCCGCTATTGCGCGGCGGGCAACATCGCGCCGACCATGCAGGCTGCGCTGGATAATTGGGATGAATGCGCGCCAAGGCTGGAAGCGCTGTATATCGATGTCGAACATCAGGCGGTGCCATGTGGCCGGTTCCACGAACGGGAGGCCGCATCGCCACTGCCCCGCGCCTATCAATGGGCCGATGGCAGCGCCTATATCAACCATGTCGAACTGGTCCGGAAAGCGCGAAATTCGGAAGTTCCCGACAGTTTTTATCACGACCCGCTGATGTATCAGGGCGGCTCCGACGGATTCCTTGCCCCGCGCGACCCGATACCATTGGGCGATCCGGACTGGGGCTGCGACATGGAGGGCGAAATCGCCTGTATTACCGACGATGTACCGATGGGCACTTCCCCGGACGATGCCGCGGAACACATCAAATTACTGATGCTGGTCAATGACGTGTCCCTGCGCGGGCTGATCCCCGGGGAACTGGCCAAGGGCTTCGGCTTTTTCCATGCCAAACCCGCCAGCGCATTCTCTCCCGTTGCTGTCACTCCGGACGAACTTGGCGATGCATGGAAGGACAGCCTGGTCCACCACCCGCTGATGGTGGATTACAATGGCGCACCCTTTGGCCGCGCCGAAGCAGGCGTGGATGCCACCTTCAATCTGGCGCAATTGGTGTCTCACGCTTCCAAGACCCGGAAGCTGGGCGCAGGAACGGTGATCGGTACCGGCACCGTGTCCAACAAAGGCAAGGATGGCGGGCCTGGCAAACCGGTCAGCGAGGGCGGCGCAGGCTATAGCTGCATCGCAGAAATCCGGATGATCGAAACGATTGCAAGCGGCGAAGCAAAGACGCCGTTCATGAAACCAGGCGACAGCGTCTCCATCGACATGCACGATCCAGACGGCCACTCGATCTTTGGCCGGATCGAACAGGAAGTGGTTGCAATCTAAAGCAAGCCCCTAATGGTTGCGACTTTGCAAAGAGACAGAATGGCGCAATCGACCGGCAGGTTGAGGATGTAACAATGGAGCGCCTGCGAGAACGGCGCACCATTACAGAATCACTGCCGAGCCGATAATTCCCGTTCGCGCAGGATCGATTCGGCCAGAACCAGATCGGCCGGTTTATCGACATCGATCACTGCTTGGGCCTGCGACATTACAATCGGTTTTGCCGTCAGGCCCAATCGCCGCCCGGCCTTGGCTAGCGCTTGCGAAAAAGTGATAGTCCGGGTCAACGCGCGCAGCAGCAGCCAGGGGCCGAACTGGGAAATCACTGCCAGTCCTTTCTTGCGGTCCTGCTCAACGCCGGACCACAAATCCAGCGCGGGACGGACCTTCGCGTTACGCAGCGCAAACAGGTTGGCTCCGGAATAGTGCCCACCCGAAAATTTGAGCCACGTGCGCCTGGTGTTCGGATACCCTGCCTCGACGATCCGCCGCTCTCCGAATGCTATAGCAAGGTCTGCATCACGCGCATCCCCTTCACAGGCATCAAGGAATTCCTTCACCATTTCGGGCGTCAGCAAGGCATGATCCGCCGTTGTGACCAATACCGGCCACGGGGCAATGTCCTGCCCGGCAATTTTGGCGATGCTGGCCGCAATCCCGTTGCTGCTAGGGGCAAATTCGATTTTGGGATTGCCAGAGAGGTCTGCCGTATCTCCCACCAGCAGTTCCTCAGGAGACTGTGCCACAATCACGATCCGACTAATCTGGGGGCAAGCGTCCAGCGTAGCCACGACCCGGCTCAACATGGATTTGCCCGCCACCGGGATCAGCGCCTTGAAGACCTGCCCATTAGCCGCTGCTAGCTCGTCTATCCCCGGACGCTGTCCAGCCAGAACCAGTGCCGTCCATTTATTCACAGTAGGCTCCATCAGGCTTTTCCCCCCATCGGAAATTCACGCTTAAGATAGGCGGCAATGGCCTCGGCTGCCCTGCTGGCGGAAGACCTGTCCGGATCGATTGAAAAGGTCTGCGCGAAAGCGTCGGATTGCCGCTGGCGGTAATTCTCCTCCAACGGAAACGCCTGCTCAAGCGCAGCGCCAAGGTTCGCTACATCATCAATCACTTGGCCGAAGTGCCAGAAGGTATAGCTGGGATCCTCTTGCCAGCGTGCGCCATGCGAATTGAGAAAGATCGCCGGGCGGGGATGCTGGATGAATTCGTAAATCTGGCTGCTGACATCGCCGAGGTAAAGATCCGCGTTGCGCGTGTAGGACATATCGACGCTCCTCTTGCTGCCAGTATCGATGCGGATATGGTCCAGTTGGCGGTAGCGTGCAGGGATTTCCTGCCGAAACCTGATCTTGCGGTGTTCGACAGATGCCAGCACGCGCCGCTGGAACAGCATGACATGCGGGGCGAAGATCAGATTATAACGCTCCTGGCTGGCGAAATAGTCCAGCACCTGCAACCCAAAATCATGCCACGAAGACAGCAGCGGATCGAAATGCGGATTATACAGGACCGTCGGCCGATCATTGTCGAAGAACCTGGTCGGCGCTGCCAGATGCAGCGCATCGAATTTGGGATATCCGGTCACCGCGTAATCACCCTCGCGGATGATGCCCCCTTCGATCATCCGGTCGCGGGTCTTCTCCCCTGGCAGCAACACGAAATCGAAATGGGCGATGTCCGGCGAGACGCTGATGCTGCGGTCTCCTGCTCCGTGCGGGCAGAAAATCAGCTTGGGCAGCTCCATCCCCAACCGCGTCTTGAGCAGGGTCGTGGTGGTTTCGGGCACAACCAGCGCATCATAGGTGCCCAGCACTTCCCGGTTCGCTGCTAGGCCGCCAATCCGGCTGAGCGGGACAATCCCGCCGGTTGCTCTCTCAACTGCCTTTACCAGCATTCCTGCGGACAGATGGCGGATCGGCGGTGCTTCCAGCTCCGGATCGAGATAGCTCATCACCGCCTCGGTCTGGCTGTCGCTCGACGTCAGAACCTCCACCTGCAAGCGCGGCGAAAGTTGTTGGAGGCGGGAAATTATCGGCGCAGTATGCGCGACCTGATGCAATTCCTCGTGATTGTAGAGGAAGCCTATTCTGATCGGTTGTACGGGGTTTTCGGCGGTCATGGCCGCCTCATGCCAGCCAAACGCGCGGCCTGCATCAGAAAAGCTGTATTTTTGTCCAGCGCGTTGCTACCGGCTCAGCGGCTCGAATATCTTCGGCAAGTTGATCCGGGCCAACGCCGATAGGAATGCGATTGCCTGATCTGATCTCCACCAGGACTGGAAAGCTGCCGCTACGTGGATAGCCAAGGGAATCTGCTGGCCGGCGAAAAGCGCGATTTACGGCGCGGCGCCTGGCAAATCCTGACCGGATCGGGATCGCGGATGTTCGCCCGCGTCCTGCTGATTGCGTTCGTTGCTCGTTTTTACGGGATCAACGATTTCGGCCGTCTGGGCGAAGCAGTGGCGATGCTGGAATTGCTCGCGGCCTTTGCGACCTTTGGGTTGACCAAGACATTGCTGGGCAATCTGGGCGCAATCGGCGCACCTGCAGACATTCCAACGATTGATCCAGGCAAACATATTTTCGACGCCCTTGCCCTGGTATCAGGACTGTCATTCATCATGATCGTCATTCTGTGGTTTGCGTGGCCCTATATCCTGCCCGCTTCGCTTTCGGGGTCGCAATTCTTGTTGCTGGGTATCCCCCTGATTGCTTTGACCGAAGTGGCAACCACCGCCACCCGACATTTCCGGACGGTGTTCTGGGATACGCTGGTAAAAGCCTTCGTAAAGCCGTGGAGCTTTTTGCTGCTGGGCATCCTTGCATATTACGTTGTTCGCGGCTTCACCTTGCCATCGGGCCACGTAATATCATCGGAACAGGCACTCTTGCTCGCCTATGTGGGATCACTGCTGCTGTCGGCTCTAATTGCTCTGATTGCGATGGGCAAATCCTTCGCCGCGCAGACCAGGCGGCTTGCTAGGATGCCGTCACCGGCAGGTGTCATTGCGATGGCCCGGGGCAGCTGGCCAATTGCCCTGAATGAAACCGGTGTTTTTGCTTTCAGGCGCGTCGATATCCTGCTGCTGGCCGTCGTCGCCGGGCCGAGCGCAACTGGGATCTATTATCTGGCGCAGCAGATCGGTACCGTCGCAGGCAAGGTTCGCCACTTGTACGAACCGATGCTGGCCCCAATCATCGCGCAGAGCCGGTCATTCGAGACCATCGGCGCCCATTTGCAGCGGCTCACGCTGTTCATTTTCACGATCCAGATGGTAATCATCACCGCTTTCGTGATTTTCGGCGGCACGATCCTGGAACTTCTCGGGTCAGGCTTTGCCGCCGGAATCCTCGTGGTTATCGTCATTCTGATTGGCGAATTGATGGAGGGCAGTTTCGGTCTCAGCGAATTGGTGATGGTTTACCGCAACCCCGCCTTGCCGCCGCGGCAAGTCTTGCTGACACTGGCTCTCGAAATCGCCATGGTTTGGTATCTGGCACAAAGTTACGGCGCGATGGGGGCCGCAATCGGATTTGCCACATCGATGGCCGCACTGGCCAGTATGCGGATATTCATGGTCCGCAGGCTCTACGGCCTGAAGGTTCTTGGCTGGAGGCACCTGGGCATCGCCGCAATTGCAGCCGCCGCCTGCCTACTAGCGAGCCCGTTCATGCCTGTGTTCGCGAACCTGGGGCTTTAGCGACCAAGCCACTGACCGATTAAGCCGGTCGAATTCAGCGATCCAGCTTCACCAGCGCATTGCCCAGGCCGGAGATATAGACCGGGCCTCCATCCGGCGAGAGTATGATACCGGTTAGCAAGCCGGGCATCGGACCCCAGGCATCTGGGCCGATAAGCTCCAGCGCCGGTTCGCCAGCAGCCAACCTGCGCCGCCATTCGACCGAAACCAACTCACTGAATTCCGGCGTGGGCCTGAATACGGAATGCTTGGCTCCACTCACAGGATCGACCATCAGGATTTCATTACCAAGCGGGGATGCCACCCACAGCATCCCGTCCGCGTCCATCTCAATATTGTCCGGCGTGGTGATGTCGGCCACAACCCGCCGTTCGTTGATCGACCCATTTGCTAGATCGACCTTGAAGCCTGAAATACGGTTGCCAACGATCTCGTTCACGTAGATCTCGCCGCGCTGCTCATCCACAACCAAACCATTGGCAAATTCGAACCCCTCGACCTTGAGCTCTGCCACCGGGTTTGCCTTGCCGATTTCGTCAGGTGCAATGCGATAGAGCGCTCCATCCGGCAAAGGCTTGTCCGCAGCAGCAAACATACGCGCTTCCGCGCCCTCGCCAGCAGGATTCTCGGTTGATTGGGTAAACCAGATCGCGCCTGTGCCATCGCGCACCGCGGCATTCACACCGAATTGGTGGTCGTAAATCCTAGTGACTTCCTGGCTCTGCGTATCCACGCGGTAGATTGAGCCGGTGAAGATATCAGCGACCAGTACATGGCGGCCATCGCTCTCAAAGGATATTCCGTTGGGGCCGCCCCGGAAAGGTGACGGCGCAGTTTCGAAACCGGCGGCGGCGAAATTTCCGAAAGGCTTTTTCTCGCCGGCCGGTGACAGAGTTACCAAACCATGATCGAAATCTCCGACCAGCAAGGTCCCATCTTGCAAAACGACACCGTCCTCCGCATGGGTCAGTGAACGGTCTGCGGGAAACAGACTGAATTGATCGGCGCGCCAGCTCGGTGCGGCGGCGATACCCCGATCAGAACCGCTGCCCATGCTCGCCTGGCACGATGAAAGCAGCAGTGCGGTAATCGCGATGTATATCGGTCGGCGCATCTAAATTCCCCGTTTGTCGCTAAAGTCCAGTCTCTACATGCCCGACAATAGTCCGGCTTATTATACTTAAATCTGGCTTGGCATTATCCCGTCCTGCCCATTGTCCGGGCAGTGCCAAGTGTGTCGATGTGTTGCTGGAAGCGCACAACCTTGCCATCGGCCAGCGTCCAAACATGTGCCGCCTGTGCGTCCAGTTTAGTCCCAGTGGCCCGGGAAATGCCGGAATACCGGCCAAGCGCCACAACCCGATCCCCGCCATCGATCAGGTCGGTCATGCTCACTGCGAAGCCATCGAAATCTTCGGCGGTGCGCGCAAACACGCCCTCCATTATCGCCTGCGCCCCGACATAGGGATTGCGGTCGGCATAGGGATAACTTTCCGCTTCGTTCCAGACAATGTCCGGAGCCAGCGCCCCGGCAAAAGCGGCCATGTCTCCGGTGTCAAAGGCGCGATAAATATTGAGGACGATTTCAACGTTGGTTTTGGTCACTCGGCCTTCTCCAATAGCCTGCATCGAACAGGCCCAATTCAAAAACATGTCGAACAATCATCACTTACTGGGATAGGCTTGGAAAAGGCTATTATTGTTCCAGCCCGGCCAGCATTGCCCCTCGTATGGGCGATACGTCAGCAGCGGGATCGATTGCCAGCAATTCGTTTTCTTTCGCGCCGTCGCGCAGCCGCGCCAGCCATTCATCCGGATCATATTCCACTCCCACCGGGTTCATTCCGATGGCCTCCCCCTTGAAATAGGCGGAACATTCCGCTTTTTCAGCAAAGCAATCGACTGCGAACTCCATCTGGTTGCAGTCGGGATCCGCATAATAAAGCGACGCACTCATCCCGTGATTTACCGCCCAATAGGGTTCGATTCCGACGGATTTGAGCTCCGCATAATTTTCCATCAAATCGCCGATCGACCCATATTCCCACGCCACATGGTCGACCCCGATCATTCCGCGATCGTCGGGATTGTCCTCATCTGGCCTGATTACCCCGAGGTCGGCAAAGGCAAACCGGTGATGTTCGTCATCAAAGGTGAGAAAGGCAAGCGCGGGATTGCGATATTGTACCTTCGCATCGAACACCTTTGCATACCAAGCCAGCATTTCCTCGAATCGGCGGGTGCGGTAGACAACATGGGCAAGCTGTTTTGGGACAATTGGCATGGGCGTTCTCTCTAGAATTCAACTGAAAGAGGATGTGGGAAAGGTGCGACACCAACGGGCTGATACTGCTCAACCATAGAAATACCGCTCTTCGATGATTTTCTGGTCCCGCACCGTGAAAATCGCGATTTCGCTGAACGGTTCACGACTTCCAGTTCCAGGAACGGCGATTTCCATATCGAGGAATAGCGCAAATACATTGCCGGTCACGAACGGTCCGTCGATTACCAGCTCAGCCGCATCGCTCTCCTCGATCCATTCAAGTAACTTGGCAAGGGAAGCTGCGTAGCCGGTTGCCTGTTGCGGTTTGCCTTCCGGCAAGCGAGCCGGTTCGATCCGTACAATGTCATCAGCCCAGTATTTTTCGGCTGCCTGGACGAGTTTTCCGGTAAGCAACAGATGTGCAAAATCGCTGGCAAGGCGGTCGATTGTCATGGTGCGTACGCTTTATGGCGATCTCCAATGAGCCAACTGGATGCGCGAGGCAGCGCCGATCATTAGAAGCCCTGCCTGCCAGAGTTATAGTGCTGCCCGGCGGATGTGGGTCGCAGTCATCCGCCGGGCAACCCGGTTAGCCCGCAGGCAATTCTGAAATGGCGGGAGTGGAAATATGGGTTTCGTTCATACACCCCCCAAAAACTACTGACGAAGGATCCGCCACGCTGCCAGGCGGAGCCCCCCGCTCCGCCTGGCCCGTGCGTTCCCCTCAGGAAACTCTATGTGTGGAGAATGCGCGCAACACCGGCACAGCGTCAATCGGCGCAACGTGAATAAAGCGTCAATTCTGCAGCCTCAGCGCTTCAGATCGGCCTTGTCTCAACCGTTTGAGGCGACTTGGCGCGTTTGATCCGCATCATCGTCTGGTTCGGGCAATAGATCGGGCCAACCATATTTTTCCCACGCATCCACCAGCCCGAGCTCCTGAGCGAATGGCATGAATTTCGGGCTGAGGCGGATCTGACGGATCGGCTCGACATCAGACCAAATGCTCATCAGCCCGAACATATTCGCCGGATGCATACACTCGCCATAAATTTTCAGGACCAGATCGGTGTGCCCCATCCAGATGGCCGGAAAGACAATCGTGGGGTCGCAGGGATCATGCATTGTCGCATGCAAACCATCAAGCATCTGGCAATATAGCGCGCGATCTTTTGCTTTACCGCTCAGGCATCCCTTGGCCGCGAATGTCCAATACATGTCCATCGCTTCTTCAGTCATCGGTTCGGACCCGGCCGGCGGAAAGATCACCGTGTTCATCAACCGCCTTGTCGCACGGTAGGTTTCTACCGCGCTCTCCCGGTCACCAGAGGCAGCGATTGCCACTGCATGCCACATGGACGGAAAGCCCATGTCAGTCATCCGCTGGCCTGCCGCCATGGCCGCATCGATATCGCCCAAATTCAGATAGAGTGTTGAAAGCATCCCATAATTTCTTCCGTGAACCGGATCCTGTCTCAGCGCCCGTTCGATATAGGGTGCGGCGTCTTTCGTCCGCCCGATATAAAGCAGGAACGAACCCAGCCGAATACACACATCCGGATTGTCGGGCTCCAGGGCGAACGCCTCATGCGCCAAGTCGAGCGCACGCAGCGGGTTCTTTAGCGTCCATTGGTGAATTGCCAGCATCGCCCTGGCATGCCCCTGTTGCGGATCCTTTTCGATGGCAATCTGGGCCAGATTGGCCATTTTATGGGATTCCGCGACGCGGTCCAGGCACGGGGTATAAACGGCCTTGTAGACATGCGCTTCGGCCAGAGCCGTCCAGGCCTCGGCGAAATCGGGGTCCAGCTCTACCGCCTGTTCCAGCAATTCGATCGCTGTCTCCAGCAAATTGTCGCCAATCGCCCGATGGGTCAAAGCCCTGCCTTGCAGATACAGGCGGTAGGCGTCGCGATTGGCCGTCATCTTGCGGCTGGAAGCACTTTGTTCGTCGAGGTTCAGAGCTCCGCAGATACCGGACCTGACCTTGCGGGCAATCTGCTCGCGCAAGGCAAAAATATCCGTGATGCTGCCCTCATGGCGATAGGCCCAGACTTCGAAACCGGTTCGTCCGTCGATCAGGCGGACGTTGATATGTGCGTCCTCGCCCTGAAAATGAACACTGCCCTCGACCAGATGCGACACGCCGAGTTCCTCGGCAATTCGCGGCAATGAGAGAGCGGTGCCAGCATATTGCGATGATGATGTGCGGCCCGTGACCAGCAAATCCGGGACCCGGCCAAGAGTCGTGATCAATTCGTCAACCACCCCCTCGCCCAGCACGCGTGGAACGTTACCGAAATTGAATTGCGGGAATGGCAGGACCGCGAGTGAGATTTCCCCGCCCGATCCGGCTATGCCGACAGCCAGCCGATTAACGGGCACCCGGGCGCTCCACGCCGCCATGACGTCCGCATGTTCGGCGCTCCGATCACTGTCCACCAGAATGGAGAGTTGATCCCGCACCAACACCCCCAGACGCTGCTCGATCTTGTTGCGCCTGATTGCGAGGTATGCTTCGAAAGCTCGTCCGAAATGCAACTGCTCTAGCAATGGCCGCGCCCCGATTTCCCTCAGATTGGCGCAAATCTCTTCGACATTTCCTGCAGTCACGGCGGCCTCCAGATCGCCGAGATCTGTTGAAACCAGGCCTTTGGGAATGCAGATTTCAGTCCGGCTGGCCTTCAAGATCGGGTCGCCGAATTCTTCGAATATACGGCTCAGCGCCAACAGGCATTGCCGCAGGCTCGCCCGCGCCTGAGCCTCAAAGCGGCCGCTCCAAAGCAGTTTGCAGATGTAATCGCGGGCCAATGGCTCGCCAGGTTCCAGCAGCAGCAACGCCAACAGCGCGCGTGCGCGCCGGTTGCCGATCTCAATTTCCCGACCGCAACTGGAAAACAGCCGAAATCCGCCAAAAAGCTGCGCCTTAAATGGCATGCAAGACAGGGGCCCCCCTTCTCCTCAACGCCCCAGCCAGTCCAGCCATGAGCAGTAGCTCGCAATCAATCATAAGACCTTAGACCAAGAATGAGTAAAACAACATACCTACAAAAGGCTATATTCTCCGCGGTCCTTTGATGCCGCCATAGCCGATGTGCACTTCCGGCCTGGAAGCATGCAGAGTTCAATTTATCGGTACTTCGCCAGTCAGCTTCTCAAAGCGCTGAGAAACCTCTTTCCACAACGCCACGCCATCAAGGTCAGCTTCGGCCAACAGGCGGTCCATCTGTTGAGCTATATAAAACCAGCCGTCACTGCCGTGTTTCTTCTCGACCCAAAGGGCGATGCCCCAAATCTCTTTTTCACGGGTTAGGGTCATTCGATGATCCCTAGCAAACTGGGATGCACCTTGCATGGCAAGATCGACCATTCCTACAGGCGAATTTAACGTTTTCAGCGGCGGCTGTCCCAGAGTGAGAAACGCCCATTTGGACGCTAAATTGTCTTAGCCATCGTGCTATGTGCACATTGCGACCCGAAGGCAGATGAAGATCGGCCTTAAACTTCAGGCCTCACTCGAATGGGTGGGGCCATTTTTCTTCCACTCGCCGCACCAATCTTCCGGCCCTGTCGTCGGCCAACCTTCATAGGCTGGCGGAAAGCGGCGGCAAATACCTAAGTCCTTGCCATCGACAATATCGGGCGCGGGCTTTTAGAACCGGCAGCCTTTGCAACAATCGCTTTGGTCATTCGCAGGCCTTGCCATCACCAACCCTGTCTAAATGTTTTCCGTATCCCGGCTGGCCGCGATAGATCGGTGCAGCACCCGCCGCACGTACTGCCTTGCAGTTGGCATAATAGACGCTGCCATTGCTCGGCGGAGACTTGGACTGACCTGCGCTAGGCCCTCTGTGGCAATGTCTGCCGCCATTATTCCAGTCATTGTGGCAGCCATCGGCAGCAAGTCCGCCAGGGTCTGCATTTGCCGGTGTTACCAGTCAGAAGAGGGCTGCTGAAATTGCGAACAAGACTAGGACGAGCCAGAGCGTAAACTCCAGTCGAATTGACCGCGTTTCTTGCTTGGCCGGTGGATGCCCCCATTCCCTCATTGGCAATTGTGCCCCTTCCAATAGCGATCCCAACGTGCTGCCCAGCCGCCTGCAACCATAGCACA
>JBFEKH010000057.1:0-12321 GCA_041552775.1 Allopontixanthobacter sp.
TGGTGCCCAGAAGAGGACTCGAACCTCCACGTCCTTGCGAACGCCAGCACCTGAAGCTGGTGCGTCTACCAATTCCGCCATCTGGGCACCGGAACAGCCAGGACATCGAAGCCGGGCTGCGGGTAGGAGCGGGCCGATAGCGAAGGGGCGGCAGTCATGTCAATCAGAATGCGTCCCTGGATGCCATTGATTGTTGGTTCCACCGGGAAACAGGTGCGCCAATGGTTGCGATGGGGCCCGCATTACGGCATGGCGCGCACAGGTATTTCCTCGATTGAGCGGGCGTAGAGACATGGCAAGCAACAAGGCATTGCAGGACAAGCTGGTGGTGATCACCGGCGGTAGCGGATTCTTCGGGCGGCACATCGCCCAGGCGCTGCTGGAGCAAGGTGCGCGGCTGCGGATTGTCAGCCGTAATCCTGAAAAGGCATTTGCGCTGAAACCGCTCGCCAATCTGGGTCAATTGCAATTTGTGCGCTGCAATGTGACCAACCCCGCGAGTGTCGCCGCGGCGATGCAGGGTGCGGATGCGGTGGTCAACCTGGTTGGCGCGTTCGATGGAGACCTGATGCAGCTGATCGCGGGCGGCGCGGAGAATGTCGCGAAGGCAGCGGCGGACGCGGGCGCCAGCGCGATGGTCCATGTCAGTGCCATCGGGGCTGACCTCACATCCGAAGCAGAATATGCCCACGCGAAGGCCCAGTCCGAACTGGACGTGCTGGCCGCTTTCCCCAACGCAACGGTGCTCCGCCCCTCGTTGCTGTTCGGCGAGGATGACGGCTTCCTGACGATGTTTGCCGGGCTGATATCGACCCTGCCGGTCCTGCCGGTATTTGCCCCGCAGGCGAAATTGCAAATGCTGTTTGTCGATGATGCAGCCGATGCGGTGGTTGCCGCGCTGGCCGATCCGGCGAAGCACGGCGGCAAGATTTACGAGATTGCCGGGGACGAGGCGATCAGCATGCTTGATCTGCATGAGCGGATTGCCGCTGCGCAAGGCCGTAAGCGCATCTTCATCGAAATGCCTGATGCGATTTCCGGCATTTTCGCTGCCCTGCCCGGCACGCCAATGGGCCGCGACCAGTGGATCTTGCTGAAACAGGGCAATGTACCCTCGGGCAAATATCCCGGGATTGCTAAGCTGGGGGTCGCGCCTCGTCCGCTGGACCTGTTTCTCGATCGCTGGATGATCAAGTACCGCAAACACGGCCGCTTTACCCAGCGCGTGTCGCAGGTCGAGGGATAGCGCTGCCTAGGTGGCCTCAGGGCCGATGTCCGGATCCTCGGCGGGTTTGACCTGATCAAGCAGGGCAACCGGCTCAACGACCAGCCGGGTGCCATCAGCGCCGGTAATGCGCACGCGCACGCCCACAGCCAGATCCGGGCCGCGTGCGCTCCATTCGCCGTCGCCATAGCGCACGCGTCCGCTGCCTCCCTGGAGCGCCTGCGTGACCACTGCCGTCTGGCCGATCATGCGCCCTTGTCGATCATTCATCAGCGGATCCGCACTGGCGATTGGCCGGTCCCGCAGCCATCGCTTGGCGGAAAAAGCGGCGATCAGCGACAGGAAAATGAAATTGGTAATCTGGACCACCACCCCCAAGTCGAGTACAAAGGTCAGCACACCGGTGATCAGGGCAGCCAGCGCCAACCAGATCAGATAGACCCCCGGCACGACCATCTCGAGCGCGGCTAACGCCAATCCGATCGATAACCAAATCCAGTGCGGATCCAGTGAACCAAGATCATCCATGGTCAGCTGTCCCCACTACGCGGAACCGCTGTCCGGGTTTCGGCCCTAGTCTCTCCGGCCCGGGGCACACGCATCCGTTCGCGGGGGTCGGCGGGCGGCAGCGTCGTAGTGACAGTGCCAGTTCCGGGCTTGAACGCTTCACCCAGCAATTCACCGATGCCGCCGAGCGACCCGATTAACTGGGTTGCCTCGATCGGGAACAGGATGGTCTTGGCATTGGGACTCGTGGCAAATTTGCCGACTGCCTTGGTGTATTCCTGAGCGATGAAGTAATTGATTGCCGCGTTCCCGCTCTGGGCGATGGCATCCGACACCACCTGGGTCGCCCGCGCTTCTGCTTCCGCCGCCCGTTCGCGAGCCTCGGCATCACGGAATGCCGCTTCTCGCTTGCCCTCTGCGGACAGGATGGCGGATTGCTTCTCGCCTTCTGCTCGCAGGATGCGGCTGGCGCGGTCGCCTTCTGCCTCGAGGATTTCAGCACGCTTGAGGCGTTCTGCCTTCATCTGGCGGGCCATCGCTTCGGAAATGTCGAGCGGCGGGCGGATGTCCTTGATTTCCACCCGGGTAATCTTGATCCCCCACGGCGAGGTCGCCTCGTCCACCACCACCAGCAGGCGGGCGTTGATTTCATCACGTTTGGACAGGGTCTCGTCCAGATCCATGCTGCCCATCACGGTACGCAGATTGGTCGTGGTCAGCGCCATGATCGCGCCGTACAGGTTGGAGACTTCATAGGCCGCCTTGCCCGCATCCAGCACCTGGAAGAAGACCACGGCATCCACCCCGACCATCGCATTGTCGGCGGTGATGATTTCCTGGCCCGGAATATCCAGCACCTGTTCCATCATGTTCACTTTGTGACCGACACGGTCGATGAAAGGCACCAGGAAATGCAAGCCCGGCTGCGCGGCCAGCGTATACTTGCCCAGCCGTTCGATCGTGTAGACAAAGCCCTGCTTCACGACGCGCACCATCGTGAACAGGATCAGCACCAATACGATCAGTGCAAAGCCAAGAACATAGCCCATGAAATTCTCCCCAGAACAACTAAAGGTTTATCGTAACGTCCGGGCGACCAACGGCAAGTGAAACCGGACGCTGACATGCCCGATAGGCACGACCTCGATCCGGCCAAGCACTAGCGCGGGTTGGGCGCCGCACCGTATACAGCATCGCGGATATCATGGTGCAATGTCATATCGAACGGGGCCTTCTGGGTGGCGAAGACAACCGCCATGTCATTCGCCGGATCGATCCAGAACAGCGTGGATGGCCAACCATCCCAGAAGAACTCGCCTACTGCGCCAGCGTTCTCCTGCGCATTTGCAGGCGGCGCGATGCGGACCGCGAAGTCGAAGCCAAAGCCGACCTGACCCTTGCCGGGCAACCAACCGCGCTCGGTGATACGCGGATCGAGCTGGTCGGTTGACATCAACCGGATAGTCGAGGGATTCAGGATCCGCGTTTTGTCTAGTGCGCCCTGCCCCAACAGCATCCGGGCGAACCGTAAATAGTCGTCGACAGTGCTGACGAGGCCCGCTCCGCCCATCGTCATCGGCTTGCCGCGAAAATTGGGTTTCAACCATGCCTCTTCCTCCTGCGGGGTCAACACGGCGCCATCATAGGCCTCATACATCCTCGCCAGCCGGGGCAATTGGTCCTGTGCCGGCGCCCATGCGGTATCGTTCATCTCCAGCGGGTCAAATATCGTCTGTTTGACATATTGATCGAACGGCATTCCGGAAAAATGGGCCACCAGAAGCGCCTGTACGTCTACCGCCGAGCTGTATTCCCATTGTGCACCCGGATCATACAGCAGCGGTACTTGCGGCAATAGTTGACCGAATTCGGCTAGGGTCTTGTCCGCGGCCAACGGGTCCAACTGTTTCCAGACGACGTCAGCTGCGCGGTCGCCGTCGCCGTAAGTAAACCCGGCGGTGTGCCGCAGAACATCGCGAATGGTCACGGGCCGTGCCGGATCGCGCAGGATCATCTGCCCGTTTGCGCCGGTTCCGTCAGCTACCTTGAGATTGGCAAACTGGGGCAAGTAATCGGCCAACGGATCATCGAGACCGAATTTACCCTTCTCCCACAGGGTCATCAGCGCGACCCCGGTGACCGGTTTGGTCATGGAGAAGATCTGGACCAGCGTATCACGCGTGAACGGCTTTCCAGCCTCCCGGTCAGCCATTCCGGCAGCAGCGAAATAGGCTTCCTTGCCGTCCTTCCAGACAATCACGGACGCGCCCGCAATGCGGCCCTCGTCCACCATGGCCTTGAGCGTCTTGTCTATCCTGGCCGGATCAAGCCGAAGACTTTGAGCCGATGCCGACGGAGGCGACGGCGCATCGCCCAAGTGCGCGGCCTGCGGCGATGTGCAGCCACTGGCGAGCAGCGCCGCTCCCGCCATTCCGATTGCCAGGATTTTCATGCTTTGCCCCCTCCCCAGTGCAGCTTGCTTATAGCTTGGAATAGAGCGCCATCTTGTCGGCATAGGCCTTTTCCGCTGCTTCCTTGGCATAGGCGGGACTATCGAGCACGGTCCATCCGTGATCCCCGGCAAAGACTTCGACCTGAGCGGGCGTGCCTGCTGCCGCTGCCTTGGCCTTCAGCTTGTCTTTTTCGTCCGGTGCCTTGGCATCGTCATTCTGGGCGATTGCGATCAGGTAACTGGCCTTGGTAGAGCCCAGCAAGTTGATCGGGCTGGTCGGGCTGTCGCCCACCAGTCCCCCGCCATGGAAGGACGCCGCAGCGCCGACCCGGCCGGGAACCGCCGCTGCAGTCCACACGGTGAACGGGCCGCCCATGCAATATCCCTCAGTGCCGATACCGCGCGCGGTGTCGACGCTGCTTTGCGTGTCGAGCCAGCCGACCAGCGCCTTGGCATCGCTCATGATCGGTTGGGCGGTCAGCTTGGCGCGCCACGGGCTGACCTTGTCCCAGCCATTGGCACGAAATTCAGCGAAATCGGCGAATTGCGGCGCCTTGCTGTCGCGGTAATAGGGGTTCACCACCAGCACTGCGAAACCTTCCGCAGCGGTGCGGCGGGCCATCATCTTGAACGCATCACGCAGGCTGGCAATGTCGGGCCAGCAGATCACCGCAGGATGCTTGCCGCTGGCTGGATGGACGAAGAAAGCATCGATCGTCCCATCAGGCGTTTCGATGCTGACAATGCTTTCTGTAAGGCCGCCTTCGCTGGGGGCGTCGTTATTTATGCGAGTACAGGCGGCCAGCGTCGCGGCGGCGCCCATTGCGCCAATCGCACCGAACTGGCGCCGGTTGAGCCCGGTCAGGGCGCGCTCACGCCAATTGGCGGTGGATTTCTCAAGTTCGGCGGGGGTCTGCTTGTCGCACATGGATGGCTCCTGACGCTGGGGACGGATTGAGGGATTGGTCCTTGGCCAATCTATCAGCCTATTTGCCTGCGTCCATAGCGGCTTAGGTCTGTGTGCCCCTGCCGCGGCGCTGGGTCAGGTCATAGACCGGGCCGAAGCGCACCAATGCCGCGCCGATGAAGGGCAAAACCACGATCCACAGCCGCACACCGGTCACGCCCAGCGGGCTGGCGATGCTGAGCACTGCGGTCGAGGCAAGGCCGACACAGGCGAGCGCCAGACCGGTCCCGAGCCGCCAGTGCGGCACATCGCCCTTAGCCGCCGCCAGCGGATTTTCCCTCGCCTGTTCAAACCGGGCAAAGATCATCACCAGTGGTAGGGTTACCACGATATACAGCGCGAACCATATCGGGCGGGCCAGCCACCAACCGCCGCTGCCGGGGGCAACTTCCAGCCCCACACCGCCCAGCAGATATGCCGCCACCATTACCAGCACAAACGCGGTCAGATGCCACAGGTAGATCGTCATGATCATCCCGTTGATCAGCACCACTCCGGTCCATATCCGGATATTGTCGAGCATTCGCCGGGCTTGGGGCTCAAGCGCCAGCGCAAAGCCGGTCTGGGTGATGCCAAGAGCCAGCAGAGCCAGGGTGGGCGGCATCGAATTGGTGATCGCTTCACCCGGAACGCCGATCATTGCCACCGGATAGGGGCCGATAAATACGAGCGCCAACAGCGACGCGAGACCCGAAATACCCCATGCCAAACCGCGCACGGGCCTGGCAAAATATCCCTCGCCCCAGGCGTATCCGAGCTGGTGCACGGCCAGCCAGACGAACGCGAAATTGGTGAACTTGAGATAGGGCACGCCGGACTGGAACGTCGCGACGTCCACGGCGATGGCGCCCGCCACCAACGCGAAGAACGAGCCAAAGCCCCAGCGCTTCCAGGCGGCATGCGTCAGCGGGACCGCGGCGGTGACCATGATATATACCGACAGGAACCACACCGGGATCAGAGCCAATTGCGCGGCCAATGCCACGATCTTGCGCTCCACCCCCATTGCCGTGCCGAACATCGCGATGAGCGTCCAGATCAGGAATAGCGGCAGGACGGGATAGATCAGGCGGCGGAACCGGCTGGTGAACCAATGGGCATAGGTGCTATCCTGTCGCCGGTTGGCCGACCAGGATACGCCATTGGAAAATCCGCCGACCAGGAAGAACAGCGGCATCACCTGAAATCCCCAGGTCAGCCACTGAGTCCACGGCAGGATGCCCAGCAAATGCCCTCCCTGCACCGCGCCATCTTCAATGTAAGGTGCGGCGACCAGCCAATGGCCGACCACCACTGCCAGGATCGACAGCGCACGCAGGAAATCGACATAGCGGTTCCGCTCGGGCGGGGCCAATTCGGCCATCGCGCGGGCCCGCGACCAAATGGTTTTCCTGCCCGTGCCGCCTGCTGCTTCGTTCATTTCAGCCCCCGTCATTTCAGCGCAGATATGGATTTATCGTTACGAAACAATGATCGGTTTCGCCAGCTACTCCGCGGCCCGGCGCAATCACCGGACAAATTGAGGTCCAGCAGCCTTAGACCCGCACGGTCTCTTGCAAATTAGCGGTGATGATATTGACGTAATCGAGCGCCTAGACGTGCATCGGGCCATCCCCTGCCTGTTGTTCCTCAGCTGCGGAATACCACAGTTTTGCTGCCGTTCAGCAGCACACGTTCCTGCAAATGCAGGCGGACCGCCTCTGCCAGCACGCGGCTTTCGATCTCACGGCCCTTGCGGACCAGATCTTCGGGATCGTCGGCATGGCTTATCGGCTCGACCGCCTGATGGATGATCGGCCCTTCGTCGAGGTCGGTGGTAACGTAATGCGCGCTGGCGCCGATCATCTTCACGCCGCGCGCGTGGGCCTGGTGATAGGGTTTCGCGCCTTTGAAGCCGGGCAGGAAACTGTGGTGGATATTGATGCAGCGCCCGGCAAAATGGGCCGCCTGTTCATCAGACAGGATCTGCATGTAGCGGGCGAGCACGACCAGCTCCGCCCTAGTGTCTTCGGCGATGCGGCGGACCTGCGCTTCCTGATTCGCCTTGCCTGCTTTCGTGACGGGAAGGTGATGGAACGGAATGTCACCGATATGGGTATGGCGAACTGCTTCGCGCGGATGGTTGGAGATGATCCCCACTGGTTCCATCGGCAATTCGCCGATCCGGTGGCGATAGAGCAGATCGGCCAGGCAATGGTCGAACTTGCTGACCAGGATCAGCACCCGCCGCGGCCGGTCGCGCAGCACCAGGTGCCAGCGCATCGCATATTCTGCGGCAACCGGCGCGAATTCTTCGCGGATCGCCTCGCGCTCGGCAGCGCCTGGATCGAATTCTACCCGCATGAAGAACGCGCCGCTGGCCTGGTCGTTGAACTGCTGCGCCTCCAGCACATTGCCGCCCCGTTCGAACAGAAAGGATGCCACCCGGGCGGTGATCCCCGGCCGGTCGGCGCAGCTGAGCGTGAGGACGAGCGCGTCTGACATGTTACCGCCGCGCCAAAGCCGCTTCGCTTTGCGACATCAGCTGCTGAATAATGTCCGCCACCGGCTCTTCTTCTTTCAGCATGCCGACCGACTGGCCGGCCATGATCGAACCGTTCTCGACATCGCCGTCCACCACCGCGCGGCGCAATGCGCCTGCCCAGTAATGTTCGATCTGCAATTGCGCTTCCCCCATTTCAATCGCGCCGCTGTCGAGCAATTTGGCAACCTCGATCTGCTTGGCGGTGAATTCCTCGGTACCCTTGTTCTTCAGGGCGCGCACCGGGATCACCGGCAGGCGCGGATCAACCTGAACACTGGTGATCGCATCGCGGGCATTGGCGCGGAAAAACGCTTTCTTGAAATTCTCATGCGCGATGCTTTCTTTCGCGCAAGCGAAGCGGGTGCCCAGCTGGACGCCGACCGCGCCCATTTCCAGATAGCCCGCAATCGCTTCACCGCGGCCAATCCCGCCAGCCACGAATACCAGATGATCTTCCGCCAGCACGGGCAGGAATTCCTGCGCCAGCACGCTGGTGGACACCGGGCCAATGTGGCCGCCGGCCTCCATTCCTTCGATCACCAGCGCATCGCCGCCAGCGCCGCGGTCCTGCCGCAGCAGCTTCTTGGCCAGCGCCAACGTAGGGGCGAATACAATCACCTTGGCGCCAAATGCCTTGATCGCCTCGACACTGCCCTTGGGCGGGATGCCGCCGGCCAGCACCACATGGGTGACGCCGTTCTTGGCGCATACGTCGATCAGGTCGAACAGTCCGGGGTGCATGGTGATCAAATTCACGCCGAAGGGCTTGGACGTCAGCTTCTTCGTTTCGGCAATTTCGGTGTCGAGCAGGTCGGGCGTCATCGCCCCGCAGGCAATCACGCCGAAACCGCCCGCATTGCTGATCGCGGAAACGAGATTGCGCTCCGACACCCAGCTCATCGCGCCGCACAGGATCGCATATTCGCTGCCGAGGAAGTCGGTTCCGCGCTGCATCAATTGGCTGGTTTTTGGAAAAGTGGTCATCTGTGCTCCGGAAAAACTCGTGCCGCGCCTTAAGCCGGTGCCACAAGGCGGTCAAACTTATCGGCTAATTCAGGCTCAACCGTCGAGTCGGCTCGGGACTGGGTTATAATCGGAAATATCGATCAGGCTGACGCTATTAATCGCGTCGATCATTTGAAAGCAGTGTGGTAATTTGCATTATCAAATGAAAATGGAGAGAGAAAATGGCTGAAGCAGACCCCCAGATTTCCGGTTGCCCGTTCAGCGGTGCAGGCGGCGAACAGCGCAGGCTGACGGGCAGAGGCAACCGCGACTGGTGGCCCGATGCGCTGCAACTGGAAATTCTTACCCAGAACGGAAAATCCCCTGATCCGATGGGCGAGGATTTTGATTATGCAGAAGCGTTCAACACCCTCAATTACCAGGCGCTGAAGAATGACCTGACGGCCCTGATGACCGACAGCCAGCCGTGGTGGCCGGCCGATTACGGAAATTACGGACCGTTTTTCATCCGTATGGCCTGGCATTCGGCTGGCACCTATCGCACGGCCGATGGCCGCGGCGGCTCCAGCAGCGGCCAACAGCGGTTTGCCCCGCTCAACAGCTGGCCGGACAATGGCAATCTCGACAAGGCGCGCCGGCTGCTTTGGCCGATCAAGAAGAAATACGGCAAGCAAATCAGCTGGGCCGATCTGTTCATCCTGACCGGCAATGTCGCCATTGAAACGATGGGCGGGCCTGTGTTCGGATTCGGCGGCGGTCGCAAGGATGTTTTTGCTCCGGAAACCGACATTTATTGGGGAACGGAAGAAATGTGGGTCGATCAGGGTGTTCAGACACGCATCGATCCGGAACGCCAGCTCGATCTGGAAAATCCGCTTGCAGCAATCCAGATGGGCCTGATCTACGTCAATCCGGAAGGTCCCGGCGGCAACCCCGATCCACTGCTGTCTGCACGTGACATGCGCACCACGTTCGAGCGCATGGCGATGAATGACGAGGAAACCGTCGCCCTGACTGCGGGCGGCCACGCCTTTGGCAAGGCGCATGGCGCGAAGCCATCGGATACTTTCCGCGGCGCACCCGAATCCGAAGCGATGGAATTGATGGGCTTTGGCTGGCTGAACGACGAGGACGAGATCAATCAGGGTCATATAACCACTTCGGGAATCGAAGGCGCGTGGACCCCGAACCCGACGCAGTGGGGCGGCGATTACTTCCGCCTACTGTTCAAATACGACTTCGAACTGGTCCACAGCCCAGCTGGCGCACAGCAGTGGCAGCCGATCAATCCCGATCCCGAAGACATGGCGCCCGATGCGCGCGATCCTTCGAAGAAGGTGCCGACGATGATGACCACTGCCGACATGGCGCTGAAGATGGATCCGGAATATCGCAAGATTTCCGAACGCTTCCGCGACGATCAGGCGGCGCTGGACGATGCCTTCGCCCGCGCATGGTTCAAACTGTGTCACCGCGACATGGGGCCAAAGGTCCGGTACCTCGGCCCCGAAGTTCCCTCCGAAGACCTGATCTGGCAGGATCCGATCCCGGCCGGAACGATGCCATCGGACAGCGATGTGTCGTCGTTCAAATCGGCAATTCTGGGCAGCGGGCTGACCACTGCGGAACTGGTGAAAGCGGCGTGGGCCTCGGCCTCCACCTATCGCCAGTCGGACCACCGCGGTGGTGCCAATGGTGCGCGGGTCCGGCTTGCCCCGCAGAAAAGCTGGGCAGTCAACGATCCGGACGAACTGTCGAAAGTACTGTCAAGGATCGACCAATTGCGCGGCAATCTGTCGATGGCCGATGCCATCGTGTTGGCAGGTACCGCAGCGGTCGAAAAGTCAGTGCATGATGCCGGCGTCAACATCTCCGTACCGTTCACCGGCGGCCGCGGCGATGCGAGCGACGATCAGACCGATGGCGACAGCTTCGATCCGCTGGAACCGCAGGCCGATGGCTTCCGCAATTACCTGAAGACCAAGATGAGCGTGAAGACCGAGGATATGATGGTCGACCGGGCATGCCTGCTCGGGCTGTCGATCCCTGAAATGACTGTTCTGGTCGGCGGATTACGGGTGCTGGGTGCGAACAGCGGCAACACCAAGCATGGCGTGCTGACCGACCGTCCGGGCAAGCTGACGAATGATTTCTTCGTCAATCTGCTCGACATGGGCACAGTATGGAAGGTGGTCGATACCAGTGCGGACGAGGAATTTGTCGGCGCCGACCGGGCGAGCGGGGAGCAGCGCTGGACTGCCACCCGCACCGATCTGGTGTTCGGTTCCAACTCGCAGCTTCGCGCTGTGTCCGAAGTCTATGCGGAGGATGGCCATAAAGAAAAGTTCGTGAAGGACTTCGTGGCCGCATGGACCAAGGTCATGAACGCCGACCGGTTCGACCTGAACTAGGTACCCGGCCTGTTCCCCTAAGCCGGGTCACAACAGACCTCCCCGTGCCGCACAGCACGGGGAGGTTTTTATTGCCGCGGATGTTTGAATCCAGAGACCCTCAGTACCGGGCGGTCAGTTGCACCCCATAGAACCGCGGTTCGCCGGGAATATAGGTTGGAATTCCGAAAGCACCGCCGGTGTTGCCGGCATCAAGCAGATAGTTTTCATCGGTGGCGTTGCGGATGAACCCGGCGATTTCGAAAGCCTCATCGGCGAAGCTGACCCCGGCACGGGCGTTGATCAGCGTCACCGCATCTTGCGAGGTGACCGGATTGTTCGGCAATTCGAAGAAAATCTTGCTGCGATAGGTCATGCTGGGGGTGGCGAAGAACCGGACACCATCGCTGATCGGTGCATCGATGGTGAAACCGGCAGCCCCCTGCCATTCGGGTTGCAGGCGGAAACGCGCACCGGAAAATGCCGGGGCAAAATCGTTATTCTCATCGATCCCGCCATCGATATAGCCGCCATTGGCGAAAATGCTGAGCCAGCTGGCCGGGCGCAGTTGGACCTCCGCCTCGACCCCCAGATTGCTGGCCTTGCCCGCGCTTTCGGTGCGGCTGGAGCCATTGGACTGCACTACGCTGACCTGAAATCCGTCATATTTCTGGTAATACACGCCGAGCGAGCCGGACAGGATGCCCGCCGCCCCTTTCAGGCCGACTTCATAGTTCCATACCGTTTCTTGCGGCACTAATTGCAAATTGGGCACTGCCACACCGCCGACCCGCGCAGCATTTAGCTGGACGACGGGCGAGCGGCGGCCCTTCGAAACCGTGGCGAACACGTTCACATCATCGGTGACCCGGTACAATGCGTTGACGCGCGGCAGGACTGCGGAATAGCTACGGTCAGCCTCGTAGGTTTCGCCCGCGGTATCAATCTGGCCCGGGATCAGCGAGAGGCCGCCCGACAGAACCGAAGGATTGATATCGGCGAAATAACCCGATTTACGCTGTTCGATCAGCAGCCGTACACCGGCCGTCAGTTCGAGCGCGGGAGCGGGTATCCAGGTCGCGTCCGCGAATACGGAATAGCTCTGGTTTTTACCCTGATTTTCGAACACCGACTGATAGGGAATTTCGCTCGCGAGGCCGCCGGTCGCCAGTCCGGTCACTTGCGCGGCTGTAACGGTGCCATTGCCATCCACACATGGAATTCCCGGGATCAACGGTGCCCCGAAGATGCTGGTCAGGCATTGCAAGAACAGACCTTCCTCGGTCGAAA
>JBFEKH010000058.1:0-12234 GCA_041552775.1 Allopontixanthobacter sp.
CTGGGAAGTCCTGTCCACCATGACGCCTCACGAATATTCCCTGCTCCGCCCGCATCTGGGGACGTCTTCCGGATTTCAATCGGCACAGTACCGGTTGATGGAATTCCTGCTCGGCGGGCGTAATTCCGATATGGTTACGATCCATGAGGCGACGCCCGATGTCGCTGATATGCTGCGCGCTGAACTGGTTCGGCCCAGCCTGTATGACGAAGCGATTAGCCTGCTGGCGCGGCGCGGCTTTGCCATTCCGGAAGCCGTGCTGTCCCGCGATACCAAGGCCCCGTGGACTGCTTCGCCGGAAGTCGAGGCAGCATGGGCGCTAATCTATCGCAGCCCGCAGGACCATTGGGACCTGTATGAACTGGCGGAAAAGCTGGTCGATCTGGAATATCACTTCCAGCGTTGGCGCTTCGGACATCTCAAAACCGTCGAGCGGATCATTGGCTTCAAACGCGGCACCGGCGGTACTGCCGGCGTGGCCTATCTTGAAGGCGTCCTGAAACAGGTGTTCTTCCCCGAGCTGTTATCGGTCAGGACGGCGATATGAGCAGCTGGAAATCCTCGCGCCGGATCTGGGACATATCCCAGACTTTGCGCCTCGGCCTGCCGGTGTGGCCTGGCGATACCGAGTTCGGCATCGAGCGGACCTGGGACATGGCAGCGGGATCGCCGGTCAATGTTGCGAGGATGACCATGAGCACGCATTCCGGCACCCACGGTGATGCACCGCTACATTACGGGAACGATGCGCCCGATATCGCCTCGGTCGAGCTAGATCCGTATATCGGCGAATGTCTGGTTGTGGACGCGCGCGGGATTTCGGGCTCCATCGGCGTGGGCGACTTACCCGCAATTGAGAGCGCGGACCGGGTGCTGTTCAGGACCTACGACACATTTCCGCATGACGGGTGGCGCGAAGATTTCACCGCCATTTCCGCCCCCGCAATTCGCTGGTTGGCGGCGCAGGGGGTAAAGCTGATCGGCACCGATGCGCCGTCCGTTGACCCGCAAAACTCCAAATCCATCGATGCCCACAAGGCGGTGCTGGAAGAAGACATGCGTATACTGGAAGGGCTGGTGCTGGATGGTGTCCCTCCGGGCCGGTATGAGCTGATTGCCCTGCCGCTGAAGATCGCAGGCGGCGACGCAGGGCTGTGCCGCGCGATTTTGCGGGAGTTGGCGCAATGACTCTGGACGAAGCCCGGCAGCTGGATGCCGCCGATCCCTTGCGCGAATTTCGCGGGCGGTTCGACCTTCCTGACGGTGTGATCTATCTCGACGGCAATTCATTGGGCGCGCTGCCGAAGGCCACTCCCGCGCGGTTGGAACAGGTCCTGCGCGGCGAGTGGGGTGACGGCCTGATCCGCAGCTGGAATGATGCAGACTGGATCAAACTGCCGCAGCGCATTGGGGCCAAGATCGCCCCGCTCATCGGTGCCGGCCCGGACGAAGTGATCGTTTGTGACAGCGTATCGGTCAATCTGTTCAAACTGATCGGCGCGGCGCTGAATATGCGCCCCGGCAGGAAAGTGATCCTGTCCGAACCCGGCAACTTCCCGACCGATCTGTACATGATTGCCGGGTTGGAGGCACAGGGTCTCGCGGAGCGCAGGCTGGCGGCACCTGACGCCATCGAGGCAGCTTTAGATGGCGACGTGGCGCTGTTGATGCTGACCCATGTCCATTACAAGACCGGCCGCACGCATGATATGGTCCAGCTGACCCGGGCCGCGCAGGATGCGAGCGCGCTGGTGCTGTGGGACCTGTCGCATAGCGGCGGGGCGGTGCCGGTCGATCTAACGGTTTGCAACGCCGACTTCGCGGTTGGCTGCGGTTACAAATATCTCAATGGCGGGCCAGGCGCGCCTGCCTATGCTTACGTCGCCAAGCGGCACCACGCGGCGCTGTCGCAGCCCCTGACCGGCTGGATGGGCCACTCGGCGCCATTTGCCTTCACCGACGATTATGCCCCCGCGCCGGGCGTTTCGCGCTTGCTGGCGGGCACACCGGGAATTCTCGGGATGGCCGCGATGGAAGTCGGGGTCGATCTGATCGCCGAAATCGGGATCGACCGGCTCGCGGAAAAATCGCGCAAACTGAGCGAATTTTTCAGGAAGTGCGTTGCGGCGAGGTTGCCCGATCTGGAACTCGTCAGCCCGCTGGATTCGCTGGCACGCGGCAGCCAATTGTCCTTCCGCCACGCGCAAGCCTACGCAATTTGCCAGGCGCTGATCGCACGCGGGATCATCGGCGATTTCCGCGATCCCGACATCCTGAGGTTCGGCTTCGCGCCCGCCTATGTGTCGTTCGAGGATGTGTTCCTGGCGTCGGAAGGTCTGGCTGACATCATCGCCACCAGCGCTTGGGACAAGCCAGAGTTTCAGCAGCGCGCGGCGGTGACTTGAACGAAGCGGGAAGCGAGTTTGCTGTGTCGCGAGAAGCTGAGGTTAGGGGCGCTTGCTTCTACGGTAGTCCAAGGCATAGATTTGCGAGTGCGTGACAGCGAAGAAGCTGACGGCGATGAGCCAAAGCGGCGGATGCTTCGTCGCAATTGCCATTCCACCTGCCAGTCCAGTAGCCAAGACGGCTACCGTGCGAAGAAGTGCCGCTGGACTGCCAAATGACATTTCACGGAAACTACAGTGACCAATGTTCGGGAAGCTGGCACGAAGGTAGGCACTCAAGTGGGTGTATATTGCCCAATCGAGAGCGAGCGCGACAATTGCTCCAGTTGGGACGCACAGTGTTTCGTTCACGAGCCTGCCGCTTCCTTTCTAATGGCATGTTAGACGAGTACAACGAAGGTCAGCAATTGGTCGGTTCCTAGCTTTGCCCTCAAGCCTCCAGCTCGATATCCCAATAGAGCCAATCCCGCCATGTCTCGTGCAGGAAATTTGGCGGGAAGGCCTTGCCGCGTTGTTGCAATTGCCAGTTGGTCGGGCGGATCGGCTTTACCAGGATCGGCATATGCGCCTGCTGTGGCGTGCGGCCACCTTTCTTCATGTTGCACGGCGCGCAGGCGGCGACGATGTTTTCCCAACTGGTCTTTCCGCCCAGCCTGCGCGGGATCACGTGGTCGAAGGTCAGGTGATGATTGTCTCCGCAATATTGACAGGTGAACCGGTCGCGCAGGAACACGTTGAAGCGGGTGAAGGCGGGAAACTCGCTTGGCTTCACATATTGCTTCAGGGCGATGACCGAGGGGATTTTCATGTCCAGCGAGGGTGAATGGACTTCCCGGTCATAGCTGGCGACCACGTCCACCCGGTCGAGGAAGATCGCTTTGATCGCGGTCTGCCATGGCCACAGGCTGAGCGGGTAATAGGACAGCGGCGTGTAATCCGCGTTCAGCACCAGCGCAGGGCATCCCGCAACATTGCGGGTGGGATCCTCTGCGGCGCTACGAAAACGGGCCGCCCGTTCCATCAATTCGGCTTTGAACACGTCTGGTCCTTCTCCCGATTGGTCGTAAGGGAGCATTTGCGGCAAAAAGCGTCAAGCCTGTTACATGGGCGCCATCCCCAACCTTTTTCTGTGATGCAGTTTTGCCGCGCGCCGGGGAATGGCTTACAGGGGGCCCCGCACCATGATCACCACCCGTTTCGCCCCCAGCCCCAACGGCCCGCTTCATCTCGGCCATGCCTATTCCGCGATTGTCGCGCATGATCTTGCCCAGGTCTCGAAGGCGGCAGACAGCGGGCGGCTCCTGCTGCGGATCGAGGATATCGATGGAGCGCGCAGCAAGCCGGAACTGGTCGACGAATTTCGCGCCGATCTGGCGTGGCTGGGGCTGGTATGGAGTGAAGTGCCCGCGCAATCGACCCGGCTGGCTGCCTATGCCGCAGCGGCCGAGCGCTTGAAGGCGCTGGGCTTGCTGTATCCCTGCACCTGTACCCGGGCCGAAATTGCAGAAGCAGCGACGGAAATTGGGCCGGAGGGATCGGTCTATCCGGGCACCTGCCGGGGCAAAAACCTTGAGGATCACGAGGGTGCTGCATGGCGTCTCGATGTTGCTGGAGCTCTCAGGCAAACCGGCCCGCTTTCCTGGACAGACGATCTTGCGGGCGTCCAGCGTGCTACTCCCGAACAATCCGGTGATGTTGTTCTCGTGCGCAAGGATGCGCCCGCGAGTTATCACCTGGCTGCGACACTGGATGATTCGCAGGACTGTGTTACGCTGGTCACGCGGGGGCGGGATCTGTTCGCTGCCACCCATATCCACCGGCTGCTGCAGGAATTGCTCGGGCTACCGGTGCCGCGCTGGCATCATCATGCGCTGCTGGTGGATGAAACTGGCACCAAGCTGGCCAAGCGGCGGGGCTCGCCGTCACTGGCAGACCGGCGGCTGGCGGGCGAAGCTGGCAAAAAACTTGCCGATGACCTGCGCGCCAGTCGCTTTCCCGCTGGTATTTCGCTCGACCTTTCCTAAGTAGGTTGCATGAACACATTACTTATCATCGCGCTCGTAATCCTGTGCATTCTGGTCGTGGTTTCGCTTGTTCGCGGCATCATCGCCTTTCTTAAGACGACCAAGATCGATCTCGAGAACGGAACATCGGAAAATTTGGTCGAAATGCAGACCTTGCAGAACAAGATGATGTTCAACCGGATCAAATATCAGGGCCTGGCTGTCCTGGTTGTCGCGATTATCCTGGCGTTCGCCCGCTAAAGCGGAGCCGTGACGCCGATGGTCAAGCTCAACAAGATTTATACGCGCACCGGCGATGACGGCTCCACCGGGCTGATCGATGGATCGCGTCAGCCAAAACATGCCGCACGCATTGAAGCGATCGGCGCGGTGGACGAGGCAAATTCTGCCATCGGCCTTGCGGCGGTAGCAATGGCAGGGACCGGCGATGCGCAGTCATTGTTCCGTATCCAGAACGACATGTTCGATCTAGGCGCCGACCTGGCAACACCGCTGGGCGATGTCGGCGGCAGCGATTTCGAACCGTCGGAAATGGTCCTACGGGTCGTTCCAGTGCAGGCTGTATGGATTGAACACGCAATTGACGCCCTGAACGAGCGGCTTGAACCCCTCACGACATTCGTCCTGCCCGGCGGATCGGAAGCGGCAGCCCGCCTGCATGTCGCGCGCGCTTCAGTGCGCAATGCCGAACGTAGGGTGACCGCGCTGGCAGCGGTGGAGCCAGTCAATCCGGCTGCATTGGCCTATATCAATCGGCTGTCAGATTATCTGTTTGTACTGGCCCGCATTGCCAACGATGACGGCACCGCAGACGTGAAATGGATACCCGGCGCCAATCGCTAAGCGCCGCGAAACTCCGGTCACGCTAGGTCTAGGCAGACCCGTTCCTACCCGCTAACAGGCGCATTTGCTGCAGGTGCGAAGGAATTGGTGAGATGCAAAATATCGCTGTAATCGGCGCGGGCCAGATGGGTTCGGGCATTGCCCAGACCATCGCCCAATATGGCATGAACGTCATGCTTTCCGATCGGGAAATCGCCATTTCCGAAAAAGCCAAGGACGGTATCGAGCAAGCGCTCGGCAAGCTGGTTGGCCGCGGCAAGATCGAGATCGCCCAAGCAGAATCTGTGCTCGCGAGGATCACTCCGATTGCCGATTACGCACCGATGGCCGATGCCGAATTGATCATCGAAGCTGCGACTGAAAAAGAAGAGATCAAGCAAGCGATCTTCACCGAGGCGGGCAAGGTGTTGGCCAGCGATGCGATCATGGCCAGCAATACCAGTTCGATCCCGATTACCCGGATGGCGAATTTCTCGCCTGATCCGGCGCGGTTTATCGGACTGCATTTCTTCAATCCGGTGCCCGTCATGGGCCTGATCGAAATCATCCCTGGACTTGCGACCAGCCCTGAAACCACCGCCCGCACCCGCGCCTTTGCCGAAAGCCTAGGCAAACAGGTGGTCGAGGTTCAGGACGAGCCGGGCTTCGTGGTCAACCGGATCCTCATTCCGATGCTCAACGAAGCGGTATTCGTATTGGGGCAGGGAACCGCCAGCATCGAAGATATCGACAAGGGCTGCAGGATCGGTCTTAACCACCCGATGGGGCCACTGGCCTTGGCGGATTTTGTCGGTCTCGACACAGTGCTCGACATCGTCCGTATCCTGCAAAAGACCACCGGCGATGCCAAATACCGTCCCGCGCCGCTGCTGGTGAAGTATGTCGAGGCGGGCTGGCTGGGGCGCAAGACGGGCCGCGGATTCTATGATTACACTGGCGAGGTGCCCGTTCCGACGCGGTGAGTCTTCGGGAACAGGTGCGCGATCCCGTCCGTTGATGTGGCAAAGGAGAATTTGCCATGAGCAACGACAAGATCAAATCACCGGAAGAAAGCCAGGCGGACTTCGCGCCCGAAACCCATAATGACGAACAGGACGACCATCGCTCGCAGGCGCAGGAAGTGGCCAAGCAAGCGCGTGAGGGCGTTGGCGACACGCACAGCCCGACAGAAAGCACGAAAGGGCCCAATGACAGCGGCCTGATGGGCGATTCCACGCAGGATCTGATCGACCATATGCGCGACATGGAAAGCAGCGGACGGATCGACATGGATGCGTTCCGCGGCGAACCCAATATGGACGATAATGTCGATGAGTTGGGGGATGCTTCCAAGGTCGATAATTTGCGCGGTGACGGCAGCTGAGTTTGCGCCTGGGTGCTGCCTAGTGGAGCACCCATAGCGCGGCGATTAAGACCACTGCGCCCAGCGAGACCGCATAAGCAATCCATTTCAAATTGGGCAGATTGGGCGAATCAACTGCATGGGAAGAAAGGCGCTCGAAGGAGCGATAGGCGCGGCGTTCAGCGCCAATTGCAAAGACGATTGCCATGGCAATAAACAGCGTCGCGATTGCACGGGCTAGCCATGGCGGGTCGAATTCCCCAAACAACGCCCTGAAGCCGAGCCCGATGCCGATTGCTGCAAAAGCGGTGCGTAGCCAGCCAGCGAATGTCCGCTCCAGGGCCAGAATTGTCCGGTCCTCGGCCCAATCGGTCCGGTCGGCAGCCAATTTTGTACTTTTGTCGGTTTGATCGTCAGAGGATTTGGCTGGATCAGGCATCGTCGATGTACATAACGACATCGCCTTCTTCTTCAACCTTCTCCACCTCACGGGACGGATCGATATCAGGCTCGGGTTCAAAACCCCGAGTGTCATCAATCAGGTCGTCATCAGGTGGATATTCTTCGACAAAATCTTCGTCCGGGGAGAATTGTCCGACATCCCCAGCATCGAGTACAGCGCGTTGTTCGGGCTCGGATAATTCCTGCTTACGATTACCGAAATCATTGCCGACGCCGGTCAATTCACCCGCCGCGCTGACCACCAAGCCCTCATCATCCTCGCCGCCGATCAGGCCTACCGCCCCCAATGCCGTCAGGCAGACGAAGAAAAGGGCGCCCCAGCGGTTCTTGAACATGTATCCACGCACACAGCATCCTTACAGGCTGAGCGTTAATGTTCGGTTTCGCCCGACTGCCGTTTCAATTCATACAGGATTTCCAGCGCATCGCGAGGACTGAGGGCATCGACATCGAGCGCGTCCAACCTTTCGCGCACGGGATCGGTTTTTTCCTCGTGCACTGCGGCAGCGG
The DNA here is from genome assembly GCA_041552775.1 of Allopontixanthobacter sp. Taxonomy (GTDB): domain Bacteria; phylum Pseudomonadota; class Alphaproteobacteria; order Sphingomonadales; family Sphingomonadaceae; genus Allopontixanthobacter. The sequence continues at coordinate 7,587 of JBFEKH010000058.1, forward strand.
CTGCGAACAGCGGCAAATCACCCAGACCGGCGGCAAGTCCGCCGGTTTCGGACCGCGCCTTCTCCAATTTGTCGAGTACGGATTTTGCCCGCGCCACGACCTCCTTTGGAACACCGGCTAGTTTGGCTACCGCAAGGCCGTAGCTGCGGTCAGCGGGCCCTTCCGCCAATTCGTGCAGTAGCACCAGGTCGCCGCGCCACTCCCGGGCGCGGACATGATGGAGCGACAGGGCCTCGCAGCTTTCGGCCAGCCGGGACAATTCGTGGTAATGGGTCGCAAACAGGCAGCGGGATTTGTTGCGGCCATGAACCGCCTCCACCACTGCCCATGCCAGCGCTAGCCCATCATAAGTCGATGTACCGCGCCCAACCTCGTCCAGGATTACAAAGCTGCGCGCAGTGGCCTGTGCCAGGATGGCCGCCGTTTCGACCATTTCGACCATAAAAGTAGACCGCCCACGCGCCAGATTGTCCGACGCGCCAACCCGGCTGAACAATTTGTCGACCAGCCCGATCGTAGCCTGTGCCGCCGGAACATAGCCGCCCGCCTGCGCTAGTAGGACGATAAGCGCGTTCTGACGCAGGAAGGTCGATTTACCGCCCATGTTCGGCCCGCCGATCAGCCACAGCCGGTCATCGGGAGAAAGGGTACAATCATTGGCCACGAACCGCTCGCCCGATGCCGATTTGGCCAGCGCCGCCTCGACCACGGGATGGCGGCCAGCCTCAATTGCGAGTGCGTTGTCTTCGGAAATCTGCGGACGGCACCATCCGCCTTCTGCGGCACGTTCGGCCTGTCCGGCTGCAACATCGACACGGGCGAGAGCCGCAGCGGTATCGGCAATCTGGAGCCGCGCTTCGACAATTTTTGCAGTCAGTTCTTCGAAATGCGCTTCTTCCGCAGCAAGCGCATGTCCTCCTGCCTCGGCAATCCGGCCAGCTTCCTCATGCAGGCCGAGCGAGTTGAACCGGACGGCCCCGGCCATGGTCTGGCGATGCGTGAAGCCGCTGTCGGGGGCCATCAGTACATCGCCGTGTTTTGCGGGCACTTCGATGAAATATCCCAGCACGCCATTGTGCTTTATCTTCAGCGCGGTAATACCGGTATCCTCGCGGTAGCGGCCCTCCAGCGCGGCGATAGCCCGGCGTGCATTGCCCGATATGCCGCGCAGTTCATCCAGCGCTGCGTCATAGCCTTCCGCGATGAAGCCGCCTTGAGAACGCTCCGTCGGCGGCGATCCCACCAAGGCCCGCTGCATCAGATCGACCAATGCGCCGTGTCCGCCCATCGCGGGCAGAAGCTGTTCCAGCAGTGCCGGGCGATCAGGCCTGGCGGTCAGGAAATCCCGGATTCGCCGCGCTTCGGCCAGACCGTCACGAATTTGGCCCAGATCGCGCGGACTGCCGCGTCCCGCGACCACCCGGCCTAAAGCCCGGCCGATATCGGGCAGGGCGCGCAGCACTTCGCGCAGATCGGCGCGAAGCAGCGGATCGTCATGCAGCCAATGGACCAGCGCCAGCCGGGCTTCGATGGCTGCGCGATCAAGCAACGGCGCGGAAAGATCGTCTGCCAATTGCCGCGCGCCGGCACCAGTAACGCAGCGATCTATCGCCGCGATCAGGCTGCCGGCGCGGCTACCCTGCTGCGATTGCAGGATTTCGAGGCTGCTTCGCGTGGCTTCGTCCATCGCCAGCGCGGCCTGCCCGGTGCGCGCCACAGGGGGCTGCAGGAATGGCAGATTGCCGCGCCCTACGTGGTCCAGATAGGCCACCAGACCGCCAGCAGCGGCCAGCATCGCCCGCGTGAAATTGCCAAATCCGTCAAGCGTGGCGACGCTGTGAAGTGCCTTCAGACGGGCCTCGCCTTCGTCACTGCCAAAATCGTGCCGCGACCGCAGGATCGCATCTTCAGGTGCGTTTTCCCATTCGTCCGGCGCGACCAGTTCGCTCGCGCCCAATCTTGCCAGTGCAGCCCCGACCGCTTCGGGGGCACATTCTTCCAGCTCCATCCGGCCGGTCGAAATATCGCAGGCTGCAATGCCGACCATGCCGCGCAAATCGCACACTGCCGCCAAAACATTGGCTCGGCGCGGTTCCAGCAGGGCTTCTTCGGTTAATGTCCCTGCCGTGACGAAGCGGACGATATCGCGGGCTACCAGCGCCTTGTAACCGCCGCGCTTCTTGGCTTCTTCCGGGGTTTCGATTTGTTCGGCAATTGCGACCCGGCATCCGGCCTTGATCAGCCGCGCCAGATAGCCTTCTGCCGCGTGTACAGGCACGCCGCACATCGCCACTGGTTGCCCGTCATGTTCGCCTCTGCTTGTCAGCGCGATATCCAGGATTGCGGCTGCCTGTTTGGCATCATCGAAGAACAATTCGAAGAAATCGCCCATCCGGTAGAACAGCAGGCACCCTTCGGCCTCGCGCTTGAGCGCGAAATATTGCTGCATCATCGGAGTCGGGCCCCTGGCCTCGGTAACCGCCTTGGTAATCGCCATCGGCGCGGCCTAACCGTAGTGCTGCCGATTCGGGAAGGGCAGAGGGTCAAGCTTTCCCCTATCCCTTGCCGACATCCTCGGTTACGGCTTGATCAAGTTTTGCCTGAGCATCTGGAGGGATTACCTTGGCCGATAATAAACAGACTGGTTTCACTGCACGTGAGGCCTTGTTCTATCATGAAACCATCCGCCCGGGTAAAATCGAAATCATCGCCTCGAAACCGATGGCGACACAGCGCGATCTTTCGCTGGCCTATTCGCCCGGCGTCGCGGCACCTGTGCAGGCCATTGCCGACGATCCGGCAAACGCGGCGAAATATACCGCGCGCGCCAATCTCGTAGCGGTGATTTCCAACGGGACCGCAATCCTGGGAATGGGCAATCTGGGCGCGCTGGCGTCCAAGCCGGTGATGGAGGGCAAGGCGGTGTTGTTCAAGCGCTTCGCTGACGTCGACGCGATCGATATCGAGCTGGATACCGAGGACCCCGAGGCCTTCATCAATGCGGTCGCGCTGATGGAACCCACGTTTGGCGGGATCAATCTGGAAGATATTGCTGCGCCCGAATGTTTCATCATCGAGCAGGCATTGCGCGACCGGATGAACATCCCGGTCATGCATGATGATCAGCACGGGACTGCGATTATCTCGGCCGCTGGCCTGATCAATGCTTGTCACCTTACCGGGCGCGACCTGAAGGATGTTCGCATTGTCGTGAACGGCGCCGGCGCTGCCGCGCTGGCCTGTACCGCGCTGATCAAGTCCATCGGTGTTCCGCATGAAAACGTGATTGTGTGCGACCGTTCCGGTCCGATCTATCCGGGCCGCGAGAATGTGGACCAATGGAAGAGCGCACATGCCGTGCCAACCGCTGCCCGCACATTGGAAGAGGCGCTTGATGGCGCGGATATTTTCCTGGGCCTGTCGGCTGCGGGCGCGCTGAAGCCTGAATGGGTCAAGAAAATGGCCAAGAACCCGATCATTTTCGCGATGGCCAATCCCGATCCCGAAATCACGCCGGACGATGCCAAGGCCGTGCGCCCCGATGCGATTATCGCGACCGGACGGTCCGATTTCCCCAATCAGGTCAACAATGTCCTTGGATTCCCGTTCATTTTCCGCGGCGCGCTGGATGTGCAGGCGACCACGATCAACGAGGAAATGAAGGTTGCAGCGGCGCATGCCATCGCCGCGCTGGCCCGCCAGCGGGTGCCTGACGAAGTGGCTGCGGCCTATGGCATCAACCACAAATTTGGGACAGATTACATCATTCCCGCCCCGTTCGATCCGCGTCTGATGGAAGTCGTGTCGGCTGCGGTGGCCAAGGCGGCTATGGATTCCGGTGTTGCCAAGGCACCGATCAAGGATTTCGAAGCATACAAGCTATCACTCAAGGCGCGGCTCAACCCGACCACTTCAGTACTCACCAACACCTATGAAATTGCCCGTGCCAATCCCAAGCGGGTGGTATTTGCCGAAGCGGAAGAAGATGTGGTGCTGCGCGCAGCAATCCAGTTCCGCGATTTCGGTTACGGAACGCCGATCCTGGTCGGCCGGACCAAGGCAGTTGCGGACAAGCTGCATATGCTCGGTGCGGACAACCCGGGTGAGTTCGAAATCCAGAATTCTGCCGACAGCGAATATGTTCCGCAGATGGTCGACTATCTCTACAAGCGCCTTCAGCGCAAAGGCTATACCGAGCGTGACGTGCGCCGGATGGTCAATCAGGAACGCAATGTCTTCGCCGCCTTGCTGGTCGCGCTTGGCCATGGCGATGCGATGATTTCGGGCCTGACGCGGACTTTTGCCCAGACCGCACGCGAAGTGAACCTGGTGCTCAATGCCAAGAAGGGCTCGCTGCCGTTCGGCATCCACATGATGATCGGCAAGAACCACACCACCTTTCTGGCCGATACGACGATCAATGAACGTCCTAGTGCGGAAGAACTGGCGCATATCGCCCGCGAAACCGCCGCTGTTGCCCGCCGCATGGGTCACGAACCGCGCGTCGCCTTCCTGTCATATTCGACCTTCGGAAACCCGAGCGGGAAATGGCTCGACAATATCCGCGGCGCGGTGGCAATTCTGGACAGGGAAGATCCCGGCTTCGAATATGAAGGCGAAATGGCCCCCGATGCTGCGCTCAATCCGA
>JBFEKH010000059.1:0-12210 GCA_041552775.1 Allopontixanthobacter sp.
AGCCGGTCAACCCGGTCAGCCACGCTGTCGATTTTGTCGACCATGCCGACACCCTGGCCAGAACCCCAGATGTCTTTCCAGGCCTTGGCCTTGCTGTTGCCGCCCGATCCGAAATTCATCGCGCTGGGATCGCTGGTCGGCAAGTTCTCGGGATCGAGACCGGCTTTCTCGATCGACCCACGTAAATAATTGCCGTGAACACCGGTGAACAGATTGGTGTAGACGATGTCCGCCGCCTTGCTGTCGACGATTTCCTGCTTGTATGCTTCTTCGGCATTGGCTTCCTTGGTGGCGATCCAGGGCGAGCCGATATAGGCGAAATCGGCGCCCATCGCCTGTGCTGCCAATACGGAACGGCCATGGGAAATTGAACCTGACAGCGCCACCAGCCCGTCGAACCAGCTACGGATTTCCTGCATCAGCGCAAAAGGGGACTGCACGCCCGCATGTCCGCCGGCACCGGCAGCGACCGGGATCAGGCCGTCTGCGCCCTTGTCGATCGCCTTGTGGGCGAATTTGTCGTTAATCACGTCATGCAGCACGATGCCGCCCCAGCTATGCGCGGCCTCGAAAACTTCTTCGCGCGCGCCGAGCGAGGTGATCATCATCGGCACCTGCCATTTGCCGCACATGGCGATATCTTCTTCGAGCCGGTTGTTGCTGCGGTGGACGATCTGGTTAACCGCATAAGGCGCTGCGGGCCGATCGGGATTATCCCGATTATGCGCTGCCAGTTCCTCGGTGATCTGGTGCAGCCATTCATCCAGTTGCGAGATGGGGCGGGCGTTCAGCGCAGGAAACGAACCGACGATCCCAGCTTTGCATTGTGCAATGACCAGCTCTGGGCCGGAAACGATAAACAACGGCGATCCGATAATCGGCAGGCGTAGGTGGTCGAAAGGGGCGGGTAGCGCCATGAAATGCTCCGTTGCTTAATGAAACTCTATTGCAGGCATATGAGGCAATATGCTGCTTGTCGATAGGTCGGGTTTTACCCGTTTGATGAGCGGACTTCAGCTATTCAGTCGAGCAATTCCTCGATGCCGTAAAAATGCGCGGCGGACCCTGCGTAAAGCGCGCGCTTTTCGTCGGCAGATGCGCCTGAGGTGATCCGCTTGAACGCATTCCACAACACCGGATAAGTCGCCCCCCACCGATCGACCGGGTAATTGCTTTCGAACATTGCGCGGTTCGGGCCAAAGGCCTCGATGCAGGTTTCGATATAGGGACGCCACATCGCGGCCAAAGCTTCTGATCCGATACCCTTGGCCGGGCCATCTTCCGGCATTCCGCAAAATGCCATCGCCAACCCGCCCAGTTTGACCGAGACATTGGGGCATTCCGACAGGCGCTGGATGGCCTTGCGCCAGCGGTCGAAATGCTTCGACAATTTTCCGCGATAGGACGCAATGTTGAGCGGTGTTCCGCAGTGGTCGAGCACTATTGGCTGGTCTGGGAACTTGCGCGCCAGGGCGATCACATCGACCAATTGTGGTTCGAGCACCCAAGCATCGAAGGTTAGCCCGAATTTTTTGAGATGCGCAAAGCCTGCCTGGAATTCGTCGCTGGCCAGCAAGCCTTCGGGCGCATGGAATGGCAGGCCCAGAGTGGCAGGGTCACTGTCCCACGCAGCCGAATGGCGGATGCCTCGAAACCGGTCGTTACCCGCGGCAATCAGGCTTTCCAATACTGGCAGGGCGCCGTCACCCAGCAGCATATTGGCGTGGCCTATAATCGCCGCACAGGCGCGGGTATTGCCGTATAAGCCGCTTGCGCTCTGGGCGGCTACTCCGTTGACGAACTCCACTTCGCCAACGGGTTTCAGATCTTCCGGAGCGCCAGCCCGGTAGAACGCGCCGCATTCCATGAACACCGTGCCGATGATGTTGTGGCCTGTTGTCAGATCGGCATGAAGCTGGTCAAAAGTGTAATGCGGTGCGCCAGCGATGGAGGCGATGAACGGATGGTGCGGCTCCGGAAATGCCGCGATCATTGGGCGCAGATCCCACAAATGGTGGTGCGGATCGATGATTGGCAGTTCCGGTTCCAGTATATCTTCAATCACCAATCATGCTCCCGTTCGCCGGCTGTTTTTCAGCTCATTCATGCCCTGCAATTTCGCCATGCCTACACCAGTTATGGGCCGCGTACAGGGGCAATCTCAAAACGTGATTGTAGCGATTGCGCTTTGCAGAGCGTCCATTACACCCGGCACCTTGTTTCAAGGGGTATCTATGCGAATTCTAATCGGTGCCAGCGCAGCAATCCTCCTCAGCCAAGGTGCAATTGCACAGGCCCGCCCGGCGCAACCAGCGGATTTGCTGGCGCTGGAAGAAGTCGCCGACCCCCAGATTGCGCCCGACGGGGATGCCATCGTGTACACGGTGACAAAGGCAAATGTGGAAGAAGACGAGAACGTAACCCACGTTTGGATCGCCGCTTGGGACGGCAGCGGCACGCGGCAGCTGACTGGCCGCGAAGGTGAAAGCGAATCCAGCCCCAAATTCAGCCCGGACGGGTCGCAGATCGGGTTTATCTCAACCCGCGCCGACAAGGACGAGGAGGGCCAGTTATGGCTGCTACCCCGTGCAGGCGGAGAGGCGCAGCCGCTGGTAGACATCACTGGTTCGGTTGATGATTTCGCTTGGTCACCGGACATGAAATACCTGGCGCTGGTAGTGACCGATCCGGAAGAAAAGCTGGCCGATGAAAAGCTGAAGGATCGCCCGCAGCCGCTGGTAATCGACCGCTATTATTTCAAGGAAGACGGCACCGGCTATCTTGGCAAACGTCGCCAGCGCGTGTGGCTTTATGATATTGCTGCCGGGAAAGCCGCGCGGCTTACCGATGGCAATTATAACGAAATACTTCCCGCATGGTCGCCTGATAGTACGCAGGTCGTATTCACCTCAAAGCGAGCGCCGGATCCTGATCGGACAGAAGACAGCAATCTGTATGTCGCCAAGGTGGCAAGTGTGGGCGCTGCACCGCGTCAACTCACCACATATACCGGCGCTGACAATGCAGCGGACAATCGGTCCCATCCGGCGTGGAGCCCCGACGGCAAGTTGATCGCCTATCTGCGCGGCGGAGATCCGAAGCTGATCTGGTATGCGGTGACCGATCTGGCGGTAATTCCGGCAGCAGGCGGGGAGGCAAAGGTGTTGACCGCAGGCCTGGACCGCAACGTTGCCAGCCCGATCTGGAGTCCGGATAGCGCGTCGATCCAGTTCCTGACAGAAGATGACGGGATCCGGCGTCTCGACAGGGTCAATGCCGCTGGCGGGCCGATCACCACGGTCATGTCGGGGGAACAGGTTCTATCCAATCAGAGCGCTGCCACCAACGGCCGGACCGCGCTTCTTTCCAGCACCAGCCTGACGCCTAGCGATGTGTTTGTACTGGACGGCCCAGCGCTGCGCCAGGTGTCCAGTCACAACGCCGCCTTATTGGCCGATCTCGATCTCGGCGCGGTCACTCGGACCAGTTTCACCAGTAAGGATGGAACCGAAGTCCACGGCTTCATCCATCAGCCGCATGGTGCGAAATCGGGCAAGGCGCTGCCTTCTATTCTTTATATTCACGGCGGACCAACATCCCAGTTCGATCGGGGATTCAACTTGATGCAACATGTCATGGCTGCGTCGGGTTACGCAGTGATCAGCACCAACCCCCGCGGCAGCAGTGGACGAGGAGTAGCCTATGCCAGCGCGATCAATGCAGCCTGGGGATCGGTCGATGTCGAGGACGTTTTGGCTGGCGTGGATGACGCTGTGGCAAAGGGCATTGCCGATCCGGCACGCCTCGGGATTGGCGGCTGGAGCTACGGCGGCATGCTGACCAATTACACCATCGCTTCGGACACGCGCTTCAAGGCGGCGGTCAGCGGGGCGTCCATTGCCAATGTCACCGCCGGATATGGCACCGACATGTACACCCTGTCTTACGAGCGGGAGATGGGAAAACCGTGGGAAAACCTCGAAGGGTATCTCAAGATCAGCTATCCGTTCTTCCAGAACCAGAGCATCGTGACGCCGACCATGTTCATGGTCGGACAGAACGATTTCAACGTTCCGGCGCTGAACAGTGAACAGATGTACCAGGCGCTGAAAAGTCGGGGCATCGACACCCGCTTGGTTATCTATCCCGGCGAAAACCACGGAATTGAGCGCCCCAGCTTCGTCAAGGACCGAATGGACCGCTGGCTGGCCTGGTATGACGGACGCGTGAAGTGATCGCGCTTCGGCTGCCCCGAGTTGGTTAGCTCAGCGCGCTGTTGGCGGCGCTGAGCACAGCGCGGACGCTCGCGGTGGCGATATCCTCGTCAATCCCGCAGCCCCAGATTTTCCGGCCGCCGGGACCGGTGCATTCCAGATAGGCGGCTGCGCGCGCGTCCGAGCCTTTGGACAGGGCGTGTTCGGAATAATCCACCACGTCGAGTTCAAGATCAAAGGCTTCGCGCAAGGTGGCGACAACTGACGAAATAAGGCCGTTACCGCGCCCGCTGACGCTCTGCGCCTGCCCCGCGACTTCGATGGTGCCGGTGAACATCCGCGTACCATCGGCAGCGCGGTTTTCCTCGTAATCGACCAGCTGGAAATGCTTGGGCGAGGTCTGGACGTGATAGGCGGTGCGGAATGCGTGCCAGATATCCGCGGCGTTGAGTTCGCGGCCCAGTTCATCGGCCATGCGCTGCACATGCGGCGCGAAATTGGCCTGCATTGCCTTGGGCAATTTGAGACCCTGATCCTGTTCCAGCACCCATGCGAAACCGCCTTTGCCGCTTTGTGAATTGACGCGGATGACCGCTTCGTAATTGCGGCCGAGATCGGCCGGATCGACCGGTAGATAAGGCACGCGCCACAGCTCGTCATTCTGGGTTTCGCGCGCCGAAAAGCCCTTCTTGATCGCATCCTGGTGGCTGCCGGAAAATGCGGTGAATACCAACTCACCCCCATAAGGGTGGCGCTGGTGTACGGGCAATTCGTTGCAAAACTCGACCGTCTCGATAACCCGGTCGATGTCGGAGAAATCGAGCAGCGGGTCGATCCCTTGCGTGTACATGTTGAGCGCGACGGTCACCAGGCAGCAATTGCCGGTCCGCTCCCCATTACCGAACAGGCAGCCTTCCACGCGGTCAGCACCCGCCATCAGGCCCAGTTCCGCCGCAGCCACGCCGGTCCCCCGGTCATTATGGGTATGCAGGCTGATTACCGCCGCATTGCGGTTCGGCAGATTGCGGCAGAAATATTCAATCTGGTCAGCATAGATGTTGGGGGTCGCTGCCTCGACGGTGGCGGGCAGGTTGAGGATGATCGGGCGTTCGGGAGTGGGCTGAAGGACCTCCATCACTGCCTTGCATACCTCGACGCTGAAATCGATTTCGGCAGTCGAGAAGGTTTCCGGGCTATATTGGAAATGCCATTCCGTATTCGGACGAGACGCTGCTTCGTCGCGCATGATTTTTGCACCGTCTACGGCAATCTGGCGGACCTCTTCCTTGCTCATACGGAACACGATGTCGCGCCATGTCGGGCTGACTGCGTTATACATATGGACGACCGCCGCGTGCACCCCGTCCAGACTGTCGAATGAGGTATGGATCAAATCCTGCCGTGACTGGGTCAGGACCTGCACCATTACGTCTTGAGGGATGTTGCCGGAATCGACCAGCCCGCGGATGAAGTCGAACTCGGTCGCGCCCGCGCTTGGAAAGCCGACCTCGATTTCCTTGACTCCGATTTCCACCAGCATGTCGAAGAAACGGCGTTTTTTGACCGCGTCCATCGGATCGACAATCGCCTGGTTGCCGTCACGCAGATCGGTCGACAGCCAGCGCGGCGGCGCAGAGATAGTGCGCGAGGGCCATTGCCTGTCAGGCAGATTGATCTGGGGGAAGGCGCGGTATTTGCGAGATGGATCGCGGAGCATGGACATGGGAAGGTTCTCTGACGAAGGAAAATGTTGGGACGGAGCTACCCTTGGGCGACCCGGCGCGCCGCATCAGGCACCGCCGCACATCACGCCCAAGGGCGGATAAGTCGTAGTAGCATGTCCAACTGCATCGTCATGCCGCCGCTATGTGCAATTAAACGCCCGCTGTCCAGTCCGCGCGCGCAATTTTCTTCCGTGTTTACGCGCGCGGAGTGGTGCCAGTGGATACGTTACTCCTTCTCGAACGCTGCCGAGATATCGAGTTTGACTTCGTCGGCAACCATCGGAATCCCGTAGGATAAGCCAAAATCCGACCGCTTGATGGTGGTGACGCCTTCGAAGCCGATGGTTTGCTTTTTGTTCATCGGATTGGCGCCCGCGCCGGTGAACTGCGCGTCGATCGTTACCGGACGGGTTACGCCATTCAGCGTCAGCTGCCCCATAATCTCGGCGGTGGCGTCTCCGGTCCTGCGCACTCCGGTGGATACGAAGCGCGCCGGGGCTGGGTCAGCACCGAAGAAGTCAGGCGAGCCGCCATCCTTGCCCGGGCGGAGCAGGTGATTGCGCAGGCCTTCGCTGGCAACGGTGACCATGCCGACCGGAACGGTAATGTCCAGGCTGGCCGATTCGATGTTGGCCGGGTCCATCTGCAGGGTGCCTTCGATGGAGCCGAACAGTCCGAGGTAATCGTTGAAACCGAAGTGGTTAACCCGCCAGCCGACAAGCGTATGCGCGGGATCAACGGCGTATGTTCCGGCAGTGACTTGTGACGCGTCCATGGTGCCGGGAACCTGGGCCGGTGCGTTCTGTGCGGACAGTGAGGCAACGCCGCCAAGCGCAAGGGCGACGGCGAAAGCGGTCATCAGTTTTGGGGGCTTCATCGGTCACTCCATACATACTTCGGGGGGCAAGTAACGCGGATCATTACCATAAAGCTATCCGCAGCGGAAATCTCGGATTACCCCGCCGGCGTCCAACATCACGTTGAGCCGGTTGTTGTTGAAGTCCTGCGTCTGCGCCTCGCCTGGTTGGATGAACCGTAATCCGCCGCGCGGCTGCGACTTATCGGCGATTTGCTGGCGGAGCGGTGCGCTGTTCGCCTGCCCGAGAAATTCCGCAGCCGCGGTGGCGCCGCATGAACTGGAGGCCGGATCGGTCGGCGTGCGCGGTTCAACCGGGCCGGGCGCTGCGCCGGGAAGGGGCGCGGAGACATTCGGGGAGCCCTGCGGCGCGGGACCTGCGGCCGCGGCGATCGGCGCCGTGCCATTTATCCGCGCGGCGTATTCCTCCGCCGTTTCGCTTTGCTCCGCCGCTCCGCCGCACCCCGCCAACAGAGCGAAAGCAGGTAACGGGAGCAGGCTGAGGCGGGAAAATTTACGGTAGATTGTCGTCACAACAAAACTCCTCAATATTCCCGCCCTGTCCGCTTCCCAGGTGTCAGTATTATGACAATTTCCCGGCCAGACTAGTTCTTGGCTTTGTCGACCAGCTGGTTCTTGGCGATCCACGGCATCATGGCCCGCAATTCCGCGCCGACCTGTTCGATCTGATGCGCGGCAGCCGCCTTGCGGCTTGCCTTCAGTTCCGGCTGACCTGCGCGGTTATCGAGCACGAAGTCCTTCACGAAACGGCCTGCCTGAATGTCTTGCAAAACGCGCTTCATTTCCGCCTTGGTTTCGGCTGTGATGATGCGTGGGCCGGTCTTGATATCGCCGTATTCAGCGGTGTTGCTGATCGAATAGCGCATGTTGGCGATGCCGCCTTCATACAGCAGGTCGACGATCAGCTTGGTTTCATGAAGACATTCGAAATAGGCCATTTCCGGCGCGTAACCGGCTTCGACCAGCGTTTCGAATCCGGCCTGGATCAAATGGGTGATCCCGCCGCACAGCACGGCCTGTTCGCCGAACAGATCGGTTTCGCATTCTTCGCGGAACGTGGTTTCGATGATCCCGCTGCGTCCGCCGCCAACGGCAGAGGCATAAGACAGGGCGAGGGCGTGGGCATAGCCATTTCCATTGCTGCTGCCTTCGGCTTCCTGAGCCACGGCCACCAGGCACGGCACGCCGCCGCCCTTCACATATTCGCTGCGCACCGTGTGGCCAGGGCCCTTGGGCGCGACCATGAATACATCGAGGTCGGGGCGCGCTTCGATGAGGCCGAAATGCACGTTCAGGCCGTGCGCGAACGCCAGCGCGGAACCGGACCGCATGTTCGCCGCCAGATCATCGGCGTAAATCGCAGCCTGATGCTCGTCCGGCGCGAGGACCATAATTACGTCGGCCCATTTTGCCGCATCGGCATTGGCCATAACCTTGAAGCCGGCAGCTTCCGCCTTCTTGGCAGTGGCAGAGCCTTCGCGCAGGGCAATCGCCACTTCGCCGACACCGCTGTCGCGCAGGTTCTGTGCATGGGCGTGGCCCTGGCTGCCATAACCGACGATGGCGATTTTCTTGCCCTTGATCAGGTCCTGATCGGCGTCGGCGTCATAATAAACTTTCATGGGTAGTCCTCAATTGTCGCCTTCAGCGGCGAGCGAGTGGTTGATAGGTGTGAAATTCTTTTCAGGTGCTTGTCGCACCGCGCATCATTCCGGCAATGCCGGTCCGCCCGACTTCGACCAAGCCGAGTTCGCGCATCAATGCAATGAAGCTGTCGATTTTGTCCGGTGCGCCGGTCAGTTCGAAGATAAAGCTGGAAGTTGTGGTGTCGACCACTTGCGCGCGAAAAACATCCGCCAGCCGAAGTGCCTCGACCCGGTGTTCGCCAGTACCCTTGACCTTGATTAACGCCAGTTCACGCTCAACGTGCTTGCCCGTTTCAGTGAGGTCGACCACGCGGTGAACCGAGACCAGCCGTTCCAGTTGCGCGCGGATCTGGTCAATTACCTGCGGCGGACCCTGAGTGACAATGGTGATCCGGCTAACCGCATGATTCTCGGAAATATCCGCCACCGTCAGACTATCGATATTATAGCCGCGCGCGGTGAACATGCCCGCGATACGCGCGAGAATGCCAGCCTCGTTATCGACGGTCACGGTCAGGACGTGCCGCTCGGCCTCTGCCTGCTGGATTTTCATTATACCAAGGCCTTCGCTTCATCATCCATCGTGCCGCTGGCCGTGTCGCCATACATCAGCATGTCGGTATGGGCAGAGCCGCTGGGGATCATCGGATAACAATTCGCGTCTTTCGACACCTGGCAATCGACGATTACCGGCCCGTCGTGCGCCAGCATCGCCTTGATCCCGGCATCAAGGTCGGCTTGATCGGAAATGCGGATACCCTTCCAGCCATAGGCTTCCGCAAGCTGGACAAAATCGGGCAGGCTGTCGGAATAGCTGTTGGAATAGCGGCTTTCGTAGGTCAGTTCCTGCCACTGCCTGACCATGCCCATATATTCATTGTTGAGGATGAAAATCTTGACCGGCAGGCGGTATTGGCTGGCTGTTCCCAATTCCTGGATATTCATCTGGATCGATGCTTCACCGGCAATGTCGATCACCAGCGCATCGGGATTGCCCAATTGCGCGCCGATCGCGGCAGGCAGGCCGTAACCCATCGTGCCGAGCCCGCCACTGGTGAGCCATTTGTTGGGCCCGAAGAACCCGAAATATTGCGCGGCCCACATCTGGTGCTGGCCAACCTCGGTGGTGATGATCGGATCGCGCTCGCGGGTGAGGGCGAACAGCCGCTCTACCGCCAATTGCGGCATGATCGCGTCCTTGTTCTCTGGATAGGCGAGGCTTTCACGGGCGCGCCATCCGGCAATGCGGGCTTTCCATTCGCCCAGATCGCGCGGCTTGCGTGTACCCCATGCGGAGATCAATTGTTCCAGCACTGTGGCGCAATCGCCGACTATGCCGAGTTCGACCGGAACGATCTTGTTGATCGAGGCGCGGTCGATATCGATATGGATCTTGGTGGAATTGGGAGAGAACGCGTCGAGCCGTCCCGTCACCCGGTCATCGAAGCGCGCGCCAACGCAAATCATCAGGTCGCAGCGGTTCATTACCATATTGGCTTCATAGGAACCGTGCATCCCCAGCATCCCCAGCCAATCGGGATGGTCCGCAGGAAATGCGCCTAGACCCATGAGGGTGGAGGTAACCGGAGCGCCGGTAATATCCTGCAACTGGCGCAGCAATTCGCTTGCTCGCGGGCCGGAATTGATGATTCCGCCGCCGGTATAGAAAACCGGCGCTTCTGCTTTGGCCATCAGTTCGATCGCCTCCGCGATCAATTCGGGTTCTGCAACCGTTTGCGGCTGATAGCGTGCGGAGGCGAGAGTCGCCGCTGGCTTGCCGCCAAATTCCGCCTGCGCGATTTGCACATCCTTGGGAATGTCGATCAGCACCGGACCGGGACGGCCCGTGGTGGCGATGCGAAAAGCCTCGGCAATCGTCGGGGCCAGCGCCTCGGGGTCTTTGACGAGGTAATTGTGCTTCGTGCAATGGCGGGTGATGCCGATGGTGTCGGCTTCCTGAAATGCGTCCGTACCGATCAGCGCGGTCGGCACCTGCCCGGTGATGATCACTAGCGGAATCGAATCCATGAATGCATCGGCAATGCCGGTGACCGCATTGGTCGCGCCGGGACCGGAAGTAACCAGAACCACGCCGGGTTTGCCGGTCGAACGGGCATAGCCTTCCGCTGCGTGTGCGGCGCCCGCTTCGTGCCGCACGAGAATGTGCCGGATACGATTGTCCGCGAACAGTTCGTCATAGATCGGCAGCACCGCGCCGCCGGGATAGCCGAAAATGAATTCGACACCCTGCTGCACCAGGCATTCCACCAGAATCGCAGCGCCGCTGCGTTCACTGCTGTTGCTGGGCCCCGAAGCTGGGCTGGACATGATCTTCTCCAATAAATGTGGTCCGGAAGCACCCCGGAAAGGGGACCTTAGCCGGACCAGTCGGGGGCGCAACTACGGAAACAAAAGTATTGTGTCAACCTTAATTAACGTAATAATCTTGCAAATAAGGCTCGAATTGAATCATTATCCAACGCAATTCTGGGCCAATCTTCCGGAGGCTGGTTGCGGAACCAGGTATATTGCCGCTTGGAATATTGCCGCGTGGCGAGCTGTCCGGCTGCGATCATCGCTTCCTTGCGGGTCTCGCCGCGGAGCCAGCCGGCAATTTCACGGACCCCGATTGCGCGCATGACCGGAAGGGCAGGATCCAGATTGCGTGCCATCAGCCCCTCGACTTCCTCAGCTGCTCCTGCATCCAGCATGGCCTCGAACCGCTGGTCGCATCGGTCATACAATACCTGTCGATCGGGCAGCAGGATCAGAGGGTGGACCGTAATCGCATCCCCTATCCCGCCGACCAGATGTTTCTGCCAATGATTGAGCGGCTTGCCGGTCGAGCGGACAACTTCCAGCGCCCGCGCCGTGCGGCTGTTATCCGCCGGAGCCAATTTCGCCGCCGCGAAGGGGTCTTCCTCCAGTAACACTAGGCGCGCCTCGGTCTGGGGCAAGGCGCGGACCTGTGCGCGTACTGCAGGGTCGATGTCCGGTACAGGCGCGATCCCGTCCAGCAGCGTGCGCAAATATAGCCCGGTGCCGCCGACCAGAATCGGCACCGCCCCTTCTGCATGCAGCGCCGCAATTTCTCGCTTCGCCGCATCGGCCCAATTCCCGGCTGAACATGGCTGCGCGCCGTCCCACGTGCCGAACAACCGGTGATCTACGCCGCGCATTTCTTCCTCGTTCGGCCGCGCGCTCAATACATGCAAATCGCGGTAAACCTGCGCGCTGTCGGCATTGATGACAGCCGCCTTGCGCCCATCTTCGGCAAGCGCGAGTGCCAGCCGTACGGCCAAATCACTCTTGCCGCTCGCGGTCGGCCCTGCAATGAGCGCCACCGGCGGTCCCGCATCCGGCAGTTCCGCCACTATATTGTTAGGAGATTCCCTGGTGCTCATCGCTCGCCTGATAGCAGACCCTGCCGCCCTGGAAACACGCCTCGATGCGGCTGTGGACGCTTTGGCTGCCGCGGATATGCGGGTTGCGGTGGCGCGGATGCTCGATTTCTGCGGCGATGTGATGGAAATCGCGCTGCCGGACGGCGACCCTACGGCGCTCCGCCAGATACTCGACGAGCATTTCACCCCGTCCGATCTGCTGGTCTCGCGGGCGGAAATCCAGGTTCCCCACCTATTCGTTTCCGACATGGATTCGACCATGATCGGCCAGGAATGCATTGATGAGCTGGCTGATTTTGCCGGGTTGAAGGACCGTGTCTCCGACATTACCGAGCGCGCCATGCG
>JBFEKH010000060.1:0-11639 GCA_041552775.1 Allopontixanthobacter sp.
CACGCCCTTTGATGTTGCTTTGGGCACATTGAAAGTTTCGAACGCGACGCCGGTATATTCAAGAACTTGGAAGTTCTGGAAATTCTCGATGAAGGCCGCGACGTTCAACGTAACCGCGTTGTCCATCAGGCGTGATTTCAAGCCGATTTCATAGGCATCGACCGTTTCCGAAAGGAAGCGCGGATCGGCACCCCCGACGGCGGCGGTCGAGTCCAGATTGAAGCCACCCGACTTATAGCCATGCGTGAAACTGGCATAGGTATTGATGTCGGGCGTCACCTCGTAAGCCACCTTGCCGGTGTAGATCAGTTCGTTGTCCTTGAACTCGCTTGCGAAGGTCCGTGGCAACGGCAGAACCGCCGAAAGTGGCAGGTCTGCCGGAGCGACAAACGCAAAACAGCCAAGCGCGAGAATATTCCCGCCCAGAGCCGCCGGCGCGGGTGGGAAAACGAGGTTCCCAGCCTGCAATTGCGCCAAATCCAGATTACCGAGCAGTGCGGGGCATATCGAATTGTTGTTTGCACCTTGCGCAAAGGCCCCGTCCTTGCTTTCGTCGGAATAACGCAGGCCAACACTCACTTTGAGACCATCAGCGACTTCAAGCGTATTATGCGTGAAAATCGACCAGCTTTTGCTGTCTTGCGCATAGAGATTGTTGTTGGTCGAACCAGCCGGGTCGATGCCGCCGGACAGCAGTGTCAGCGGGTTGGCCCCGAATGCGCCGCCCGTCGGGCCGAAGAATAGCGCGCCAACCAATTCGCCGTAATCCTCTCCAAGGGCATAGCTGGTGTCCTGGGTGATATCTTCCTTGGAATAATAGGCGCCAATCATCCATTCGAGCGCATCAGAAAACGCATCGCCCTGCAAGCGCACTTCGTGGGTCATCGTCTTGATGCTCACGATGCTGCCGGTGATGTCGAAGACATCCAGACCGCTGAAATCGGCGTCGTAGGATTCGAATGAATCGAATTTGCGATATGAACCGATATAAATAAGGTCAGCTGCTGCCCCGACAGGGACTTCGAGTTCTCCGGTAACACCCCACGTTTTCGTCCGTGTTCTAGGGACGAAACTGGCCGAAGCGATCCGGTTGTCAACAGCGGCTTGCGCACCCTGTACGTCGAACTCGTCAGTCGCGACTGCAGGGGCTGCCATTCCGCCGCGTGCACCCAGGCCGACTGCATTGAATAATCCGAATGTTTCCACCGGTGACTGCAACACTTCTAGCGCTGCGCCGAAGGGCGCCGTACTTTTCGCATAATCCGCGACTATGCGGCCTTTGATCCCGCCCTCTGTCTCCCAGCCAATCTGGCCGCGAACGAGATGCTGGTCGACCCCGTTGGAATCGCCAAGCTCTGTTCCGTTCCGGTCGACGACGGTCAGGTATCCATCGCGTTTACGATAGGCTCCGGTCAGCCGCACTGCGACTGTATCCTTGACAACGGGCACATTGACGGCGCCCTGCACATTTATGAGGTTGCGATTGCCATAGGTGGCATTTGCAAAGCCGCCGAACTCGCTGAGATCGGGGCGCACATTGGTTACGTTGAGAGCGCCAGCCGAGGTGTTACGGCCGAACAGCGTGCCCTGCGGACCGCGCAGCACTTCGACTCGCTCGACATCCACGAATTCGGACAAGGCGATCCCCGGCCGTGACTGGTAGGCACCGTCAACGAAAATACCGACTGCGCTTTCAAACCCGATGTTATTGGACGTGGTCCCGACGCCGCGGATCCGCAATACGACCGAAGCCGATGCAAGCTGCGCGGCGGAGCTGGAGAAGCTTGGTGAAACCTGGCTGATATCCTGTACGTTCACGACGCCTTGCGCTTCCAACTGGGCCGGGCCAACCGCCGTCACGGCAAGGGGAATTTCCTGCACGTCCTGCGCGCGGCGCTGAGCCGTCACAATGATTACATCATCATCCAGAACTGGCTCTGACGCGGCGGTTGTGCCGGTGTCCTGCGCATAGGCAGTGCCGGTAACCAGCGTCGCCAAGGCAAGCGCAGTCGACCCGAGAAATACTCTTTTCATTAACCATCCTCTCCAAACACAAAGCTATTTTTTATCTTTTGTGCGCGACTGAAATTTTATGAATCCCAGCTATTGCGAAACTTTGGTGTCATAAATCGGGTGTCGTTAGCAATTAGGTTTCAAAAGGGTACTTCCGGGTTCTCGAAGAGTTGTGGCCTATTTGCACCATAACAGGTCGTGATCGAGGGCTTCGAGACGCATTGGCGGTCTTCCAGCAGCTCTGTGCGGAGCTTCATGTTTTAATCGTGACCTGATGATCAATGGCAGCCCCTGCGATCAGGCATGTTACAGTCGATAAGCCGATCAAAATACAGCGTCCGATTGAAAAATCCTGTGAGATAGGATCAGAACCGGGAAGAGTCGCCGTCGCCAGTTTCCTTTACGCTTTTGCCCGAACACACGGTCACTTTGTGAAGGCGCTTGGCTTTCATGCCAAGGCCGCTATCCACCCCAGACAGATTGAGATCATCGCCAAGGTCATAGGGCCATCATGCTGGACTGGCGAAGACGCGTGGAGCAATTCCTGATTGTGAGTGATCGGGCGGGGCGGGATGTTTAAGGAACAAGAAAATGCGAGATGGAGTCATCGAAGTTGCCCCGGGCCGGTTCCGGGAAACATTCGGCCGGTATTACGAAGATTTCGTGGCCGGCCACATCTACGAACATCGGCCCGGTCGCACGATCACGGAAGCGGACAATACCTGGTTCACGCTGCTGACCATGAACACGCACCCATTGCATTTCGATTTCGAATTTGCCGCCAAGACTGAATTCAAAAAACCGGTGGTTTGCTCGCCGCTGACCGTGGCGATCATGACCGGGCAGAGTGTGTCCGATGTCAGCCAGAAAGCAGTCGCCAACCTGGGATGGAAAGACATCCGGCTAACCAAGCCGGTGTTCGCCGGTGATACACTGTATTCCGAGACGGAAGTGCTGGAAAAACGCGAGTCCGAAAAGCGGCCCGAACAGGGCGTCGTCACCATCCGAACGATCGGCAAGAACCAGCACGGCGAGATAGTCTGCACATTTGACCGGGTGATGCTAATCTGGAAACGTGGTTTCGGACCTAGCGACGATTAAAATTCCGCGATTTTCCACCTGACTTCACCCAATACAGGACTGACATGATGGCCACCGCCGCAAATCTCGAAACCCAGATCCGCTCCATCGATCCCGATGACGAGCGCGCGTTCATGGATGCGATCGACGTCTGGCTGGAGCGCGAGGTGATCCCGGTTATCAAGTACCATGATCACGGCGATATCTGGCCGGAAAAACTGGTCCACCAGATGGCCGAAATGGGTTTGTTCGGCGCCACTATCGGGCAGGAATACGGCGGCCTTGGCCTGCCCGCGACTACCTATGCCAAGATTGTGATGCAGATCAGCTCGCACTGGATGGCGATCACAGGGATCTTCAACTCGCATCTGATCATGGCAGCGACGGTAGAACGGTTCGGGACGCCGGAACAGAAAGCGCTGTGGCTGCCCAAATTCGCCACCGGCGAGATTCGCGGCGGGCTAGCGCTGACCGAACCCAATGCCGGTACCGATCTCCAGGCGATCCGGACGCTCGCAGTGCGCGACGGTGATGATTACATTATCAACGGCACCAAGACATGGATTTCCAACGCGCTCAATGGATCCTGCTTTGCCATGCTGGTGAAGACCGATCCCAAGGCCGATCCGCGCTACAAGGGCATGAGCCTGTTCATTGCGGACAAGCGCGATGGCTTCACCACCGGCAAAAAATTCAAGAAACTGGGTTACAACGCCATCGATTCCGCCGAATTGATCATGGAAGATTACCGTGTCCCCGCCAGCCAGTTGATCGGCGGCGTTGAAGGGCAGGGGTTCTTCCAGGCTACCGGCGGTTTGGAACTCGGCCGGATCAATGTGGCGGCGCGGGGTGTCGGTCTGTCGGAAGGTTCGCTCCGGCTGGCAACCGAATATGCGCAGCAGCGCGAAACCATGGGCAAACCAATTGCCCAGCATCAGGCGATCCAGTTGAAACTGGGGAAGATGGTGACCCGTGCGCGAGCGGCGCGATTGCTGACGATGGATGCCGCTGAAGCCTACGACCGCGGCGAACGCTGCGACATGGAGGCCGGCATCGCCAAATATTTTGCGTCGGAATCGGCAGTCGAAAACAGCCAGGAAGCGATGCGGATTTTCGGCGGCTATAGCTATTCCAAGGAATACGATATCGAGCGTTATTACCGTGATGCCATGATGATGTGCATCGGCGAAGGCACCAATGAAATACAGCGGATGATTATCGCCAAGCAGCACATCAAGAACAATCCGGCCTGAGCGCCGCAGCAATGACAGCACCGCTGCCTCTGCCATTGTCGGGTTTTCGCATCATCAGTGCGGAGCAATATGGCGCGGGTCCTTACAGCACGATGCTTTTGGCCCAATTGGGCGCCGAAGTTATCAAGATCGAACCGCCGGGCAAAGTCGGTTCCGACGGCAATCGGCATGGCGGCGGGGATACTGCGCGCGCCGTCGGCCCGCATTTCCTGCGCGCTGGGGAAAGCCTGTATTTTCAGGCGTTCAACCTCAACAAGAAATCGCTGACGCTGGATCTGAACAGCAATGCAGGCAAGCAAGTGCTGCACCGTTTGGTCAAAACCAGCCATGTTGTGGCAAACAATCTGCGCGGCGATCTACCTGAACGGATGGGCGTTACCTACGAAGCGCTGAAGCATATCAATCCGGCGATCGTCTGCGCGCATCTGTCCGCCTATGGCCGAAATAATGCGCGGTCGAAATGGCCCGGTTACGATTATCTGATGCAGGCCGAGGCGGGTTTTTGCCAGATGACCGGCAGCCCCGAAGGCGAGCCGCAGCGGATGGGCCTTTCGATGGTCGATTTCATCACCGGAACGATCCATTCGGTCGGGCTGCTGGCGGCGCTGGTCAATGCGGAGCGCAGCGGAACGGGCTGCGACATCGATACCGATCTGCTGTCTGCGGCAGTCCACCAGACCAGCTATCCGGCGCTATGGTACCTGAACGAGGGGGACGAGACGCACCGCACTCCGCGCTCGGCCCATCCCACCGCCACCCCCAGCCAGATGTTCAAGGCCGGCGATGGGTGGATGTTCTTGATGTGCCAACTGCCTAAATTCTGGGACATCCTGGTCGAGCGGATGGGCCGGACGGATTTGCTGGAAGATCCGCGCTTCGCCGGCAATGAAGAACGCCTGACCAATCGCGATGTCCTGACCGATATTCTCGATGCCGAATTTCGCCAGCAGACCATGGCGTATTGGCAGGAATTGCTGGCAGGTTTCGTACCGGTTGCGCCCGTTTACACGCTGGCCGGTGCCATGGATAATCCGTGGCTGCAAACCATCGGGATGCGCGACAGTGTCGATCATCCGGATCGCCCCGACCTGCAGATTCTGGCCAGCCCGATCAAGGTCAATGGCCAGCGCCTGCCCAACCGGGCTGCGCCGCTGCTGGGCGCTGATAACGATGCGATATTGGCGGATCTGGGATATGATGCTGCCGCCATTGCAAAACTTCACAAATCCGGCGTGGTCTGAGACACGCGATGGGCAAATTATCCGGTATAACTGTGGTCGACCTGTCGGTGTTCCTGCCGGGGCCGATGATGACGCTGATGATGGCCGATCAGGGCGCGCGCGTG
This sequence comes from Allopontixanthobacter sp., assembly GCA_041552775.1. Classification (GTDB taxonomy): domain Bacteria; phylum Pseudomonadota; class Alphaproteobacteria; order Sphingomonadales; family Sphingomonadaceae; genus Allopontixanthobacter. Next base: position 5,692 of record JBFEKH010000060.1, read on the forward strand.
ATCAAGGTGGAACCGCCCGCGGGTGATCCGGCGCGCGAACAGGCACCATTCAATACACCCGAACATGGCGGGCATTCGGTGTGGTTCGCCAATCTCAACCGCGGCAAGGAAAGCATCGCGCTGGATCTCAAGAGCGATGCTGGCAAAGCGTGCCTGCGCGAATTGATTGCGCAGGCGGATGTTTTCGTGGAGGGTTTCCGTCCCGGCGCGATGGCGCGGCTGGGCTTCGATTATGCTGCGGTGAAGACGCTCAAACCTGACATCGTCTATTGCTCGATCTCAGCCTTCGGACAGGATGTGGCGCTGGCCGGGCACCCCGCGCATGACATGGCGGTGCAGGCACTTGCCGGTTTCCTGTCGGTCAATGACGGTTCGGATGGAACTCCAGTGGTTCCCGGTGCGCCTGCCGCCGATATGGCCGCCGGGCTGACCGCGCTTTCGGCCATGTTGATGGCACTGGTCGCGCGTGACCGGACGGGCGAAGGCGCCTATATCGACTGCGCGATGTTCGACAGCCTGCTTCCTTGGTGCGCGCATACGGCGGGCAGCGCGATCATGGGCGGCGCTGCTCCGCGTTCGCAGGAACAACGCTCTCTAGGCGGCGCGGCATTCTACCAAGTTTACACTACCATGGACGGCAAACACATCGCGCTGGGTGGGCGCGAGAGGAAATTCGCGCGCAATCTGCTAACGGCGCTGGGCCGCGATGATTTGCTGCCCCATGCGGAACGGCCCGCAGGCCAGCAGGGTGAATTGATCAGTTTCCTGTCGGATACATTCGCCCGAAAATCGCGCGATGAATGGGTATTGTGGTTCGCGGACAAGGACGTCGCCTTCGCCCCCGTGCTCGATTTCCGCGAAGCGCTGGACTCCGATCATGTGGCAGAGCGGGGCTTGCTGATGGAATCGCCCGGCGGCGGCATGCAGATCGCCCCGGCAATCCGGTTCAGCGGCGAAGAATGGACGTCAGGGCCGGTTCCGAAACTGGGTGAAGGATGAAGACCTCAGCCATCCATGTCAATTTCGCGCTTGATTTGCGTTCCGGGAAACGCCCGGCCCGAAAACATGAATTGTCAGCTGCGGAGAGTTGCGATGTCTGATCTGCTGCTAACCCAACTTGTTCAGACCTTGGCTCGCCAACCCTCCGAGCGCGAGCGGCATCGTGCACGGCTAAATTTGCTCGACTGGCTGGCCTGCATCGCCGGTGCGCGCCAGACCGAGGCGGGAGGTCTGGGCGCGATCATCAGCCACAAGGCGTGGGAGAAGGCGACCTATCTGGGCAATGTGCTCGAGATGGACGATGTCCATCGCAGCGCCCAGTTACATCCCGGGTCAGTCATCTGGCCCGCAGCCCTTAGCCTTCCCAGCGCGACGTTCGACCAACGGCTGGACGCAGCGATCCGCGGTTATGAAGCAATGATTGCGATAGGCAGCGCGCTGGACGCCTACCATCATGCCCATTGGCACCAGACATCGACGGCGGGTGTGTTCGGCAGCACTGCCGCCTTCGGATCGCTGATCGGGTTCGCGCCGGTCGAATTTGCCAATGCGCTGGGAAATGCAGGGTCCGTCGCTGGCGGCCTGTGGCATATGCGGCATGACGATGTGCTGACAAAGCAATGGCACATATATCACGCGGTTCGCACAGGGCGCGATGCGGCGATGCATGTCCATTACGGAGCGACAGGGCCGCAAGGCATCCTGGAGGGCGAGCAGGGCCTGTTTTCGGCCATGACACGCGCTCCCGGTCCGCTTGCCGGGTCTGCGGATGGATGGTTGATCGGCGAAGTCAGTTTCAACCCCTGGGCCGCCTCCTCTCATGCCCAGGCAGTGATTGATTGCGTGTTGGAATTGCGCACTGCGGCCAAGTTGTCTGCGCCGTTTCATGTCGAGACATATGCCGATGCGCTTAAGTTCTGCGACCGGCCCGATCCTGTGACGGAGAAGGAATCGAAATTCTCTCTACAGCATGCGGTCGCGGTGATTGCCGATGGTCGCAATGCTGCGCCGGAGGACTTTACGCTTGAGGCCATTGCTGCACTCGCTCCTCTGCGCGCGAAAGTCACGGTGGCAGAAGATTCCTACATCACAGAAAGATACCCGGCACATTCCGGGGCGCGTGTGAACGGACTTGAATTGGCCGATACGCGCGGTGATCCGGAGCGCCCGGTGGGCGAGGCGGGGATTGTCGCCAAAATGCAGACATTGGCATCGTGGGGCGGGTTGCCAGCCAGCGAGGCGCATCGTGCGGCGGAGATTGCGCTACACGGCAATGATGCTCAGGCGCTCGATACAATGCTTGAGCAGTGGCTTGGCGGATGAAGGCTGCGCACGCGGATTTGGCCTGCCATGCCAATATTGCAGGTTTGCCTGCGCTTTCCTTGCCAACGGGATGGACAGATGGTGGTATGCCGCTTGGCGTCCAGCTGGTTTGTCGGTCACGGGATGGGCGGGCCTGGTTGCGTGGGCGCGGCTAATTGACGACGGATTGGGTGCCTCCCGGGTGCCCGCACCATTAGGAGAGTAACCATGCGGATCATCGCCCTGTTCAATCTAAAAGAAGGCGCGCGACGCAGTGACTATGAAAGCTGGGCACGTGGTCGCGATGTGCCAACTTTCAGTGGCCTGCCGTCGGTCAACAAATTCGAAGTCCTGCGCAGTCGCAACGTTCTGTTTTCAAAAGACAAAGTTCCATACGATTATATCGAGATCCTTGACGTCACCGGTCTTGACCCATTCCTTGCGGATTGTGGTACCGATGCGGTGGCGGCTTTGGCCAAGGAAATGAGCGCATTCACCGATGGCGCGACCTTCATTACCACCGAAGAGCTGTGAGCCGATGCGCATTTCCGTAAATACCGCGATCCTGACTTTGTCGGGGCGGGAAAAGGCGTTGGGTAATGTCGCGCAATCGGCGGGCCGAATCTATCGCGGGTAGGCGGTGGGCACTATGCCCCGTCCGCTTCCGGATGTCTGGGTAACCGTACGATAAATGATTGCAGACCATTTTGTGGAGGAGGACCCGGCATGAGTTTGCGGCTCGAAAAAGATGGAAGAACGGCGAGGTTACTGATCGACCGCGGTGCCAAACACAACGCCTTCACCTTGGCGATGTGGGAGCAATTGCCGAAATTGCTGCACGAGGCACAACACGATCCAGACATCCGGCTGATCGAATTGCGCGCCGCAGAAGGGGGGGCTTTCTGCGCTGGTGCGGATATAAAGGAAATGCTTGCCAATTGCGATGACCGGCATTGGCGCGAGGTACACCAGGCAGAAATCAACCGCGCACAGCACTCGCTGGCCCGCATATCCCTGCCGACAATCGCTTTCATCGAGGGCGATTGTATTGGCGGGGGATGCGGCCTTGCCATGGCCTGTGATCTACGCGTGGCAACACCGCAGGCACGGTTTGGCATTACCCCGGCCAAGCTGGGACTGGTCTATCCGCTGCATGACGTGAAATTGCTGATTGATCTGGTAGGCCCAGGGCAGGCCAAGCGGATGCTCTTCAGCGGCTCATTGATCAACGCGGATGAAGCCCTGAGGATTGGGCTGATTGAAATCATCGCAGAAAATCCGGACGAACTTTCCCACGCGATACTGGCCGCATCACCCCATTCGATTTACGAGCTCAAGAAGTTTGTACGCGCAGTTCTCGACGGGCAGGCAGAGGATGATTCGCGCACATTGGGCGTGTTTGCGGCAGCTTTCTCCAAGCCCGACTTCCGCGAAGGGGCCGCAGCTTTTGTTGAGAAGCGGACACCCGAATTCGGTCGGAAGTCTGGCACATGAGGATCCTTCGGGGAGCAATCCTGGACAGCTTTCCGCCTCTCGCGATACTGTCTGGCTGCGATCTGGTCAGGCTTTCAACCATCAAACAATGATCCGCGTGGTGGCCATGCTCGTGAATGGCGAATTGTCAAAGAAAAGGGGCGGGCAGCATTCGCTGCCCGCCCCAATTTTAGATCAAGACCAAGGATCTTAGAATTTGCGGCGAATGCGGAGACCGATCTGGCGCGTCGGTGCCACGAAGGTGCCATAGGTCCGGGTGTATACCGGATCGCCATTGATGTCGGACACTGCCTGGTCGAACAGCGGCGTGCCGCGAACACCTGTTTCACCGAACTGGTTAAAGATGTTGTTCACATAGGCAGTCACCGACCAGCCGCCATCGCTGAGCTTGATCGACGCATTATGCGTATCGAAGCCCGGCAATACCAGCCCGCCAGCGCGGTTGCCGGTGCGGGTCAGGACGTTGCTGTGCGCGGTGAAGCCATAGCTCAGCGTCAGGTCCCAAGTGTCCGAGACCGGCATTTCTTAATCGGCAAAGAAGCTGCCCTGATGCTTTGGCGAACCGGGCAGGCGGTCACCGTCTTCACCCGATACGGAGATCGTTCCGAAGCCCGGAGGCATCAATTCGTTCAGCAGGAATGGTGACAAGGCCGTCAAGGCGGCATCGGTGTAGCTATACGTGCCGCGGAATGTCAGACCATCCGTCGCGCGGACCGAACCGAACAGTTCGAAACCCTTCGATTCTGCACCGGCACCATTGATCGTGATCGGCGAGGAGCCGTTGATCGTGGCTGAAGTAACCTGCGGACCTTCCCAATCGATGTAATAAACAGCCCCGTTGAACGTTACCCGACGGTCCATAAATTGGGTCTTGAACCCGATTTCATAATTGGTCGTCGTGTCGGCGGTGTATTCCAGTTCGTTCGGCAGGCCGCAAATGTTCTGAACATTTCCAGTGGTGTTGCACGGCTCAAGTCCGTTTGAATTGCCGATCCGGAAACCCTGGCTGACTGTCGCATACATCAGCACATCGGGAGTGGATTCATACGACGTGTTGAATTTGTAGAGGAAGCCGTTGTCTTTCTGGTCCGCCGGAGTGAAGTGAAAGATAATTTGATCCTGAGGATCGCCCAAAAACACCGTGTTGAACAGCGGCAGATCGGTGGCCGATTCAGTCTGCAGATCGTAATCATAATAGCGCCCACCAACAGTCACCTGCCATGCGTCGGTGATCTGGTAGCTGATTTCATCAAATGTGGCGAGTTCACGCAGGTCCGAATTGAACGGCGCGATATATTCGATGGAGTCGGGGCGCAACTGCACACCGCCAAATTCGTCAACCGCGAACTGATCGTAGCCTGGCGTGAATTCGGTGCTCAGCGACCTGATCTTCTGCTTGTTGTAGAAACCGCCTACAATGGAGCTGAACGGGCCATCGAAAGATGAAACCAGCCGGGCTTCCTGCGTGAAGATTTCTTCTTCATCTTCTTCCAGCGTGAACGCCGTGAAGTTCGGGAATTGTTCGTAGCTGTATTCCAGCGTGATCAGCAGGTCGGTCTGGTCACGGTTGCCCATTTCCTTGCGCTTGCTGTAGCCGGTGGCGGACACCAGCTTCGCGAAACCAAGGTCAAGCTCTGCTTCAAGCGAAACCAGCTGCGTATCACGGCGGTTTGGTTCGGCAACGCGCAGGGCGTTTTCATACTTGCCGATGGCGACCGGGAAATTGGTCAGGCGGATTTGCGAGAACTGGCGGCCCTCGGTGCGGGCGTCCTGATAGTAGTAGGTCAGCGTGGCGTCGAACACACTGGACGGGCTGAACCGCAATGCTGCCCGGGCAGAAAGCGTTTCATCCGTGTTGAGGTCGGACTGCGGTTTGAAGTTGGCCGGATTGTCGATCTCGTCCGGATTTACATTGGCGATGCTCGATACAATGTATGGGTAATCGATATAGCCGCGATCATTTGCGAAATATGCGGATGAGTTGCGGAATATCCTGCCGCCGGATCGTTACACTGAGATCCACTATGAAACCCTGATCGCGGATCAAGAGGCGGAAAGCCGCCGACTGGTCCAGTTCATCGGTCTCGATTGGGAGGAGCAGTGCCTCCAGTTCCACCGCAACACTGCACCGGTCTCGACCGCCAGTTCGGTGC
>JBFEKH010000061.1:0-11569 GCA_041552775.1 Allopontixanthobacter sp.
AGGACCTTGTCATAGGTCACGATCACGCAGACCGGCGCATCGAACTGGCGGAAGCCGCGCAGGACCCAGTCCTGCCGCCGTTCCTTGTCGTCGCGCTCGATCCCCATCGCGCCGAACAATTGCTTCGCCACGCCGATCTGGCGATCGCGGTGCTCCCCGCCGAATGCCTCGCCGGTGCGGAATTCGCGGGACTGCGGCACGCCAGCGATCATGCGTTCAGTGTTTCCCGCACGAATCCGGTCGAGCGGTTCGCCGGTGATGACGTAGAAATTCCACGGCTGCGTGTTCATCGATGAAGGCGCACGCATTGCGATCTCGAGTACTTCGCGGATCAAGGCCTCGGGCACCGGATCGGGCTTGTATCCGCGGATCGAACGGCGCCCCAGAACTACTTCATCATATTCCATATCCGACCCTTTGATTTTCTGTCTGACGTTACCCATACAGGCTCCTCCGCAGCGGGAAAGGCCCAGCGCCGCTGACCCCGCGAAAATGCAACCGCCGGGTGCCGCCGATGCTTGGCAAACAGCCTCGTTCAGTCTCGACACTGCAAGCCTGAACGCCTATCGCGGCGGCTCGGTGGGATTCAAGGTGCGTATATGAAGCTGATTATCGGCAACAAGAATTATTCCAGCTGGAGCCTGCGCGGCTGGCTGGCGATGAAACAGTCCGGTCTCCATTTCGAAGAGCTGACGGTGAATATCGGCGGCGAGGAATGGGAAGTGGCCAAGCGCCAGTCGGACGAAATCATGCCGGCGGGCAAGGTGCCGATCCTGTGGGACGATGAAACCGTGGTGTGGGACAGCCTGGCGATCATGGAGTATCTGGCTGACAAGGTCGGGCGCGACCGGTTCTGGCCCAAGGATGACGCAGCGCGGGGCATGGCCCGGTCGATAGTCGCGGAAATGCACAGCAGTTTCCTCAGCCTGCGGCGGACTTGCCCGATGAACATCCGCGCCAGTCACGCAGGCCTCGAAATTTCCGACGAATGCAAGGTCGACATCGTCCGCATCCTGCAATTATGGGCGGAGGCCCGCGCACGGTTCGGACAGGGCGGGCCGTTCCTGTTCGGCACATTCGGCGCCGCAGATATATTTTTCGCGCCGGTGGTCAGCCGCTTCATCAGCTACCGCATCGGCGTGCCCGGATTTGCCGAGGCCTATATGCAGGCGGTGTGGGAACATGAATGGATGCAGAGCTGGGTCTCTGCGGCAGAGGAAGAACAATGGGTTCTGGAACAATACGAAGTAGCGCCAAAGGCCTGATCGCCATATTGGCGCTGATCTTGTCGGCGCTGATCCCGACCCAGGCAATGGCATGGGGCGAATATGGACACCGGACTACCGGTGACATTGCGCTGGCAAATATGAAGCCGGAAACCCGCGCCGCGATTGCCCGGTTGATCGCATACGAATCGCGACTTGGTACGCCCGATTGCCGCATTCGCAATCTGCAGGACGCGACCGTTTGGCCCGATTGTGTGCGCCGCGATTACTGGCGCTGGGGTTTTACCGCTGCATGGCATTACCGCACCGCACCAATTTGCGAGGCGTATAACGCGCGCAGCAATTGCAGCGGCGGCAATTGCGTAACCGGCCAGATCGAGCGCAACCAGCGCATTCTGGCGGATGAAAGCCTGCCCCCCAATGTCCGGCTGGAGGCGCTGACATTCATGGTTCACTTTGTCGGCGACGTGCATATGCCGCTCCATTCGGGCGATAAGGATGACAAGGGCGGGAATGACCGGGTCACATCCTATGGCATCGTGCCGGGCCTCAATCTGCACAGCATCTGGGACAGCACGCTGGCAGAACGCGCGATCACCTCCGCACGGCCATCACTGGTTCGCAAATACAGTCCAACCGAGCGGGCCGAACTGGCAGGCGGCGACGCAGCCGAGTGGGGCCGCGAGAGCTGGCAGTTGGCGCGCGATCTTGTCTATCCGGACGCTTTCGACCGGGACGTTTGCGCAGGCGACCTGCCGATGGAGGCGGCCTTGTCGCAGGAGGATATCACAGCAGCAATTCCGATCTCCCAGCGGCGAATCACCCAAGCGGGATTGCGCATGGCGCGGATGCTGGACGAGGCCTTTGCGCCGGGCCCGCTGGTGGTCGAGGAACGGCGGCGCTAGGCGAGTTCAGCGCAGCGCACCGTAGACGAACCAGCACCCGACCAGTCCCATCATCACGGACAGGACGCGACGAAACCCCGCGTTTGATCTGGGATTGGTCACGAAACCGCGCAACCTTCCTGCCCCGAACACCAATATCAGGTGGATCAGTGTCGCGATCAGCACGCTGATCATGCCGAGTATCAGGATTTCACCCAGGCTGGCTCGCGGACTCGAAGTGAATTCCGGGACCACCGTGATGAAGAACAGAGCAGCCTTCGCATTCAGCAGGTTAATGCCTATCCCGGCAGCAAAGTCGCGTCCGGGCAGGTAACCTGCCACCGCGATCGGCGACGCTTCTCCTTTATCCTGCCAGCCGCTCCATGCCAGCCAGAACATCATCCCTCCTGCCGCAATGCCCGCCCAGCTGCTGATGGCCGGCACGTTTGTCAGCAAGGCGTTCAACCCGGCGCTGGAAATGGCTGCATTGATGCTCAAGCCAATGGCGATTCCGGCTGTAGCGGACATTCCGGCGCGCCGCCCGTCGGCCATGGTGAGCGACACCAGCCAGGCCATGTTGGGGCCGGGGGTAATCTCGATCAACAACACTGCCAGCGCGAAACCAAGCCAATCCAAATCGATAATTCTCCCCCACCCCTTTCAGGCTATTTCGTGCGTTCCGAACCGTACGGCGTACCGTCCCTGCGGTAATAGCCATGTTCGTCGAAAATCATGTCGATGTCGGAATAGGACCCGCCCGACAGTTTCTCGCCCGCACCAACCACCAAGAACACGCAGTCCTGATCGCTCATGTTGCGCAGATGGTGACCATTTCCGTCAGCGGCGGGAAATGCTGCAACGTCTCCGGGTGTCAACAATGTCTCCCCGTCGTCATCGACCAGCACCGCTTCTCCCGAGATGATCACCAGCAGCTCGTCTTCGTCGTCATGCCAGTGACGTTGGGATGACCAGGCCCCAGGCTTCAACACCACGTGGCTTGCCGCCAGATAGGTCAGCCCTGCCGCCGGGGCGAGTCGGCGGTACCACCGGTCCTTGACCGGTTGGTCAAAGGGCGCCGGATAGCCGGTGGCGTTGGTTTGCGGGATGGCGGACAGATCGACTTTGGGCATTAGAGCGAACTCCGGCTGGAAAGCGTCATCACACTGCTTTAGGCATATTTTCATGACCGATACCAGCCATGCCCTCGCCCATGCCCAGCGTCTGATCTCTGCGGAGAGTGTCACCCCTGCCACCGGCGAAGTATTTGCCGTGATGGCCGCAATGCTGGAACCGCTCGGGTTCGAGGTGCACCGCTTCGTCAAGGGCAAAGCGCCTGATGGCCCGGTGGAAAATCTGTTCGCCATCCGCCGCGGGCCTGCGGGCAGCAGGCATCTCGCCTTTGCCGGGCATCTGGATGTGGTGCCCCCGGGACAGGGCTGGGCCAGCGAACCTTTTGCACCTGAAATCCGCACAGCTCCGGGCGGCGATCTGCTGTACGGCCGCGGCGCGGTGGACATGAAGGGCGCGATTGCCGCGATGGTTGCCGCGGTTGCCGATGTACCTGCCGATGCCGGAACGCTTAGCTTCATCATCACCGGCGACGAGGAAGGCCCCGCGACCTATGGCACGAAGGCCATCATCGACCTCATCCGTGATCGCGGCGATGTGCCCGATCTGTGCCTGGTCGGGGAACCGACTTCGGTGAACCGGATGGGCGACATGATGAAGATCGGGCGGCGCGGTTCGGTCAACATCTGGCTGGAAGTCGGCGGGACGCAGGGCCATGTCGCCTATCCCCATCTGGCCGATAATCCGCTGCCCAAGCTGGTGCGGATCTTGGCCGAGCTGGATGCGCTGGTACTGGACGAAGGGACCGATTGGTTCCAGCCGTCCAATCTGGAGATCACCGATCTGGAGGTCGGCAATCCGGCGCATAATGTCATCCCCGACACCGCCAAGGCGCGGATTTCGATCCGCTTCAACGACCTGCACAGCGGCGCATCCCTGTCCGAAAAGATTACGGCGATTGCCGAAAAGCATGGCGGCGCGGCAAAACCGATCATTTCTGGGGAGCCTTTTCTGACCCCCCCGGGCGAATTTTCCGCGATGATTGCTGCTGCGGTGAAGGCAGAGGCCGGGATCGAACCGGAAGCATCCACAACCGGAGGCACGTCCGATGCACGGTTCCTGCGCGCGCTGTGTCCGGTGATCGAATTCGGGCTGGTCAACGCCACGATGCACAAACGGGACGAGGCAGTGGCCGTGGCCGATCTCGATATTCTCAGCCGTATCTATGCGCGGATTGCCAGGTCTGCTTTGGGGGTGTGAGGTTTTAGCCTTGCCGGTACATCGCAGGGTCGGCACAACGCACATTACAAGAATAAGCGCTCAGGGGATAACTACATGTTGAAGTTCTGGTTCGCTACTCCGCTGTGGCAGCGGGTGGTAGGTGCATTGATCCTCGGCGTACTGGTCGGCTGGTTCTGGGGCCCGGGTGCGGAAAGCATCAAGATCATCGGCGATGTCTTTATCGCCTCGATCAAGATGCTGGTGGTCCCGCTGATTTTCTTCTCGCTGGTTTCCGGCGTTGCTGCGATCGGCGACTTGCGCAAACTGGGCGCGGTCGGCGGACGAGCTCTGTTGTTGTTCGTCATTACCGGGCAAATCGCCGTTTGGCTCGGGCTGGGCCTCGGCACTTTCTTTGCGCCAGGCATGGGCGTCGATACCAGCGCCATCGACATGGGCGCGATCCCCCCGCCGAACGAGACAACGTGGCGCGAAATGCTGTTGTCGGTGGTGCCGCAAAGCCCGGTGCAGGTAATGGCCGATGTCGCGGTGCTGCCACTGATCGTGTTCAGCCTACTGATCGGTATCGGCATTCTGATGGCGGAAAAAGACGGCGAGCCGGTCCAGAAAATTTTCGATAGCGGCTCCATCATCATGCAGAAAGTTACCATGGTGGTAATGGAACTGACGCCGTTCGGGGTGTTCGCCCTGATGGCCTGGGTCGCCGGAACCCTGGGCACGGACGCGCTGTATGCGCTGGCGAAGCTGGTCGCGCTCAACTATCTCGGCTGCTTCCTGATCATCGCGGTGATGTATTCGTCGATGGTCAAATTCCTCGCCAAATTGCCGGTAATCCCGTTTTTCCGCGGGATCGTGGATGCGATGGCCGTCAGCTATTCGACCGCATCTTCCAATGCGACCCTGCCGGTGACGCTGCGCTGCGCCCAGAAGAACCTCGGGGTCAGCCCGAGCGTGTCGAGCTTTGTGATCTCGCTCGGTGCGACGATCAACATGAACGGCACGGCGATGTATCTGGGGCTGGCGACACTGTTCGGCGCGCAGATTTTTGGCGTGGACCTGACGCTGGGCCAGTATTTCCTGATCTCGATCCTCGCCACTTTGGGTGCGATTGGCGCTGCGGGAATTCCCGGTGCGGGCCTGATCATGATGGCGCTGGTGTTCGGTGCGGTCGGCGTGCCGCTGGAAACCATTGCGTTCGTGGCCGGCATCGACCGGATCATGGACATGATGCGCACAACCACCAATGTCTCGGGCGATGCGGCAGTGGCGGTGACTGTGGCAAGCATGACCGGCGAGATCGACCGCGAAGAAATGATCTCGGCGGATGATGTGTAGCGATCAGGGTTTCGGAGTTTTCTTCCGGTAACTGCACAAATCCGCCACCTTGCACCGCCAGCACTCCGGAGTGCGCGCCTTGCACACGTAGCGTCCGTGCAGGATCAGCCAGTGGTGGGCATGCAGACGGAAGGGCTGGGGAACGCGTTTTTCCAGTTTGGCTTCGACCTGTTCGGGTGTCTTGCCCTTGGCCAGCCCGGTACGATTGCCGACGCGGAAGATATGCGTGTCGACCGCGAAGGTTTCCTGCCCGAACCAGCAGTTGAGCACGACGTTGGCCGTCTTGCGGCCTACCCCGGGCAGGCGGACTAGGTCTTCCAGCGTATCGGGCACGTCGCTGCCATATTCGTCCACCAGCAACTGGCTGAGAGCGATGACGTTCTTCGCCTTGGAATTGAACAGTCCGATGGTCTTGATGTGCTCCTTGAGCCCTGCCTCGCCCAGATCGAGCATCTGCTGCGGGGTCTTGACCCTGGCAAACAGCGCGCGCGTGGCCTTGTTGACCCCGACATCGGTCGCCTGCGCCGACAGCGCCACGGCGACGACAAGCTGGAAGGCGTTGCCATATTCCAGCTCGGTTTCTGGCTCGGGATTATCTTCGGCCAACCGGCGGAAGAATTCGAAAATCTGGTCTTTTGTCACTTGGGCTTGCTCACAGGCCAAGCACGTCGGGCATGGTGTAACGCCCGGCGGGTTGTCCGATCAGCCAATCGGCCGCCTTCACCGCGCCGCGGGCGAAGATCATCCGGTTTTCTGCATTATGCGTCAGGGTGATGCGTTCCTCGTCGCCCGCGAAGATGACGCTGTGGTCACCGGCCACCGTGCCGCCGCGCAGTGATGCGAAGCCGATCGTGCCTTTCGCGCGCGCGCCGGTCTGACCGTCTCGTCCGCGTTCGGAATTTTCGGCCAGATCGATACCCCGGCCCTCCGCCGCCGCTTCGCCCAGCAGCAGCGCAGTCCCGGACGGTGCATCGACCTTCATCCGGTGGTGCATCTCGACCACTTCGATGTCCCAATCATCGCCCAGCCGCGCTGCCGCTTCGCGCACCAGGTGGGCCAGCAGCGTCACGCCGAGCGAAGTATTGCCGGTTTGGAGGATCGCCACTTTCTGCGCCGCCGCGTCAATGGCGGCATGGTGGACTGCCTCCAACCCGGTTGTCCCGATCACCAGCGGGGTGCCTGCTGCAATTGCGGCATCCAGATTGGCCTGCAACGCTGCCGGAGCGGAAAAATCAACCAGCACATCCGCTTTGGCCGCCAGCGCGGAGACATCGCCGCCCTTGTCGATCCCGCCCGCGAATTCGTGGCCCGCACGCGCAATGCCCTGCACCAGCGCGTGACCCATGCGGCCTTCGCTGCCGATAATGCCGATCGCGGCCATGCTGTGTCCCCTTCAGAGGTCTGGATAGGCGTCCAGCACCCGTTCGGCCCCGGTAACGCTGAGATGGTGGCTATCGAAATAGAGCGGATGGCCGCCGGCGACAATGACGGTTTTTTCGCCCTTCACCAACACTTTCGCCGGATCGAGGGTCTGGACACCTTGTGCCTGCCACCGTGAATATTGGTCGGTGAACCATTCGGTGTCCGCAAAATACTCTCTGCGCGATGCTGTCGCAATTTCCGGCCCGCCAATCGCAAGGCGGCGGGGAACCTCGAACTTCTGGCGCGGTACCGGCCCGATCAGGACAACGCGCCTGCCCGATGCGGCCAGGCGGGTGATGGTGGCGTCCAGACCGGCCAGCGCGCCGGTATTGCGGTAGTTTTCGCTTGCCCAGAAACCGGCAAGGTAGATGGTCCTGATGTCGGGATTGCCCTCGATTTCAGCTATCACGCGCTGGTTATGTTCAGTGCATCCCGGATTGCCAGCCGGATCATAGCCGAGCGCAGGCGGGCAGCTGGGGAGGGTTCGTTGGGCAATCGACTGGCCGCGTTGTTCCAGCCTTTCGCCCAGCGCCCAGGCCAGTTCAATGCCGTGGCTGTCACCCCAGATCAGCGAAGCCGGAGTAGTTTTTGCTCCGTGCGTGCAATCGTTCAGATCGGCGCCAAGCCGATCGGAGAAGCAGGTCGTCCTGGCTGGACTGAAATCCGATTTTGCAGCAGCCAGCCGGACGTTGGCAGCGGGAAATCTCTCGCTCCAGCCACCTAGCGAAATTAGCATCACACCGGCTGCGGAAAGTGCCAGCATGCTGCCGGCGCTCCAGCGGAAGATCCTGCCCGCATCGAAGCGGCGGTGATCGCGAAATGGCCGCTCGATAAAGCGCCAGCTCAGCCATGCTGCGGCCAGCGATGCTGCGATGACCGCGGCGGATTGCAGTGGACGCAGATCCATGCCCTGCCGGTATTCGGTGAACACGATCAGCGGCCAGTGCCACAGATAGAGCGAATAGCTGACCAGTCCGATCGCGACTGGCAATCGCAGCGACAGCGCTTTGCCCGCAATGGTTCCCTGCCCGCAATGGATCAGCGCTGCGGCGCCGAGCACAGGCGGCAAGGCTGCGGCTCCGGGGAACATGGTATCGGACGTGTAAAGAACGGCAGCGGCGATGATCGCCGCCAGGCCAGCCAGGCTGATCGCCTCGCGGGCGAGCCGGTGCCTGATTTGCGGGACGGCTCCCAGCGCCAGCAAGCCCCCGGCCAGCAATTCCCAGGCGCGCGGCGGCAAGAGATAAAAGGCGAAACCATTCGGTATGGCCTGCGTCATGAAAGCCCACAGGAAGCTGAGGCCCGTCAACGCAATGACCGCTGGCAGCCGCAGGTGCGGCGCGTATCTGGCGATCAGCAGCAGCATCACTGGCAGGCCGATATAAAACTGTTCCTCGACCCCTAGTGACCAGGTGTGGAGCAAAGGCATCGTTTCCGCCTCGCTCTGGAAATAGCCCGCCTGCGAAAAGAACCATACGTTGGCCAGGAAACCCAGAGCCGCCAACGCCGAGGCGGGCACTCCTTCGAAATCTCCGGGCAGGTACAGCCAACTCGCCATGATCAGGACAAAGCCGATCATGGCGCTCAGCGCAGGCAGGATCCGCCGCGCCCGCCGTTCGTAGAACTGCACAATCGAGAATTTCCCCGCATCCACTTCGCGCGCAATGATGCCCGTGATCAGGAAGCCGGAAATGACGAAAAATATGTCGACACCGATGAAACCGCCGCCAAATCCCGGAACACCGGCATGATACAGCAGCACCGGCACCACGGCGATCGCGCGGAGACCGTCGATATCTGGTCGGTATAAGGGTTTCGCGGCGCCATTCATGGGGCTTGCGCGCTAACAGCATATGGTAAACATTCAGGACATGATTTCAGAAAGCCTCAGCAGCATCTCCAACATCGTAATCCTGACCGGCGCGGGCGTGAGCGCGGAAAGCGGAATCGACACCTTCCGTTCGGAAGGAGGCCTGTGGGAACAACACCGGGTGGAAGATGTCGCCACGCCGGAGGGGTTCTTGCGCGATGCCGATCTGGTGCTGCGGTTCTATGACATGCGGCGCGAGGCGATCCAGACCAAGCAGCCCAATGCCGCCCATCAGGCGCTGGCGCGGCTGGACCGGGAATGGTCGGCAATGCCGGGCCGCAGCGTCCTGATCGTGACCCAGAATGTGGACGATCTGCACGAACGGGCCGGCGCGCAGAATGTGCTGCATATGCATGGCGAACATTTGAATGCCTGGTGCACGGCCTGTGATACGCGCTCGAAATGGCGCGGTACCTTAATCGAACGGCCGCCTTGCCCTGCCTGCGATGAACGGGCCTTGCGTCCCGACATCGTATGGTTCGGCGAGATGCCTTACCGGATGGAGGAGATATACGGCGCGCTGCGGCAGGCCGATCTGTTCGTTTCCATCGGCACGTCGGGCGCGGTTTATCCGGCGGCCGGGCTGGTACGGCAGGCGCGGGAAATGGGCGCGCAGACGCTGGAGCTCAATCTGCAGGAAAGCCAGGGTTCGCGTTGGTTCGATGAAACGCGGCTGGGCCCGGCGACAAAGGTGGTCAGCGAGTGGGTGGAGGAATTGCTGGGATGACGTGCCATCGTGGGAGTTGCCATTGCGGCGCGATCACTGTGGAATTGCGTGACGATCCGGTCGAGGCTGGCGAATGCAATTGCAGCATGTGCCGCCGTACGGGCGCATTATGGCATTATTGTTCGCCCACGCTGGTGACGGTGACGGGCGAGGCAACTGGCTATGTCCAAGGCGACTGTATGTTGACCACGTGGCACTGCGGGACTTGCGGCATTGCGGCCTATTGGACAATAATCGATGATTCAAACTATGACCGGATGGGGATCAATCTGCGCCTTTTTGACCCTGCGTTGTGGGAAAAACTTCCTCGCAGGTTCATTGACGGGGCAAGTTACTAGCTATTGCAGGCGCAGCAAGCCGGGTCCTTGGCGATTGTGAAGCTGCGCATCGCGGGTTTCATCCCGTCGAGCAGATGCAGCGTGCCGTATTGCGGGGCGCCAAAAGCTGCCTTGCCGTCTAGCAGCAGCCGCACGGCCTGCATCGCTGCAAAGCTGCCCGTCCATCCGGCCATGGCGCCCAGCATCCCGTCTTCGGCGCAGGTGTCGCAATCTTCCGCGTCGAAAGCGTCACCAACATAGCAGCGATAGCAGGGCTGGTCCGCCAGATGCCCGGCAAATGCGCCGATCTGTCCCTGGAACCGGCCGACCGCTGCGCTGAGCAACGGAATGCCCGATGCAGTGCAGGCATCGGAGATGGCCAATCTGGTCGCGAAATTGTCGGTACCGTCGACTACCAGATCGGCGCCTTCGATCAGCGCCCCGGCATTGGCTGCCGCTACCCGGTCATCCCGGATGGTGACGATGATCCGATTGTCGAAATTGGCGAGCCAGCCGCGCGCAGCCACTGCCTTGGAATGGCCGATGTCGCGCTGCGAAAACAGGGTTTGGCGCTGAAGGTTGGACAATTCAACATCACCGTCGTCAATCAGCGTGAGATGGCCGATGCCCGCTCCGGCGAGATATTGCAGGGCCGGGCTGCCAATCCCGCCAAGCCCGACCAGCACTACATGCGCCTGTACCAGCGCTACTTGCCCCGCGCCGCCCACTTCGGGGATCACGATATGCCGGGCAAAACGGTCGAGGCGCTCAGGAGGTAAAGCCATACTGCCCCCTTATGCTGGCCAGGCATGGCCTGTCGACAAGCCTGTGCACACATCTGTGCAAGGCCTGTTCAAATGCGGTGGAGATCCTGCGGAAATCCATTGGAGTTCGCAGGGAAAACCCGGTGGGTTTCCTGTTCATATACTGCGGAGAAATTGTGGACTGTTATCCCGCTTGGGCGTCAGCTTTCCAGCTGGCGCAGCAGACTGCGAACGTCCCCATCCATATCGGCATCGCGGGTCCGCAGGTCTTCGATCAGGCGAACAGCGTGGATTACCGTGGAATGATCGCGGCCGCCGAATTTACGGCCGATTTCGGGATAGCTGCGCGGGGTGAGGACCTTCGAAAGATACATCGCCACCTGGCGCGGGCGAACAACCGCGCGGGCGCGGCGTTTGCTGCTCATTTCGCTGCGGTCGATCCGGTAGAACTGGCAAACCGTGCGCTGGATCTCATCGATCGTGATCCGCCGGCGATTGGCCGAGAGGATATCGGTCAGCTGTTCTTCAGCCAGTTGCAGCGACACCGTCTGTCCGGTGAGCTGGGCATAGGCGATCAGCTTGTTCAGGCCGCCGACCAGCTCGCGCACGTTGCGAGTGATAGTGCGGGCAAGGAATTCGATCACATCGCCGGGTACTTCCAGCGGCGCAAAGCGGGTCAGCTTAGATTCGAGGATCTTGCGGCGAAGTTCGATATCG
>JBFEKH010000062.1:0-11518 GCA_041552775.1 Allopontixanthobacter sp.
CCTGCCATTGGCTAGCGTTGCGGATAGCGTAGCCCTTTGATCGGCATCCCGGTCGAATGCGGCGAAGAATTTCCCGCCCTCGTCAAGCGTCAAATCCTGTCCGCCCAGGCGTGCTGACACGGCACCTGCAGGGGCTTGCCCGCGAATCCAGCCGCCTTGGGTCAATTCGCCGGAATAGACGAAGGTAGAAGGCCCGGGAGTGGGATTCGATGGGCGCGAGGGCATGGATGCGGGCCCGGAATTGACGGGCGGGGTCGGAGTTGTAACCGCCTGCACCACGGAAACCGTTTCAGGAACCGATTGCGGCGCGGGCACGACATTGCAGGCGGCGAGCAGAACAAAAGGAGCTGCTGCTGCCAGTCGGCTGGTGAACATCAGCTTGTTTCCAGGGCACGCCGGGTGGCGATCTCCGCACTGGCATAGGGTTCCTGCAATTCCACGCTCCAATAGCGCAGTTCCTCCAGCTGAACCTGCTGTCCGGTCACCGCGCACAGCACAAATTGACCGGCGCGCATCACACGGAAACCGTTGGGACCATAGATAAGTTGAGCGGCGCTATCGCCAGAGGACATTAACATGGGAAGACCATAGCAAATCCCGCCTAACCGAACAAATCATCTTGTCGTATTTGTGCAGACGGCGGACCCGGTTTCTTCGGTTTCGGTGTTGGTTTAGCGGGGGGCGGGCTGCCCACTGGCTCGGCCTGCAACACCCCGTCGGCGAATTCGATGGCCAGAAACGATTGTGTCGCGGCAACCGCGCGGCTGCGGAGCAATTCGCCGCTATCGCCAGTGACCAGCACGAAACCGCGGCCCAGCGGTGCCTTGGGATTGAGCGACAGATACAGTCGTTCCAGCGCGGCAAACCGTTCCTGTTCGCGCGAGATCCGCTGTTGCACCAGCCCGGGCACCAAACGCGCGGCGACCAGCCGGTTACGTGCCTGTTCGAGCCGCGACCGCAGCAGCGGTGCGGACAGGCGGGCCTTGTCCGCCATTAACAATGCGCGGGCCTGCGCTGCACGGTCGGACAATCCGCGCCGCAATCGCTCGGAAAGATCGTCCAGCCGCTGGGCCTGAGGTTGCAGCAATGCCTCAGGCCGGGGCAGGCGCTGGACCCGCGCTTCCAGCCGTTCGCGCCCCAGTGCAATCGGGCGCGGGGCGGCGCGTTTCTGGCGCAGCGCCAGGTCCTCCACCGCGGCCAGCAATTCGGCGCGAACCGGTACCGCCATCTCGGCCGCTGCGGTGGGCGTCGGCGCGCGCGCATCGGCAGCATAATCGGCCAAGGTAGTATCGGTTTCATGCCCAACCGCCGAGATGATCGGGATCGTGCAATCAGCAATCGCGCGGACTACCACTTCCTCGTTGAAGCCCCACAAATCCTCCACCGAACCGCCGCCCCGCGCAACGATCACCAAGTCTGGTCGGGGCACGGGACCGCCGGGCTGAAGCTCGGAAAAGCCGCGTACTGCGGCGGCTACTTGCTCAGCCGATCCCTGCCCCTGCACCAGCACCGGCCAGACCAGAACATGGCTCGGAAACCGGTCGGACAGACGGTGCAGGATATCGCGGATCACTGCGCCGGTGGGCGATGTCACTACGCCGATAACCCGAGGCATATAGGGCAGACGCTGCTTGCGATCCGCCGCGAACAGCCCCTCCGCCTGCAGACGGGCGCGGGTTTTCTCCAGCAGGGCCAACAGCGCGCCTTCGCCCGCGATCTCCATGGTGTCGATCACGATCTGGTACTTCGAACGGCCGGGATAGGTCGTCAGTTTTCCGCTGGCGACCACTTCGATCCCGTCTTCGGGATTGAACGACAGGCGCTGCGCATTGCCGCGCCACATCACCCCGTCGATGACCGCTTTTTCATCCTTCAGCGCGCAATAAAGATGGCCCGAGGCTGCGCGTTTGACGCCGGACAGCTCTCCGCGCAGCCGGACAAAGCCGAACTGGTCTTCGACCACCCGTTTCAGCCGGGACGAAATTTCGGTGATGGTCAGCGGCTCGGAATTGTCGCCCGGACGCGTACGCGCTACCAGCCCGCCACCACTATCGTTGATGTTGTCATCAATTTCGAAAGGGCTGGTCATGAATATCCTGTTGTTGGGATCGGGCGGACGCGAACATGCGCTGAGCTGGAAGCTGGCGCAATCCCGCTTGCTGTCTGGCGCACAGGATAGGTTGTATGCTGCGCCGGGCAACCCCGGAATTGCCGAACATGCGACCTGTGTCACTCTCGACGAGCGCGATCACGGGGCCGTAATCGCCTTTTGCGAGGAATTCCGGATCGGCCTGGTAGTGATCGGGCCCGAGGCACCGCTGGTGGACGGACTGGCAGACAGCCTGCGCGGGGAAGGATTTTCGGTATTCGGCCCCAGCAAGGCAGCGGCGCAGCTGGAAGGCAGCAAGGGGTTCACCAAGGACCTGTGCGAACGCGCGGGCATCCCGACTGCTGGCTATGTGCGCACCAAATCCTTCGACGAAGCGGTGGAGGCACTGGCGCGCTTTGAACCGCCTTACGTGCTGAAGGCAGACGGGCTGGCGGCGGGCAAGGGCGTGGTCATTCCGGAAACCCGCGAGGAAGCGATCGCGGCGCTGGAAGACATGTTCGGCGGACGGTTCGGCGCGGCAGGCGCGGAAGTGGTGATCGAGGAATTCATGCGCGGGGAAGAAGCGAGTTTCTTTGCACTGACAGATGGCGCAACCATCCTATCGTTCGGCTGCGCGCAAGATCACAAGCGGGTAGGCGAAGGCGATACCGGACCGAACACCGGGGGGATGGGCGCCTATAGCCCGGCCCCTGTGCTGGACGCGATGGCACGCGGCGAGGTGTTGGAAAAGATCATCGCACCCACCGTCAGGACGCTCGCCAACGAAGGCATGCCTTATTCCGGCGTCCTGTTCGCAGGACTGATGTTGACCGACGAAGGGCCCAAACTGATCGAGTACAACTGCCGATTTGGCGATCCTGAATGTCAGGTGCTGATGACCCGGCTGAAGAGCGACCTTGGCGAATTGATGCTGGCCTGCGCCGATTACAAGCTGGCGACGTGCGAACCGGCAAAATTCGCCGCTGAAACCGCTTTGACGGTTGTCATGGCAGCCAAAGGCTATCCCGATGCGCCGGAAAAGGGCGGTACGATTGATCTGGGGTCTGCCGAATCAGGCGGAACGAAGGTATTCCACGCAGGCACGAAGCTGACCGGGGATGGCACGCTGGTTGCTAATGGCGGCCGCGTGCTGAATGTCGCCGCAACCGGCAGGAATGTCACCGAAGCAAAGGCCGCAGCCTACCGCGCCGTCGATGCGATCAACTTTCCTACCGGCTTCTGCCGCCGCGATATCGGCTGGCGGGAAGTGGCGCGGGAAGCGGCGGACGCTGCCTGATCAGAAGCGGGCGGCGTAGGTGATCCCGCCGCTGTGTCCGTCGCCCCAGGCGAATGTCTGGCTTCGACCGGTGCGATCACGGGTTATGAGCAGGCCCGAAGCAGTTCCCACTGCGGCGCCAGCGACCACATCATACCAATGATGCTTGTCGGCTTTCACCCGGGCGAGCCCCACCAGGCTCGCCACCGCGAGCGCAGGAATACCTTCCGCTTCGCCGCGGCGGTTCCAGATACTGGTCGCTGCGCCAAACGCCACGCTGGTATGGCCTGACGGGAAACTGCGCCGGTCGCTGCCATCGGGGCGTGTCTCAGGGAAGGTTTCTTTCAGGCCCGTAGCAACGAGATAGCTGGCGGCCATTGATCCGCCCGCCTGCAGCGCTCCCGCATCGTCGCCCTGGGTCAACGGAATGCCGACGGACCAAGCCGCCAAAGCTCCCACGCCAAGATCACTGGCTGTGGCCCAGTCATCTTGCGAGGATGCCGCAGCCGGCTGCGCCAGCAAAATTAACGGAGCTGAAAGCAGGCAGGAAAATCTGGCCGAAAAACGCTGGCCAAGTGATGGGACTACCATTGCAATGCACCTTTCCGCCGTTGATATTACCCCATTGTCCGCATGCTGCCCCCGGATGTCGGGCCAGCAAGAAAATTCCCGCCATTTCCGGACAGCAGCGAATCAGCCCAGGCGCGCAGCCACCAGCGCCTTCAGATCGGCTTCCGGCCGGGCGCCGAAATGCGAGATGATTTCCGCCGCCGCAACTGCGCCCATCGTCAGGCAATCCTGCAGGCTTTCGCCCCGCACATGTCCGGCCAGGAAACCGGCGGCGAACAGATCGCCCGCACCAGTGGTATCGACCACCTTGGCAATCGGTTCGGCGGCCACTTCTGCGCGCTGCCCGCCGACTATGGCGACCGCGCCCTTGGCACTGCGGGTTGCAACCAGCACCGGCAGGTCCGGCGCGATCTTCGCCAGACCGGCCTCGAAATCGCTTTCCCCGGTCAGGGTCGCCAATTCGCTTTCATTGACGAACAGGATGTCGATCAGGCCATCCTTGATCATTTTGCGGAAATCATCGCCGTGCCGTTCGATCACGAAGCTTTCGGATGCGGTGAAGGCCACCTTGCGGCCCGCATCCCGCGCGACGCCAATTGCCCGCAACATCGCACTGCGCGGTTCTTCGGGATCCCACAGATAGCCTTCGAGATAGAGGACGGCGGCGTCCGCAATGGCTGTTTCATCCAGCGCGGCGGGCGGCAGGAACTGGCTGGCACCAAGGAAGGTATTCATCGTCCGCTCTCCATCGGGCGTGACGAAGATCAGGCACCGTGCGGTCGGCGGATCACCGGCACGCGCAGCAGTGCCAAAATCGATCCCTGCGGCGCGGATGTCGTGACTGAACACTTCGCCCAGCTGGTCATCGGCGACCTGGCCGATGAACGCACATTTGGCGCCCAATGCGGCGAGACCAGCCAGCGTGTTTGCGGCCGAACCACCGGAGATTTCCTTCGCAGGGCCCATCGCGGCATACAGCCGATGTGCACCGTCGGTGTCGATCAAGGTCATGCCGCCACGATTGAGGCCGAGTTCTTCGATCAGTGCATCTTCGCACGGGGCCATCACATCGACGATGGCGTTGCCGATCGCGATGACGTCATATTTAGGAGTTGGCATGGAAATCCTTGGAAATTTGTGTGGTGGTTGACCGGGCGCCTAGCGGTTGATGCCGCCTGCGCCAAGACCTGCCTGCCGCCAAAAGCTAGATTGTGTGATTGACTTGGATCGCCCAGGCGCGGCACAGGCAGGGGTGATGACCAGCCTGCCAACTGCCCTGGCCCGCGCAATCGGGCAATTGTCCGACCCGGCAATCCTGCGTGTGCTGGCGAAATCCATCGCCGCGACGCTGGCAATTTTCGCTGTTCTCGGGGTGGGCGGTTGGTATCTGCTCGCCGGATATATCGAGGAATGGCAGCTATCCTACGGTGCGCAGTTGGGCGCATTGATTGCGGTTCTGGGTACCGTCATTGCCGGTTGGCTGCTGCTTCGGGTCGTGGCTTTAGCAGTCCTGCAATTCTTTGCCGACGAGATCGTCGCGGCGGTCGAGGCGAAGCATTATCCTGAAGCGCACGGGGCGGCGCGTAAGCTGACCCTGCAACAGGAACTGCGCAATTCCGCCCGCTCCACGGCTCGCGTCCTGCTGGTCAATCTGATCGCGCTGCCATTTGCCATCGCGCTGCTGGTGACCGGTATAGGCACTGCGATCCTGTTCTGGGCTGTAAACGGCTGGTTGCTCGGCCGTGAATTGCAGGACATGGTCTGGCTGCGGCATGCATCCGGCGATGACGAAAAGCCGCCTATCAATACCGGTACCCGCTTTGCGCTAGGCGGCCTTGTCGCCATCTTGCTGACCATCCCCTTCGTGAATCTGCTCGCCCCGGTGATCGGTGCGGCAGCCGCAACCCATCTGGTCCACCGCCACAGGAACTCCCGTTGATGACCCGCTTGATCATTCTGGCCATCTTGCCGCTGCTTGGCGCCTGTGTCGCCAGTACGCAATCCGCCCCGACTGCCGGCAACAACCCCGCCGCGACAAGGCCCCGCACCTCCGCTCCGCCGCCCACCCGGCCATCGCCGGCAATCAACAGCGGAACCTTCAAGGCGCCGCGGGTGATGAACCTGCCCGGCGTGAATGGAGTAATCGGTGCGAATGCCGCTGATCTGCAGC
Organism: Allopontixanthobacter sp.; assembly: GCA_041552775.1. Lineage (GTDB taxonomy): Bacteria > Pseudomonadota > Alphaproteobacteria > Sphingomonadales > Sphingomonadaceae > Allopontixanthobacter. Next base: position 6,106 of record JBFEKH010000062.1, read on the forward strand.
GCCAGTTCGGACCCGCGCGGCTCGACGTGTTTGAAGGCGATGCCCGCAAACTCCAGTTTTCCGGCGAGCCCTGCGTGCTGGACGTCTATCTTTACCCCATGCGCGACGGGGCCGAACCTGCGGCCACCTATGTCGATGCCCGCCGGGCCAGCGACGGGCTGGACGTGGACCGGGCCAGCTGCATCGCGGCGCTGAGGCGGCGCTAACCCGAATTTAAGTACCTTAAGCTAGGCTTTGTGCGAACATTCAGGGGACCCAAGACCATGAGCGCACAATTTGGCAATCTCGCAGCGAAAGCTAGTGCAGACGGTGTGATCGGCGCAGCCGAACTCGCGGCCCTGCGCAAAGCGGGGTGGGGCGATAGCACGTTGAGCCAATACGAAGCCGAAACACTTTTCGCGGTAAATGATGCGCTGAAGGTGCATGACGAGAAGTGGTGCGACTTCTTTGCTCAGAGCATTGGCGAATATGTGATCAACGGGACGCAGCCAACCGGCTATGTGTCGCAAGAAGAAGCCAACTGGCTGGTATTGCAGATCAACCGGGACGGGCGCCTGTGTTCGATGACCGAGCTGGAATTGCTCGTCCGGATTTACGAGCGCGCCCGCAACGTCCCGGATTCGCTGAAGTTATTCATGATCGCACAGGTCGAGCAGGCTGTGTTGACCGGCAGCGGGCCTACCCGTGATGGTGGCGAGTTGTCGGAAAAGCATGTGAGCAACGCCGAGGTGGAAATCCTTTGCCGGATGTTGTTTGCCCCCGCCAGCGACCGCCCGGCAGCAGTGAGCCGCCGCGAGGCCGAGATGCTGTTCCGACTGAAGGATGCAACCTTCGGTGCCGACAATGCGCCCGAATGGAAGGACCTGTTCGTGCGAGGGGTGGGCAATTACCTGATGGGCTATTCCGCAGAAAATGCTCAGATCAGCCATGTCCGCGCGATGGAGCTGGAAGCGTTCGTCGCTGAAAACCGCGCCAGTATCGGCGGCTTCATGGGCCGGATGGCGAAATCCGCGCCAAGTGCCTTTGCCAAGGTGTTCGGCAAGAATTCACCCACCGCCAGCCCCGCCGACCGGGTTGCAGATGCGCTGGAAGTCACCGGCGATGAACGCATGTGGCTCGAAGGCCGGATCGCCCAGAGCGGGCAGATCGACGACTATGACCAGGCGCTGCTCAATTTTATCGAGGAAGTCACGGCCGAGGGCTGACGGCTGGCCCGGTTCGGGTCAGACCATGAAGCTTTCGCCGCACCCGCAGGCGCCCTTGGCGTTCGGGTTGGCAAAGGTGAAACCAGCGGTGAAATCGTCTTCGACCCAGTCCATCACCGATCCAACCAGATACAGCACACTGGCGCCGTCGATATACAGCACGCCGCCCGGGGTGGTGATCTTCTCGTCGAATTTCACTTCCTCGGTCACGTAATCCACTGAATAGGCGAGACCCGAACAGCCGCGGCGCGGGGTTGAAAGCTTGACTCCGATTGCGCCTTCCGGGGCTTTCGACATCAGGTCGGTAATGCGCTGCTCGGCACCCGGCGTCAGCGTGACCGCGGCGGGCAGTTGGCGGGTTTTCGTGGTTGCGTCAGTCATCACAGCATCCCCAGTTCAAGGCGCGCTTCGTCGCTCATCTTGCCTGGATCCCATGGTGGGTCCCAGACCAGCACGACCTCTGCGTCGCGTACACCCGGCACGGCGCCGGCACGAAGCTCCACTTCGGATGGCATGCTTTCGGCCACCGGACAGTTTGGCGTGGTCAGGGTCATGCTGATGGTAACATCTGCATCGGGCGACACATCAACGCCGTAAATCAGGCCGAGATCGTAGATATTCACCGGAATTTCCGGATCAAAGATTTCCTTCAGCGCATCCACGACCGCTTCGTACAGATCGCCGCCCGGCGCACCCGGCGAGGAAACTTCCGGCTTCTTGTTCAGGAAGCCTTCCAGATAGTCGCGCTTGCGCCCCAGCTTTTCGCCCATGCTTTCAGGTGTCGCCTCGATCTCTTCGACCCGCGCGCGCTTGGGCGCTTCGACAGCGTCCACTTCCTCGACGGCGATCTTGCCCGGTTCGTTCATTAGCCAAAAATCCTTTTAGTGCGTTCAATGCCGCGCAGCAGCGCAGCAATGTCTTCCTCGTCGCTATATAATCCGAAACTTGCACGGGCAGTTGCGGGAACGCCCAGATGGGTCATCAGCGGCTGGGCGCAGTGGTGGCCCGCCCGGATCGCGACATTTTCTTCGTCTAATATGGTGCCGAGATCGTGCGGATGAACCCCCTCCATCGCGAAGGAGACGATACCCGCCGATTTTTCCGGCCCGAACAGCCGGATGGAATTGATCCCGCGCAGTTCTTCGCGCAATTTGGCCGCAAGCCCGCTTTCATGTGCGAACAGGCTTTCCATGCCGCCGGTGCCGCCAGCACTTTCAACATAGTCGATTGCCGCATGCAGTGTGATCACTTCGGTGATCATCGGCGTGCCGGCTTCAAACCGCTGAGGCGCGGGTGCATAGGTGGTTTCTGCGAATGTGACCTTGTCGATCATCGCGCCGCCGCCCTGCCACGGGGGCATTGAGTCCAGAATTTCCTCGCGCGCCCACAGCACGCCGACGCCGGTGGGGCCGTATAATTTATGGCCCGACCAGACATAGAAATCGCAGTCCAGCTCCGCCATGTTCAGCCGCATCCGCGGCGCGGCCTGACAGCCATCGAGCAGGAATTTCGCGCCGACAGCGTGTGCCAGCTTCGCCGCCCGTTTCGCGCCCAATATCGATCCCAGCACATTCGAGACATGCGCCAGCGCCACGATCTTGTGGGCAGGCGTCAGCAACTTTTCCAGCGCATCCAGATCGATCAGATGATCTTCGGTCAGCGGGCAGACATCGATTTTGGCGCCGGTTTGCTGCGCGACCATCTGCCACGGCACAATGTTGGAATGATGTTCCAGCACGGACAGCATGATCCGGTCACCCGGCTTCAGATTGGCCATGCCCCAGCTATGCGCGACGAGGTTGATCCCCTCCGTCGCGCCGCGCACGAACACCACTTCATTCGGACTGCTGGCGCCCATGAATGCGGCAACCCGTTCTCGCGCTGCTTCATAGGCACGTGTCATATTGGCGGAGCGGGCGTAAACCCCGCGGTGCACGGTCGCATAGTCGCTGCCCATCGCGCGGCTCATTGCATTGATGACGGTCTGCGGTTTTTGCGCGGTCGCGGCAGTGTCGAGATAATGCCACGGCGCCCCGCCACTGGTGACAAGGCCCGGGAAATCCGCCTTCCGGCTCATGACAGCCGCGCCGCTCATACCGCGCCCGCCAGCTTTTCCAGCACGTTGGCGATCATCGTTTCGCGCTGCTCGTCATCTTCCATCGCAGCGAAGGCATCGCCAATGAAGGCCTGCACCAGTAGCTGCCGGGCGACCTCTGGCGGCAATCCGCGCGCGGCCATGTAAAACGCGGCACTATCATCCAGCGCGCCAATGGCCGCGCCGTGGGCGCATTTCACATCGTCAGCGAAAATTTCGAGTTCGGGCTTGGTGTTGGCGGCAGCGCCTTTTTCCAGCAGCAGGGCGCGGAAATTCTGCGCCGCGTCGGTTTTTTGGGCATCGCGAACGACTTCGATCCGGCCAAGGAAATTGCCGGTCGACTTGCCCCACTGCACCGCCCGTACCATCTGGTTGGAGGTCCCGTTCGGCTCTGCATGAATCACGCGGGTGACGAATTCCTGGGTCTTGTCTCCGCCGCCTACGGTCACACCGCCAAATTCGAAATGCGCGCCGTCCGCCAGCGTTACTTCCAGTTCCAGCCTGCGGTATTTGCCGCCCGCGATGGCCGCGAAGCAGGTGAAATTACCGCCCGCTCCGACCGTGACCCGCAGGCGGTCGGTGCCGCTGGCATCATCGAGAAAAGTGAGAATTTCGCTGCGCACTTCACCAGCAGGCACGTCCAGCGTACGCCAGCATTTGATCGCCGCAGGATCGGCCGCAGCCAGATAGGCGCTATCGGAATAACGCCAATCCTCGTCACGGGTTGTCGGCAGGGTGGCCAGATCAGTCATCAGGCTGGCTCTTCCTGAACGACCGCCTCATAGCCTTCGCTTTCCAGTTGATGCGCGAGCTGCGCGCCGCCGGTTTTCACAATCCGGCCAGCCGCCAGTACATGGACGAAATCCGGTTTCACGTAATCGAGCAGGCGCTGGTAATGGGTGATCAGCAGCACGGCCTTGTCCGGCTTGCGCATGATCGAATTGATCCCGTCGCCCACAATGCGCAGCGCATCGATATCGAGGCCGCTGTCGGTTTCATCCAGCACCGCGAACATGGGATCTAGAATACCCATCTGGACCATCTCCGCGCGCTTTTTCTCGCCGCCGGAAAAGCCGACATTGACCTGCCGCTTGAGCATTTCCATGTCCATTTTCAGCAGGGCCGCCTTTTCGCGGGCCAGCTTTAGAAAATCGCCGCCGGACAGCGGTTCTTCTCCGCGTGCCTTGCGCTGGGAATTCAGCGATTCGCGCAGGAACTGGACATTGGACACACCGGGAATTTCGACCGGATATTGGAAGCCCAGGAAGAGCCCGAGCGCGGCACGTTCGTGCGCTTCCAGATCGAGCAGATCCTTGCCCATGAAGGTAACGGTGCCGCCGGTCACTTCGTACCCGGGCCGCCCACCCAGCACATAGGCCAGCGTGCTCTTGCCCGCGCCATTGGGGCCCATGATCGCGTGGACTTCGCCGGCATTGATGCTCAGCGAAAGGCCGTTGAGGATGGTCTTACCGTCAATTTCGGCAGTGAGGTTGTCAATTTTCAGCATTCTATGTCTCAATAATCCGCGTTGTAGGCGACAGCGTCCGACGTCTTGTGACGCCTCGGCTTTTCGAATTTCGTCTTCAGCATCTTGAGGATTTGCGCGCAGACTGCGTCGACATCCTCCAGAACCTGCTCGTTGGTAAAGCGCAGCACACGCACGCCAACTTCGGCAAGCTTGCGGTCGCTCATCGCCTGCAGTTCCATGTCGATATCCACATCGTCGATCTCGACCACCAGCCACACCGTGGGACAGGCGAAATCGACTATCGAGGTGCCGACGATGAACTGCCGCTTGAACTTGAACCCGCCCAGCCGCTCATTGGCGAGCTGCTTCCACATCAGCTTCTCCGCATCGCTGGGATTACGCCGCCGGTCGCGCGCCATGTCGTGCAACCGGTCCAGCCGCTTGCCTTTGACCCCCCAATTGTCGCGGGGGTCGGCACCGTCAGCCTTCGGGCCGGTACTGATTGATAGGGTTTTCTTTGTCATTGTCCTGCTTCTGCCGCTGGGTCGGTTCTGTCGAGCATGAGTACTTTCACGCGCTGGGTTTCTTCATTTGCCGGACCCATGCCCTGCGCCTGATAAGGATCGCCGCCCAGTCCCATGGCAA
>JBFEKH010000063.1:0-11282 GCA_041552775.1 Allopontixanthobacter sp.
AATTCGTCACCGCCCAAGCGGCCGATCTTCGCGTGGTCACCGGCGATATTCTTCAGCCGTTCGGCGACTTCGATCAGCAAGGCATCGCCGGCCTGGTGGCCGAGCGTGTCATTGACCCTTTTGAATTTGTCTAGATCCATCATCATCAAGGCGCAGGCGCGCCCCGATGCCTTGAATGCGGCCAGCGTGCCTTCCAACTGGCGGTCCATCTGGCGGCGGTTGGCCAGTCCGGTAAGTGAATCGAAATCTGCCATCCTGGAATCGACCAGCTTGCGTTCGTATTTCACCGTTACATCGCTGGCACTGCCGCGATATCCGATAAATTCCCCCGCGTCGTTGCGCACCGGGTGCCCTGACAGGGACCACCAGAAATTGCGCGCTTCACGGCCGGAGTTCTTGTAGGAAAACCGGACGACCTGATCGGTGATCTTGTGGCGCGCTTTCAGCTGGAATTTGAGAGTTCGGCCATTGCCTTCGTGAATGCCGCTCGAATCGATTTCGAACAGGTCATCGAGCGGCTTGCCGATCAATTCGCCCGCATCAAGGCCAAGCGTTTCGGTGGCCTTGTCGGCGAGGTAAATCAGATGGCCATCGCTGTCGGTTGCCCAGATCCAGCCAATGCCAGCGCGGTCGTACTCGTCGAGCACCTGTGCGCGCAATCTGCCCGACTGCGCGGAACGCGCAGTTGGTTGGCCATCGGCAAAGACTTCTTTCCTGGCCGAAAGCCCCTGAAGAAAATTCTTCACTGCCATGGCTTGACCCAAGGCAAGGTGTTGCGTGAGTGATTCATGCGGCCGGATTACGGGCCTATGGTTAAAGACGGCTTAAGGATGGTAGCTGAATTGACTGTGACGTGGGCAGGAGAGATTGCTAATCAGACGGTTAGCAGTCAAAATTCTTCGGCGGCGTCCTGCAACGTGGTCAGCCTTTTCGGCGCTACGCAGCGCCAGCTGCGCTGAACCCAATGCTCCACCTGTTCCCAATCCACCCCGGCGCTGTTCAGGATCACGCCGACCCATCCGCTGGCGCCATAATAGGCGGGGCGGAAAAATGTTTCCGGGTCGCGGGCGATAAGGTCTGCCATCTCGTCCGTGCCGCTGGTCTTGGCGAGTAGCGCAATATGCGGTTCGCCGTGGTGCTGATCGCTGAAATAGGCGAAATATTTGCCGCTCTTACCGCCGGTACGCCAGCCGGGCGCGCCATGGCTCTCGCGCTCCTCCACCTCGGGCAGCGCCAGCGCGATGTCCCGCACCCGGCCCAGCAGATATTCTGCATCAAAGGGGCGCAACACGAAATCATTGAGAACCCGGGGGTAAAGCTGGTGTTCGGCCAGCCGCACCCGTTCAGCCAGTGCCTGCGGGGTATCATTTGGCTGGATAGTCACTTCGACTTGGCCAAGGATTTCGCCCGCGTCCAGCTCGGAGCTGACCAGATGAACCGTAGCGCCGGCCTTGGTATCGCCAGCTTCAAGAGCGCGCGCGTAAGTGTCCAGGCCGCGATATTTGGGCAGAAGGGAAGGATGGATATTGAGCATGCGCCCGGTCCACCGCTGAACGAATTCATCCGACAGGATGCGCATATATCCGGCCAGCACGATCATTTGCGCGCCGGCCTCAACCGCCGCCGCCTCCATCGCGGAATCATGCGCGGCGCGGTCGGTTCCCTTGTGGGACAGCGCGAACGTGGGGATGCCTTCAGCTACCGCCAGGGTCAGCCCGGCAGCCGCCGGATCATTGCTGGCGACCAGCACGATCTCATAACCCGAACCGGCCATGCGGCTGGCATAAAGGAGCGCCGCCATATTGGTGCCGCTGCCCGATATGAACACGGCAACACCCATGCTCCGGGCGGGCCTGTCAGCCAAGATGCTGTGCTTCCCAATCGGCCCTGCCGGACCATGACCCGGCCGAACCGCGTACGGTGCAGCCTTTCGTGCCCTCGATAATGGTGCCGACCCGGACCACGGTCTCGCCCGCTACAGTCAGTTCGGCGGTCAGCGCTTCAACATGCTCCGGCTCCACCGCCAGCACCATGCCGACGCCGCAGTTGAAGGTGCGGGCCATTTCTTCCGGCTCGATATTGCCCTGGCCCTGCAGAAACGCCATCAGACGGGGCTGCTCCCAGCTGTCGGCATCAACCAGTGCATGCGCGCCTACCGGAAGCACCCGGGGGATATTTTCGAGCAATCCCCCGCCGGTAATATGCGCGCAGGCGGCGATCTTGCCGCTGCGGATCGCAGGCAGCAGGCTTTTGACGTAAATCTTGGTCGGTTCGATCAGATGGTCGATCAGGAGCCTGTCCGGATCGAAGAGGGCAGGGCGGTCCAGTTTCCACCCCTTGTCTTCCGCCAGCCGCCGGACGAGTGAATATCCGTTGGAATGCACACCCGAACTGGTCAGGCCAAGCAGCACCTGCCCTGACGCAACCTTCTCTCCAGTCAATTGCTCGCCGCGCTCGACCGCGCCGACGCAGAAACCTGCCAGATCATAATCGCCCGGCGCATACATGCCCGGCATTTCGGCTGTCTCGCCGCCGATCAACGCGCATCCCGCCATGGTGCAACCGTGTGCTATGCCCGCAACCACCCGCTCCGCAATCCCGGTTTCCAGCTTTCCGGTAGCAAAATAATCCAGGAAAAACAGTGGTTCCGCGCCTTGCACGATCAGATCGTTTACGCACATCGCGACCAGATCGATCCCGACGGTATCGTGCCGGTCATGGTCGATCGCCAGCTTCAGCTTGGTGCCGACCCCGTCATTCGCCGCGACTAGTAGGGGATCGGCATAGCCCGCAGCCTTCGGATCGAAGAATCCGCCGAATCCGCCAATTTCGGAGGTTGCCCCGGGCCTCGCGGTGGCCTTCACTAAAGGGCCGATCGCCCTGACCAGTGCATTGCCAGCGTCGATCGAGACACCTGCTTTTGCGTAGGTGTAGCTTTCCGCAGGCGAGTTATTCGTGGTTTTATCGTCAGACATGCGCCTGCTTTACGCATTCGCGCTTGGATTTCCATGTGTGTTTGGGCAAAAGGCCCCAAGTTTTCCCCGATGACTCACTCGTCACCCCTTCCAGCCGCCTTGCGCCCCGGCAATTTTCGCCCGACCCTGATGACCGGGTTGATGGTGCTTGCCGTGCTCGTACTGGCGATTATCGCAGGCCGCGCCTTGCTGGCGCAGGTCGATGGTGAGCGCGGTATCGCCGCCGTGGCCAGCAGCAGTGACATCGATGTCGGCGGCATCAAGGTAGATGTCCGCGGCGACAATTCGGAAGACGCGCAGAAGAAAGGCTGGGCCGAGGCGCAGCGTCTGGCTTGGAAGAAGCTGGGCGGCCCGACGGTGTCCGATGGACAGCTCGATTCGATGGTGACGGCAGTGGTGATCGAAAGCGAACGGATCGGTCCGCGCCGCTATATTGCCACGCTAGGTGTTATTTTCGACCGTGCGCGGGCCGGGCGTATGCTCGGCTCTGCCGGGCAGAAAACCCGTTCCGCCCCGATGTTGCTGGTGCCAGTGACCATGGAAGGCGGCACGGCGCGCGTTTATGAAATGGTCAATCCGTGGCAGCGAGCGTGGGCCGAATATCAGGCCGGGAACAGCCAGATCGATTACGTGCGGCCATCGGGTGCGAATGGCGATTCGCTACTGGTTACCTATGGTCAGACCAGTCGTCGCAGCCGAACGTGGTGGCGCAATATCCTCGACCAATTCGATGCCGCGGACGTGCTGGTTCCGATCGCACATCTGCAACGCCAGTGGCCCGGCGGTCCGGTGGAAGGAACCTTCTCCGCGCGCTTCGGGCCAGACAACACCTATCTTGGCAGTTTCAAGATGACTGCGGCGGACGAGGCGGATTTGCCCCGGATGCTGGGACAGGCAGTGGAACGGATGGACGATCTGTTCGAACAGGCGCTGGCCAACGGGAAATTGCGGCCTAATCCTACCCTCAACCTGGGCGCGCCAACCATTGATCCTGCCTTGCAGCGGCTGATTGAAATCGGCCGCGCGGCGGACGCGAATGAAAACGCACGCCGCAATGCTGCAACGGACGTAGAAGCCGGTGAAACCGGAACGCCGACTCCAACTCCGGCAGCCAGTTCCGCGGTAGTTTCCAGCTATGTCGTCCAGTTCGCCAGCCCCGATGGCGGGTCTGTCGATGCGACCCTGGCTGCGGTGCGTGCTGCCCCCGGTGTGCGCGGCGCGGCAACCAGCAGCCTGGCTATCGGCGGCACTTCGGTCATGCGGGTCAGCTATGGCGGGACTATCGACCAATTGGCAGCGGCATTGCGCGGCCGCGGGTTCACCGTAACGCAGGGCTCCAACGCGCTCGCCATCAGTCGCTAGGTCGCCGCCATGACGGGAACGATGTCACAGATTGCGCTGCCGCTGGCGCATCGCAGCTCCGCCGATCCGGACCGGATCGTGGTGGGCAATTCAAACAAGGGCGTGATTGACGCGCTGCGCAGCCCGCCTGATTGGCCGTTTCGTACTGCGATTCTCACAGGCCCCCCGCGATCGGGCAAAAGCCTGCTGGGCCGCTGGTTCAATGCGCAGGGCAAAGGCGATGTGATTGATGGCGCGGACCAGATCGACGAAACTGAATTGTTCCATCGCTGGAACCGGGCGCAGGAAGATGGCCGCCCGCTGCTGATGATCAGCGATGCACAGCCGTGGGAGATCACGCTCCCCGATTTGCGGTCCCGCCTCGGTGCGGCCCTGCATTTGGAAATTGCCGGGCCCGATGATGTGATGGTGGCGGGCCTGATCGACATCCTGGCCGCGCAGCGCGCGCTTGTATTGGGCGATGGGGCACTTACCTATCTGGTGCCGCGCGCAACTCGCAGTTTTGCGGGGATCGAACGGCTGGTGGCCACGATCGACCGCCTGAGTATGGAGCGCAAGGCGCCTGCTACCCTGTCTATCTGGCGCGATGCGCTGGATGCGGTGCAGGGCGCGGAGCAGCCCAGACTGCTGTGACCTTGCGTTGCAGCCGCTTTGGTGAAAGAATCATGTCGTGAAAGGATCCAATGCCGATGTTTGACCGGTTGACCTCATATCTCGACTCAATCCGGGAGCGTGATCCCGCCCCGCGTTCGCGCTGGGAAGTGTTGCTGTACCCCGGCGTGTGGGCGCTTGGCCTGCACCGCGTGGCCAATTGGCTGTTTGGCGCACAGCTTTATTTTCTGGCCCGGGTGGTCAACCATTTCAGCCGCATGATCACCGCCATCGATATCCATCCTGGCGCGACCATCGGGCGCAATTTCTTCATCGATCACGGCTTTACCGTCATCGGTGAAACGGCGGATATCGGCGATAATGTGACTATTTACCAATGTGTTACGCTGGGCGGCACCAATCCGACCAATGGCAAGGGCGGCAAACGTCACCCAACGCTGGAGGATAATGTGATTATCGGCTCGGGCGCGCAGATCATCGGTCCGATCACCGTCGGCAAACGCGCACGGGTTGGCGCCAATGCGGTGGTGCTGGACGATGTTCCCGAAGGTGCGACAATGGTCGGCCTGAAGGCGCGCAGCACTCTGGTTTCGGCGGAGGAATGGATCAAGGAATTCATCCCCTACGGAACGCCGTGCGATGAACCCTGCGAGGAAATGATCGGCACCGGCAATCGCCGTATCGAACAATTGCAGCGCGAAATGTTGGAAATGCGCGCCGAGCTGGAGGCCATAAAGGTGGGCAAGGCTGGCAAGCCAGTAAAGTCAGGCAAGTCCGGCTTGGACATTCCCGCAAAACGCAGCGGCACTGACAGTTGATGGCAGGAAATATACCCGATTCAATTGTCCAGTTTCCGGGTAGGAAGCCGCTCCAGGTGGGATTCGAACGCGCTGAGCTGGGCCGCATCATGGATTTGTATGGCCGGATGGTCGCTGCCGGTGAATGGCGCGATTACGCGATGGATTTCACCCGCGACGTGGCGATATTCGACGCCTTCCGCCGCGCTACCGAACGCCCCCAGATGCGCGTGGAGAAGCGGCCAGCTCTGCGGAGCAAGCAGGGCATGTGGACGCTGTTTGGGGAGCACGGCCAAGTGCTGAAACGCGGACACGATCTGGCCGGCGTGCTTGCCGCGGTCGAGCGGCGATTGCTGAAGGCGGTGTAATTCCCCCACCAAGAAATCCCCGCGCAATTGCTGCGCGGAGATTCTCGGGTAGATATTCAGGATATCAGGCGGCTGCGAGATTGCCAGATACAGGCAATTTGTCCCGCAAGGTGCCGGGCAATTGGTCAACCACCATATGGCGAATCGGGGTCCAGAAGGCGGACAGGGTCAGCAGCGCGGACCCGATCACCAGCGCGGTCAGCGCAACGTTCAGCTCCACCGCGCCAAATCGGTCGAACAGCCAGGTCAGTGTCACCAGGACATAGGCAAGGGCGGACACCAGCAGTGCTCTGCGGTCGACCGCAAGTGCCACCAGCCCCAACGCGATATACACAAGTAGAACGCTGACGGCAGCGCCCGCGCCGATGTTCCGGCCATCGGTCACGCCCAGCCAATGGAACAGCGGATGTGCGATCATTGGCGCGGCCACCAGATGCAGCCAGAAGGCCACATCGCTGCGCCGCGTCTGCCGGGCCCGGTCGCTGATGTCCCAGCGCATCGCGAAGGCGAAGATTGCGATCCCGGCGATGAATACCAATGGCAGCAGCAAGGTTTCAGCTGCGTCGCCCGATTGCGGGGCAATTGCGGCAACCACCAGGGCGATCATGGTCGCCGCGACAGTTGCGGCACCGGCGGCGACCGTGATGGGTACAGCAAACCGGCGCCAATGCAGCCATGCCCCAATACTCGCCCCGACAAAGATCAAGGCGATAAGTATGCCGCTCACGCGCTGGTTTGAAGCGCTGAAGTCAGATTCGCTAAGCACCTCGACCGGCGCTGCAATCAGCCCGCCTACGAAGGCGAGCAGCAGGACAATCGAAGGGAGCGCCATCCGGCGGCGGCGGGTGAAAAACTCTGCAATTGCCCAGGCGGCTGCGGCCACCAACAACCCGGCCACGCCGGGCATGAGTGCCTGGCCGATACCGGCCATGGCGACCAGCAGCAGGACTGCGGCGATGGTCACGAAGATATCGTTGAAGCTGTTGATCAGCCGGAAATTCTCTTCATCGCTGGCCGGCGTTGGCCGATTGGCAGCGACGTGAGAGCGTAACGCGTTGGCGGCATCGGCGCTGATTGCACCCGATTCCACCGCAGTGCGCAGGTCATCTTCAGTATACATAGGCCCATTCTCCCCAATTGAAGGGGCGAGAATAGGCCTATGTGTGTTACTGTGTCAATACAGTGCGATTATCCGCGAGCGGAAGACGGGGCGGCATCGGCACCCATAACCTTTTGCATCGCTTTAAGGATTTCCGCGCTCTGCTCGCTGCCGGACTGCGGCGCCTTGAGGTTGGTCATGCTGCTGATATCGTCCCAGCGTGCGGCGAAACCTTCAACCGTGCGGTCTTCTTCCTTCAGCCAGACGGCGTCGTTCATCGTGACCCATGCGGAATGGAAACCGCCAGCACCAGCGCCGACGATGGCATTGGTCGGCGAATCCTCGCTCACTAGATACAGGGCGGCGGGGACGACGTTGGTCGGGCTGAACAATTCAAATGCCTGTTCGGGGAAGATGTCTTCGGTCATTCGCGTACCGGCAACCGGTGCCAGCGAGTTGCAGCGAATGTTGTATTTCGCGCCTTCGAGGTGAAGCGTCTTGGTCAGGCCGGCGAGACCCAATTTGGCTGCGCCGTAATTCGCCTGGCCGAAATTGCCGAACAGGCCAGTCGAGCTGGCGGTCATCAGAATGCGGCCATAGGCCTGTTCGCGGAACAGGTCCCAGCATGCCTTGGTGGCATAAGCGCTGCCGAGCAGGTGGACGCGGACAACGAATTCGAAATCTTCGGGGCTCATCTTGGCGAAGCTCTTGTCGCGCAAAACGCCGGCATTGTTGATCAGGACATGGACGCCGCCCCATTTCTGCTTGGCGTCGGCCACCATCTTTTCCATCTGGTCGAATTCGGTAACCGATGCGCCATTGGACATTGCCTCACCGCCGAGCGCTTCGATTTCTTCGACAACCTTCAGCGCCGCATCGGAATGGCCGGTACCATCGCGCGATCCGCCAAGGTCATTGACCACTACCTTGGCGCCGCGGCGGGCGAGTTCGAGTGCATATTCGCGGCCAAGGCCGCCGCCGGCACCGGTTACAATCGCGACGCGATCTTTGAAAGAAATCGACATGGGGTATTCTCCATTTCCAGATTACGGGCCGTTGTCCGTTATGGAAGGGCCTCGGACCCGGGCGGAATGGCACGGCTTTCGGCCACTTTCAACCGTTCTGCGCCTTAGCGGGCGTGCCGTAACGGCAGCGCGCACCACCACCGCCACGGACATTGTCACATAATAGTCTTTTAAGGGACATATTGGCGTCAACGAATCGTAATGAAATGGAAATGGACCCGGATTCGATGATTACACACCGCACAATTTCGACCCTGGCTGTGGCTGCTGCGCTCGGCTGGACAGTTCCAGCACATGCACAGGATGCGCAGTCCGACGCCCTGCGCGCCGAAATCGCCGCCATGCGCGAGCAGATGGCTGCAATGGCGCAGCAGATCGACACGCTGGAAACACGCCTGCAAACCACCGACACCAAGGCGGATGCCGCCGCGACTGCAGCCGCGACTGCCAGCGCGGATGTCGCCAAGGTCGCCGCTGCGCCCATCGAACCGAAAATTGCACAGCTCGAAAAGTTGAACGGCTGGAGCTTTGAGCCCTTTGGCCGTTTGATGATCGATGCCGGCTCGGTCAACGCGCCGAATTCCATCACCGACAGCGGCCTCGGCTTCGCGAATGAAGTCCGGCGCGCGCGTATTGGCGTGAAGGGCGATATTCCGGGCGGTTTCGATTACAAGATGGAATTTGAATTCGCCGATAACAGTGTCGAAGTCACCGATGCGATCCTGGGATACGATGCAGGCGGCGTCAGTCTGGCTATCGGCCAGCACAACAATTTCCAGAGCCTGGAAGAACTGACCAGCAGCCGGTTCCTCAGCTTCATGGAACGTGCGGCATTTACCGATGCCTTCGGCTTCCAGCGCCGCGTCGGATTGTCTGCAGAATATGCCAAGGGCGCGATCGTGGCGCAGGGCGGTATCTTCACCGACAATATCGACAATCTCGATGCCAGCAACAACAGCTGGGGCGGCGATGCCCGCGTGGTATTCGCTCCCAAGATGGGCAACACGCAGCTCCATCTCGGCGGGTCGCTGCATTACCGTGATTTCAACGACGCGCAGAGCAGCGCCCGTTACCGCCAGCGTCCGCAGGTGCACTTCACCGATACGCGGTTCGTGAACACCGGAAATATCAACGGCGAAAGTGAATTGGGTTACGGCCTTGAATTCATCGCCATCAACGGTCCGTTCCATGCCACCGGCGAAACCTATTGGCAGCAGGTCAGCCGTCCCGGCGCTTTGACTGATCCGACATTCTTCGGCGGCTATGCGGAAGTGGGCTATTTCCTGACCGGCGGCGACAGCCGGACTTACAAGGGCGGCAAGTTCGACCGGATCAAGCCGAAAAACCCGGTCGGCAAAGGCGGACTTGGTGCGGTGCAGGTCAATGCGCGGTATGATTACCTCGATCTCAATGATGCGGGCATCATTGGCGGGACGCAGAAATCATACGGTGTATCGATGGTATGGACGCCGACCGATTACACCCGCTTCATGGCGAATTACTGGCGCAATGATTACAGTGATGCGGCAATAGTGGCGGGGACCGATCGGGATTACAGCGTCGACACCTTCGGGGTCCGAGCGCAGTTCGATTTCTAACCGCTGATCAAAGTCTGGCGAGCGCCGGGATCAATTCGTTGAACCCGGCGATCACCGCATCCGCGCCCAGTTCATGGACGGGCTTGTCGCAATAACCGTACCCCGCTGCGATCACCGGGACATTGGCTGCGCGGGCGGCGGCCATGTCATAGGTGCTGTCGCCTACGAAGGCGCAGCGCCCGCCGCCGCAGCGGCTGATTGCCTCGAAAATCGGATCGGGTTCAGGCTTTGCGCGCCCTTTGCCCATCGTATCGCCGCCGATGATGGTCACGAACCGGTCTGCCAGCCCTAGCTGGGTGAGGATGGTGGTGGCGAAACTTTCGAATTTGTTGGTGACCACCGCCAGTTTGATGTCCCGTGCGGCCAGCTCGTCTAGCGCTTCCTCCGCTCCGGGATAGGGGCAGGTGTGCACCGCATTGTTTTCCGCGTAAAAAGCCAGCAGCGCCTTGTACAAGGGGCGGAATTCATTGTCCGGCAGCCCGCCTTGCGCGTCGATTGCCCCGCGCAGCATGATCTTCGCCCCGCCGCCAATCAGGCTTTCCACCTGCGCCACGGGGACCGCATCGAACCCGCCCAATTGCAGCGCATGGTTCACCGCCTCGCCCAGATCGCGGTGGGTGTCGAGCAGCGTACCGTCGAGATCGAAGCCGATTATATCGAAAGGAATGTCATTCATTCCTGGCCGAGTGACGGATGCATCTTCAAACCGCAAGCTTTTGGTGGCATTGCCTTCACTTATGACCAAACTCGCAACCATCATCCTTGCCGCGGGCAAGGGCACCCGCATGAAATCGGACCTGCACAAGGTCCTCCATCCGATTGCCGGGCGCCCGATGCTCGATCATCTGATGGCCTCCGCGGAAGAACTTCGTCCAGCCCATACGGTGGTCGTAGTGGGCGCGGGCAGCGACCAGCTGGAACGCGCTCTGGACGGCCGCGCGGCCACCTGCCTGCAGGAACCGCAGCTCGGCACCGGCCATGCAGTGCAGCAGGCGCAGGCAGCATTGGCGGATTTTTCCGGCGATGTGCTGATCCTGTACGGGGATGTGCCGTTCGTTCGGGCGGCGACGATGCAGAAGATGCTCGACCGACTGCATGCCGATGATGCCCCTGCCTTGGTGGTCTTGGGCTTCGAGCCTGAGGATGCGCTGCAATATGGCCGGGTGATTGCCGATAAACAGGGCCGGATCACTCGGATGGTCGAATATAAGGACGCTACCGACGAAGAACGCGCCTGCCTACTCTGCAATTCCGGCCTGATGGCGGCGAAAGCGACGGATATGTTCGATCTGCTGGCGCGCGTCTGCAACAATAATGCGCAAGGCGAGTATTACCTCGTCGACGTGGTAAATGTGGCCAATGCTGATGGCCGTCACAGCGCGGTGGTGACGACGGACGATCCGGGCGAAGTGGCCGGCATCAACAGCCGCGCTGAACTCGCCGATG
>JBFEKH010000064.1:0-11182 GCA_041552775.1 Allopontixanthobacter sp.
CTTCAGGCACGGTTCGATGTAACGTGCCCCCGCATCCCCGGCGCTGGCGAGGCTGGCGATAATTCCAGGCTCGCTCATTCCCGTAACCACTCCGCCGATATTCAGTGCTCGCGCCAGCAAGGTCGAGCGGCAAAAAGCCGTATGGAAGATGAAATGCAGCGGCCCGGTTGCGGGCCGCATGGCAGTAAGCTCATCAAGCGAAATTGTCGCGGAATCGAGAGTAGTTTCCGGAGTGTAATCGGCAAGGAAGCCGGCCCCCGAGAACGCACTGGCTGGAAACTGCAACAGTAACGCCTCGCCCGATTGAAAGTCGATGCTGTGCGGAATCCACACCGGGCTCGCGAATGATAAAGCGTCTGTTGCCATGAATTTCAACTACCGCGGCCGGCTCAGTGATCGACTGCCCCGGCAGGACATGAGGTGAGGGCTATTGAAGGAAGTGCGAAAGCTTAGCCGATCCGTGTTCCCTTGACTCCGGTCTGCCCGTCGATCCTGATGAAATAGCTGTTGAGTGATGCCTTTTTGAAAATAACGCTCTGGCCCGGTTTCATTGAGTAAAGCCGCGACGGGGCGTTATTGATTTGCCAAACAGCACCCTCTTTCGTTTGAAAAGTCCAGACATTTCCGCGAATCTGACGGACGCTGGTTATTGTCGTTTCCAGCATATCAAGTTGCTTTTCATCGCCGACCTTGCCGTCTCCGAACAGGCCGATATCCGGCAGCGTGAAGCCAAATAAACGGCGCCGGGTCTGCTTGGCCGCTTCCCTGTCGACAATCCTTAACTCGCCACTTTCCTGTGCCGCAACGACGACACCGACCGCGTTATCGAAACAGGCAAGCCGCTCTGCATTACCGGATATCGCACGGCACAATTTGAGCGCCTCGAATTCGCTGGGCTGGGCAATCTCATCTTGCGCGTAAGCGGTCGAGGCAGCGCCGAGCGCGGCGCCGATGAAAAGGATGTTCCGGCAATTGCGGATGTAGGGATGAAGCATCACGGTGTTCCTTGATAGTGCATTCGCATGGATTTCAGCGGCTGATTGCCACAGGTCCGGACTGGTTCCAACTGTAACTGGAATGACACACTCGCTGCAACATGTCATCTGAAAGGGCTTGATGTGATTGAAGTGGCCCAGTCACTCTCATAGAGGGGCCAAATTCGGGCTACTGCCTGATACGCAATCTTCACACAAAATGGGCGCCGCAGTGGCGCTCATCCACAAGGGGAATGGAATGTCCTACCGTTTTAACAAGTCTGCACTTCTCGCAGGCACCGTCATGGCCGGTGCCATGATTGCTACACCTGTTGTAGCGCAAACAACCGATAACGATACAGCAGTACAGGCTGAGCCCGCTGTTGGCCCAGACAATTTCATTGTTGTTACCGGCTCGCGCATTCAGCGCCGCAACGTCGAATCAGCCGCTCCAGTGGCAGTTGTCAACGCAGAAGAATTCGAACTTTCAGGTACGGTCAACGTCGAGAACGTGATCAACACGCTCCCGCAGGTCATTCCTGGCACAACGTCATTTTCGAACAACCCCGGCACCGGTGCATCGACGCTGAACCTTCGTGGTTTGGGCACGCCGCGCACCCTCGTTCTGGTCAATGGCCGTCGCTGGATGTCCTACGACACCAACCAGATCGTCGATTTGAACACCATCCCTTCCTTCCTGATTGACTCGGTAGACGTCGTCACCGGCGGTGCTTCCGCTGTATACGGTTCCGACGCGCTTGCTGGTGTCGTCAACTTCCGTTTGAAGCAGGTCGACGGCATTGAATTGGGCGGCCAGTACAATCTGACCGAACGTGGCGACGGCGCCCGTTACGAAGTTCACGGCGCAATCGGCACCTCGTTTGACGATGGTCGCGGCAGTGCAACTGTCTTCGCCGAATATTACAACCGCAAGCCGATCTTCCAGTCCGGTCGTAAGTTCTCCAACTTCGCGCTAGGCGGTGAAAGCTTCGATGCCCCGCTGCAGCGCTTCGGATCCGGCACGCCACCTGAAGGTCGTGTAAACGTCCCAGGTACTGCCACTGTGCGGAACGCAATCGATCTCAACGGAGACGGCGACAGAACAGATCCTGGCGAAGCCGCAGTCACACGCCCAATCGGTGCTGGTCTGGTCCTGGATGACGGCCTGTTCCGTACGCCGGGCGTTGCGACCCCTACCGCGGGCAATTCGTACAACTATGCACCTGCCAACTATCTGCAGCTTCCCCAGGAACGCTACTTGATCGGTGGCTATGCGGATTACGAATTCTCTGATGGACACACGGCATACACGGAAGTTTCTTTCGTCAACAACCGCGTGGCACAAGAACTCGCTGCAACACCGGTTACCGGCACGTTCAACGTGAACATTGCAGCAGTTTCGCCGTTCCTGTCGGCTGCTGTAATTAACGAACTGAACATCATCGATCAGCGTGAAGCGGCTGCCAGTGCAGAACGCGTTGCAAACGGCCTTTCGGCGCTTCCTGCCGCGCAGCTTGGCGTGATCAGCACGGCAATCAACCGTCGTACGATTGAAAGTGGTTCGCGCAACAGCCTCGACGAACGTAACGCTTTCCGCGTCTTGGGCGGTGTTCGCGGCGGGATCACCGAAACGGTCAACTACGATGCATATTACATGTATGCGCGGACCCGGAACGCCAACATCCAGGCGGGTAACATTTCCCGCTCGGCATTCCAGCGCGGTCTCGACGGGACCGATGCGGCGATCAATATCTTCGGTCTTGGCCAGCTTTCGCAAACTTCGATCGACCAGATCTCGATCCAGGCACAGAACGGCGATGTCTCGACGACTCAGGTCGCCAGTGGCGTGATTTCGGGTACGTTCGGTGACTTTGCAATCGGCGGTGCGTCACCAATCGGCTTCGCAATCGGTGCCGAATACCGCAAGGTCGGTTCCGAGTTCCTGCCCGACACTGCGCTTTCTTCGGGCGATGTGATCGGCTTCAATGCCGGTGATGCGACCGAGGGTAGCTACAACGTCAAGGAAGTATTCGGCGAATTGAACGTGCCGATCTTCGAAACGGATGGCGGTACACGTTTGTCGCTGACCGGCGCTGGTCGTATCTCCGATTATTCACTTGAAGCTGTCGGCACGACTTACACCTACGCAGGTGGTGTCGAGTTCTCGCCTATCGCTGACGTGACCTTCCGTGGGCAGTATCAGCGTGCCGTTCGTGCTCCGAACGTCGCCGAACTGTTCCAGGGCCAGGCAATCGGCTTCCCAGGTGTCGTTGATCCATGCGCAAACGCTGGTACGGGTGCTGTTGCTGCAACCCGCGCTACCTGCATCGCACTTGGTGTTCCTGCCGGTAATGTGGGCCAGGGTCTGATCGTTCAGCCGAACGCGCAGATTCCAGCTCTCTTCGGTGGTAACCCGAACCTGGAAGAAGAAACTTCGGACAGCTTCACCGCAGGTATCGTCCTTCAGCCGAGCTTCCTGCCCGGCTTCACTCTGACTGCCGATTATTTCGACATCACGATCGACAATGCGATCGCGTCTGTTGGCGGCAGCCCACAGGGTGCGTTCGACCTCTGCTTCGTGACTATTGCCGATCCAACCAGCGCTGCTTGCGACGCCTTCCGCGGAGTTCGTAATGGTGACGGCGCGATCGTGGTGGATAATCCACCATTGATTTCGACGGCCAACATTTCGAGCCTCGGTGTTAGCGGCGTCGATCTGGAAGCCAACTACACGACGACAATTCCGTTCTCTCTGCTCACCGACACCGGTGAACAGCGGGTTAGCCTGTCGTTCCTGGGTACCTGGACCGATCGTGCGTTCGTCACGCCAGTTGTTGGTGTTGATGATACGGTAGAATGTGCTGGTAAGTTCGGCGGCCGTTGCGGTGAGCCAACGCCTTCCTTCAAATGGACAAGCCGTGCTTCGTTCATTGATGGTCCGTTGACCACTTCGCTCCGCTGGCGTCACCTGAGTGCAGTTGACGATGAAGATATTGCGGTGTTGTATTCGGACTTCAATGGTGTCGAACGCATCCCAGCCTATGATCTCTTCGATCTGACCATGTCATTTGAAGCGAACGAGAATTTGACCCTGACGTTTGGTGTCAACAATATCTTCGACAAGCTGCCAATGAGCCCCGAGTTCAATGCTGCTGGCGAAGTCTCAAATGCAAATAACGGCACGTTGCTTGGCGATAACCAGGAACAGGCCAATACATACCCGAGCACGTTTGATGTTCTGGGTCGTGACTTCTTCGTTTCGGCGAAAATGAAGTTCTAACTTACGATTGCCGCAAGGCGTCATGAAAATGGGGCGGCGAACCTTCGGGTTCGCCGCCCTTTTTCATGGCCAATTTTCGTAGAATGAATTGAATTGGAACCTGAGCGGCGTATCGTCAGGCGTCGAGGGACCAATGGGCCCCAGTTGCGATCAGATTGTGCGAGTGAAGATCCGGAAATCCGCGAACGGGGGAGCACCCTCTGCTTCTGCAACCGGTTCGATGCTCGACTGGGTCAGTCCGCCAGATGCGATGGCGCGCAAGAATTCGGGTTCGTCAGCCGTTCGCGCGCATGCTGTCTCCAGCGATGCAATCCGCCCTTGCTCGTTCGCTGCCTTGGCCGCAATCTGGTCGAGCAATCTACTGACATTTGCTGCCGTATCGCGTTGCCCCAGTCCTAGCGACTGACGCACCGCTTCGGCAATTTCCCAAGCAGCAGAATTGGCTCCGAAAAGACGCGCGCCTTCTGCCGGCGCCTGGGAAATCCTGACCGGCACCGCAGAAATACCGGCAACTCGCAGCGACAGACTGCGTTTGGCCAGTTCAATCAATTGCTGATCCTCCAGAACCCATTGCAACTGCTTCCGGCGCTCTAGATTATGCGCGAGAATGGGGCCATCCTGTCGGTGCGTTAGAATGGCTAGCTGCCCATTAGGCGACAAGACCCGGACAATTTCAGCCGAGATTGCAGCAGTATCGCCATATTCAAAGCCGAACTGGCTAGTGACGGCGCAAAACGCACCATCATGAAATGGCAGCTGCTCCATCGAAACGCCAGCGCGCACTTTCGTCCCTTTGGGCGGGGCGGGAAGCTGCGGCGCAAGATCAATGCCGGTCAGCTTTGCCTCGCGCCTTGCTAGCAATATCCAGCGCATCACCCGTCCGTCACCAGTTGCGAGGTCCAGCACGCGAGGCTTTGGCGGCAGCGTCTTGGCAAACGCCGTCCATTCTCTCGCCTGGGCAGCGTCGATGCCGATGTATCCGGCGGGAAGGCAGCCAGCCTGCGATTTCACGTCGGCAGCCCAGAAATCACCCCATGCCGTAGCTTCGTCGCGTTTGTTCATAGTTTTTCCTGTGCTGGCGTCACGTCGAAAGCAACGGTCATGCGGCGACCGTGCGTAAATGGACGCGTGCCGTGGTAAAGTGTGCTGGGGAATAGCGCCAAATGGCCAGCGCGTGGGGGAAACGCGGCGATCGGTTCAAGATCTACCTTCAAATCCACGGGCGGCCGGCCGAGTTCAAGCCAACCAGCCTGAGGGTCGGAATTGGGGTCTGCGTCACCTTCAAGGGGACTTTCACAGTAGAGAGCAGATGACAGCATCCCGAGGGGATGAATATGCGATGCGTGCTGGTCACCGCCGCCTGCCAATCGCACCGACCATGATCCGGCGATATTCCACGGAGTATCAAGATGGCGCAGAACCGGATGGCTAACATCGCGGCGCGGCAATGACGCTCGATAGTTTGCGATGGTCGCAAGAATTGCACCGCGCAAAGCAGAAAATTCTGGCTCGGTTCGGTCGAACAGCAGCGCCCGGGTCTGGGTCCCGCCCCGCAGCGATTGCCCAAGTGGTTGGGCGGACACATCGTGCAATCGATGAAGCTGCTTGATGGCAGGCGGCAAGATATGTTCGGCATCCTGCAGCGGCAAAAAACTGATTAGCCCGTGCTGCATATGGAGCCATTCCTCCCGCGGATCTTCAGTAAGGCGCCACACTACGCTCATCAACGCCCATGCGGAAACAGACCCGGGGTGCTCCTTTAATGTCCGATCAAGCAAGATCCCGGCCCGATCAACGTCGCCCCGTCGCAGCCGGTGACGGGCCAGATGCAGCCGCTCCTCGCTATTCTTTACCGAAATGGTGCTCCACAACGCATCTGCGTGATCATCTTCGCCCGCTGCGCCCGAGTAAACGGCCTCGAGCAGGGCAAACTGCTCGATATGCGGAAATTGCGCCCGAGCCCTGCTTGCGATTGCTGCTGCGTCTTTATTTAAATCGAGCCCTGCCAATACCATACACAGCGCCATGGGGATGTTGAAATCCTGCGGTACACGCTGCATGGCGCTGTCATAATGTGCAGTAAAATCAGGCTCCCCCGCCGCCAGCCTCAACTGCGCCAGAAACTGCAGGCCGTCGAGCCATTGCGGAGCCTGCTGCACCAATAGCTCGGCAATCTCCCGCGCCCCGTCTGTGTCGCCGGCAATGTCCAGTGCCTGCGCACGGCCAAGCCATAATTCCGCATCATTGCTGGTGACCGCTAGCGCTTGGTCGTAGCGAGACAGCGTATCGCGCTCACCCCGCTGCAGCGCCAGCAATGCGCGGCCATGCAGCGCGCGGGGATGTTTCGGGTCGAGGATAATGCAGCGGTCAAACCACGACGCCGCCTCGGCAAGATTACCCGAGCCGCGCTCTGCCAAGGCCCGCACAGAACAATAGCGGGTAACCTTAGCCCCCTCTTCGGCGAAGGGCAGCAAGGCTGCCACAGCTTCGCGAAACCGCTCCATCCGCGAGAGAGCAATCGCGCAATTGAGCGAAAATTCAAGCACATCAGGGGCATGCTGAACCGCTGTTTGAAACAACCTGACTGCTGCGCTGAAATTTTTGGAGCGCATCGCGATATTTCCGGCAGAATTTGCTAGCGCCGCGTCCTCGGGCAGGGCTGCTACGCCTTGCTCAAGGATGGCCAAGGCTTGGGCTACATTTCCTGACTGTTCGGCTGCCTGGGCGCGCTGGCGCCATTCTTTCGCGGAAATTCCGGTCATTGCGTGTTCACCGGTCCCGCAGCCAGCCCGAAATCGCATAGCGGCCAATGGGCGCGAATTGCGGCACAAAACTTACCGAGTGCGGCTGCGGCACGATGAACAGGTTCAGCGAGTTGAACCGTGGGCGGAACCCTTGCACCACGTCACCGTCAGCATCGAAAAAATTTAAATAACCGCCCCAGTCAGGCTTCCATTCGTCGATGGTCATATTGAGTACGTAGGCCACGCGCCAACCTTCCGCGACATGGCTGTCGATATGGTGTGCGAGGAAATGCTGGGGTCCAAACAGGGTTGCGTTGCCATCTGCCTTAACCAGCCCGGTTTCCCCAGTGACATCGGCGGCGAGCGAGATAAATTCCGGCGTATTCAGATATTCCAGCAACAAGTCATGCGGCCCGCCTTCGTCCCATTTCCCCAGAAAGCCTTCAAGCAGAGAATAACGGGCATAAAGAAACGCATAATCGCCTGCGCCGGCAGCTTGGAAGCTTGCCCCTGCGAGCTCCTGCAGTTTGCTGCGGCCTGCAGCAGCGGCAATTTCATCGGATCGCAATGCCTGCGGACCGGGCGGATCGGCAGCCCCGGCCTGGACGCCGATGCCCCAGGGGGTCGAAGTGGCAAGAATATTGCGAATTTCCTTCGCCGTTTCCTCGGTCAAAACATCTCGTATCTGGACCCGCGAATGTGCCGCAAATTCCTCTGCCAACGCGCGGCGATCAAGTTCAGGATTAATCTCGAATAGTTTCTTGGCCATGGCAGGTAGGACGCGCACTCGCTAGGTTAAGACAGGCTCTCGTCCTACAAGCGTGGGCTGGAGAATGGCAAGTGGCCACTGGCAAGGTTGTGCGTCCGCCGTCCTGCTTGACTGCCAGAAAGACCCATCCTACCCGAACATGGAATCACCACCCCAACAGCTTTTGCGGAAGAAATGCCATGACCACAGCCTATATTGTCGATGCTGTCCGGACTGCTGGCGGGCGAAGGGGCGGGCGGCTGGCCGGGGTGCATCCGGTCGATCTGGCGGCGGCTTCGCTCGACGCGTTACTTGCCCGCAGCGGGATTGATCCGGCTGCGGTAGAAGATGTGATCATGGGCTGCGTCAGCCAGGCGGGCGAACAGGCAATGCAGGTCGGCCGCAATGCAGTGCTGGCGAGCAAGCTGCTGCCCGAATCGACCCCGGCGGTCACGATTGACCGGCAGTGCGGCTCATCGCAGCAGGCGATCCAGTTCGCGGCGCAGGCGGTGATGTCCGGCACGCAGGACGTAGTGATCGCTGCCGGGATCGAAAGCATGAGCCGCGTTCCGATGGGCTCCACCGCCAGCTTCCATATGAAGGAAGGACTGGGGATGTATAAATCTCCCGGTCTGGAGGAGAAATATCCCGGCATCATGTGGTCCCAGTTCATGGGCGCAGAGATGATCGTCGACAAGCACGGCCTGACCAAGGACGACCTCGACCGGTTTGCCTATGAAAGCCATCTGCGCGCAATCGCTGCCACGAACGCTGGTGCATTCGGCGCGGAGATCGTGCCGATTACTATCGACACTCCCGAAGGCGAGCAGCAGCATGTTGTGGACGAGGGCATTCGCTTTGACGCGACACTGGAAAGCATCGCTTCGGTCAAATTGCTGAGCGAGAAGGGCAGGATCACTGCCGCATCCGCAAGCCAAATCTGCGACGGATCCAGCGCGGCGCTGATCGTGTCGGAGCGAGTGTTGAAGGACCACGGTCTGACCCCGATGGCACGCATTCACAATCTGACCGTCACGGCGGGCGATCCGGTGATCATGCTTGAGGAACCGCTGTTCGCGACCGACCGCGCATTGCAGCGGGCCGGCATGTCGATCAACGACATCGACCTGTTCGAAGTGAACGAAGCGTTCGCGTCTGTGCCGCTGGCATGGCTGAAGCATACCGGCGCCGATCCGGCGAAGCTGAACGTCAATGGCGGCGCGATTGCGCTGGGGCATCCGCTCGGTGCGTCCGGTACCAAACTAATGGCTACGTTGCTGCATTCGCTCAAGGCACGCGGCAAGAAATACGGCCTCCAAACCATGTGCGAGGGTGGCGGCGTGGCCAATGTCACCATCGTTGAAGCATTCTAGATCGCCCCTTTTTCGGGCTTCAATTCAAAGTTAAAATGCAAGAGGATTTCAGATAATGTTTTTGGATAACACAACCGCAGCCGTCGTAACCGGCGCAGCTTCCGGTCTGGGCGAAGCCACCGCACGCGCGCTGGCCGCCAAAGGCGTAAAAGTAGCGATTTTCGACCTGCAGGAAGAAAAAGGCAAGAAGGTCGCTGAGGAAATCGGCGGAATTTTCTGCGAGGTGAATGTCACCGATGATGCGTCGGTCGATGCCGGTTTCGCCAAGGCACGCGAAGCCCACGGCCAGGAACGCATTCTGGTGAATTGCGCGGGTGTGGGCAATGCGATCAAAACCGCCAGTCGGTCCAAGACCGATGGCTCGATCAAGCACTTCCCGCTCGATGCGTTCAACTTCATCATCCAGATCAATCTGGTGGGCACATTCCGCTGCATCGCCAAGTCGGCGGCCGGTATGCTCACTCTTGATCCGCTGGAAGACGGCGCGCGCGGCGCGATCGTGAATACCGCCAGCGTCGCTGCCGAAGATGGCCAGATGGGCCAGGCTGCCTATGCCGCATCAAAGGGCGGAGTGGTCGGCATGACCCTGCCGATCGCGCGCGACCTGATGAGTGAAGGGATCCGGGTAAACACGATCCTGCCGGGCATTTTCAATACGCCCTTGATGAACGCCGCGCCGCAGCAGGTGAAGGATGCCCTAGCGGCATCCGTGCCGTTCCCCAAGCGTCTCGGCTATCCCGAAGAATATGCCAAACTGGCGCTGGCCATGATCGACAATGGCTATTTCAACGGCGAAGATGTTCGCCTTGACGGTGCTATCCGGATGGCCCCCCGCTGATCCAATTGGCGCAAATCGGATAAGGAGAGCGTGATGGGCGATTTTACCCAGATCAAATTTGAAATCGATGGGCCGGTGGCCACCATCACGCTCAACCGTCCGGAAAAAATGAATGCCTACACCCGTCACATGATGGGCGAGATTTGTGCTGCGATGGATATGGCTGACGGGAACGATGCGGTCCGTGCGGTCATTTTCACCGGGGCGGGCGAGCGAGCTTTTTGTGCCGGGGCCGATCTGACACCCGAGGGCGGCGGCGGGCCGTTTTCCAGCGATGATCCGGTAGATGATTTGTCCGACGAGAGCGTGCGCGATGGCGGCGGGCGGCTGACGCTGAGGCTGTTTCAATCGACGAAGCCGCTGATTTCCGCTTGTAACGGGGTTGCTGTCGGCATCGGTGCGACCATGCAGTTGGCGATGGATTTCCGGCTGGCTGCAGACACGGCGCGTTACGGCTTTGTGTTTGCCCGGCGCGGGATCGTGCCCGAGGCGGCATCGAGTTGGTTCCTGCCGAAGATTGTCGGGATCAGCCAGGCACTGGAGTGGTGCATAACCGGGCGTGTGTTTGATGCGGAGGAGGCGCTGCGCGGTGGCCTGGTCCGGTCCGTTCACCCTGCGGCGGAGTTGCTGGATGCCGCGCGCGGCATGGCGCTTGAAATTGCTGACAATACCAGCGCCGTATCGGTTGCGATGACCCGCGCAATGTTGTGGCGATTGTCGGCTGCCGACCACCCGATGATGGCCCACCGGGTCGATAGCCGGTCGATTTTCCGCCTGTCCAAAGGCGCAGATGCCCAGGAAGGCATCGAGAGCTTTCTCGAGAAGCGGCCTCCCGAATTTCCGGGCAAGGTATCGCGTAATATGCCGGACTTTTACCCGTGGTGGGACGAACCCGGCTACGAATAGCGCCGGACTTATCCAGCGTCACGGCAATGCCCATATCTTGTGTTCCGGCGCGCTTTAGGTAGGAATTGCGGAGATGTCAGATAAACCGTCTCAGGCGCTGAGCCTTGCCGAATTCCTGCCTTACCAGCTTTCGATCACCTCGAACGCGGTCAGCAACCGCATTGCAGAGGTGTATCGCAGCCAATTCAGTCTGAAAGTAACTGAATGGCGGGTGATGGCGGTCCTCGGTGCCAACGGTCCATTGACCCAGCGCGACCTGACCGAGCTGACCCTGATGGACAAGGTCGCGGTCAACCGCGCCTGCAAGGTCCTGGAAGAA
>JBFEKH010000065.1:0-11168 GCA_041552775.1 Allopontixanthobacter sp.
GCGGCGACGAGGCGCGGATCGATAGTCTCGTCTGCGCCCAATGTGTCCAGCCAACCAGTGTTGGGGCGGGGAAGCGGTAGGAAGAACCCCTGCGTCAGCCCGAGCGCCATGTTGGCGCGCATTTTCCCCAGCCCCTGCAGCGCGGCGGCGCGGGGATAGGAGGTAGCGCCCGCGCTCTTGGTGGCCGCCAGATTGCCGAGGCTGAGGCCCGCATAATTGTGGGACGGGCCAACGATACCGTCGAAATTGATCTCCACCTGGCTCATCGCGCGACGCTCCACACGGTGTCGCCCGGCTTTACATCCAGCACATCGGCAGCGCGCGCATCCAGCGCAATTGTTCCGTCCTCATGTGATTCCCGTGCGCCGTAGCTGCTGCGGAAATTGGCCAGCCGCCCGGTCGCCACCAGCGCCCGTTCGCCCTTGACCAGATCGATCCCCGCCAGCTCCGCCGGTTTGGCTTCCTTGATACTTTTCACATTGTCGGTACGTGCAGTCATCGTGGGGCCACCGTCGAAAATATCGACATAGCCTTCTGCGGCGAAACCTTCATTTTCCAGCATCCGCATCGCCGCCCGGCCGGTGGGGTGGGGCAGGCCGATGACGCTGCGCGCGCTTTCCTGCAGCATCGCGATATAGACCGGATGCTTGGGCATCAGATCGGCGATGAACTGGTTGCCGTTGATGGCGTTAAAATAATCGGCTTCCTGAAAGGTCATTCCAAAGAACCGCCCGGCAACGCCGTCCCAGAACGGTGATCCGCCCCGGTCGTCGATAATACCGCGCAATTCGGCCAATATCCGGTCGGCAAAGCGTGCACGATGCATGGCGATGAACAGGTATCGGCTGCGCGCCAGCAACATGCCCAGCCCTCCCGCGCGTTCGTTCGGATGGAGGAACAGGCCGCCAACTTCGGAGGCACCTTCCAGATCTGTCGTCAGGCTGAGCATTTCCGCGCGCACTGTCCGGTCCAGTTCCTGCGAATGCTGGGTTAGCGTGGTCATCCGGTAGGAATAGAACGGCCATTGCTGGCCCACCTTGGTGAATATCTGGCAGGTCCCGCGCACATCGCCGGTCGCCGAATTTTCCAGCACCAGCACGAATTGCTCGTCCTGCAGTGCATCGTCTTCGCGGGCAAAGGCAACGGTGGCCCGTTCCAGTTTCGCACCCAATGCGGCGCGGTCTGGCGGCAAATTGGTGAACCCGCCGCCGGTCAGCTTGGCCATTTCATACAGCGGTTCGAGATCGTCGGAACGCGCGGCGCGCAGGCGGAAGGTCAAAGTTCGTCTCCGGAAGCTAGGCGTGTCAGAACCAGCGCCGACAAGGCAGCGCGCTCTTTCAAGGATGGTACAATCAAGAATTCCTGCGGGCTGTGGATCGCGCCGCCGCGTACCCCCATGGTGTCGACCACCGGCACTCCGCAGGCGGCGATATTGTTGCCATCGCAAACACCGCCGGTGGACTGCCAGCCGATTTGCTGACCCAGCAGCGCGCCGCATGTCCGAACCAGATCAAACAGTTTCTGCGCTTGCCGGTCCACCGGCTTGGGTGGGCGGGTAACGCCGCCATGCAAATGGATGGAAACGTCATGCGACTGGCGGATTTCGCCCATCAGCGCTTGCAATCCGGCTTCGAACTTCTCCCCCGCGGACGGTTCCTTGGGGCGGATATTGAAGCGCACGACCGCATTGTCCGGCACCACATTATTCGCTGCGCCGCCTTCGATCTTGGCCGGATTGACCGGGCATTCAGAGGTTTCCAGAGCCTTCAACCCCATAACCAGCATCGCCGCCGCGACAATCGCATTGCGCCCGTCTTGCGGGTTGCGCCCAGCATGAGCGGATTTGCCCGTGATGATCGCGGAATAATTTCCGGTGCCGCCGCGCGCATGGGCGAGTGTGCCATCGGGCAGGGCAGAGGGTTCATAGGTCAGCGCGGCATATTTACCCCGCGCCAGCTGCTCGATCAGCGCGGATGATGACAGCGAACCGGTTTCCTCATCCGCATTGATCAGCACATCATAGCCAATGTTGGCACCCTCGCCTGCCGCCTCCAGCGCGTGCAAAGCGTGGAGCATCACGGCGATCCCGCCTTTCATATCCGCCAGACCGGGCCCATTCAGCGTCACATCATCCAACCATTGCTGCGTCTGGAACGAGTGATCTGCGGGAAACACCGTGTCCATGTGGCCGGTAAACAGCAGCCGCCGCGCCGCATCCGGCCGAACGCGCAGCACCATATGCTGTCCGTGTGGTTTCTCGAATTCCGCGCCGCTGGCATCGATCCCGGTAACCGGAGCCGGATCAACCAGCTCCACCGCGCCGGGCAGGGCTGAAAAGGCATCGGCGAGCAAGGCCGCTTGTTCGGCCAGCCCCGTCAGATTGGCGGTGCCGGTGTTGATCTCGCTCCATGCCTGCGCCTGCGACAGCATGGCATCCTGATCGATCTGTTCGATCAACGCGGTTCTATTTTGATCCAATTGTGTCATCTGAAACGATCCCTAGACCTGCCCACGCGCGTGGCCAAGCCCGACAGCAGAATATTGCCCGATGACATCGGCCTAAAGCGTTGCAATCGGGCGGTGCGCAGGCCATAGGACGCCCTCCTCCCCGGGAAACATTTGGCTTTCACATATCATGCGGCTACTCGCCTGCGTGAACGATACGGGTAGGATTTATGAGCAATTTCGAAACGCGCGCCGGACTTCAGGTTGACGGCGCCCTGGCCGGTTTTGTCGAGCAGGAAGTGCTCGCACCGCTGGAACATGATCCCGCTGCATTCTGGCAGGGCTTTGCCGATCTGCTGGGCAAATTCGCGCCGCGTAACCGCGCGCTGCTGGCCAAGCGGGACGAATTGCAGACGAAGATCGACGCCTGGCATATCGAACGGCGCGGCCAGCCCCACGATTCAGAGGCGTACCGCGCATTCCTGCATGACATCGGCTATCTGGTCCCTGCACCGGCGGATTTCACCATCGGTACCGAAAATGTCGATCCGGAAATTGCCACCATGGCCGGGCCGCAATTGGTGGTGCCGGTACTGAATGCACGCTTCCTGCTCAACGCTGCCAACGCGCGCTGGGGCAGCCTGTATGATGCGTTCTACGGCACCGACGCGCTGGAAAACGCGCCCGTGGCCAAGATCGCCGGTTATGATCCGAACCGCGGTTCGGCGGTGATTGCCGCTGGCCGTGCCTTTCTCGACATGGCGCTGCCGCTGGTGGACCAGAGCTGGAGCGACATTGCAGGGGAGCACGATGGGAAGCTGGTCGACCAAGGCCAGTTTGTTGGCAAGACTGACCGCGGTTTACTATTTCAGAACAACGGTTTGCACATCGAAGTTATCTTTGAATCGACGAGCGAGATCGGCCGAAACGACCCGGCCGGCATTTCCGATATCGTTCTCGAATCCGCTCTGACGGCTATTGTCGATCTGGAAGATTCGGTTGCGGCGGTGGACGCGCAAGACAAATTGCTCGCCTATCGCAACTGGCTGGGTGTCAATCGCGGCGATCTGGAGGAAAGTTTCGAGAAGGGCGGCGAAACGCTCACTCGTAAGCTGGTGGGCGACAAGCGCTTCACCGATGATGACGGAATCGAAGCGACGTTGCCCGGTCGCAGCCTGTTGTTCGTGCGCAATGTCGGCCATTTGATGACCAATCCGTCAATCAGATTGCCGGACGGTAGCGATGTGCCCGAAGGCATCATGGATGCGGTCATCACCAGCGCCATCGGGGCACATGATGTAAAGGGGTTGGGCAAATATTCGAACTCTCGCATGGGCAGCATCTACATCGTGAAGCCCAAGATGCACGGTCCGGAAGAATGCGCATTTACCAATGAGTTGTTCAACGCTGTTGAGGATATGTTCCAACTGCCGCGCCACACCGTCAAGGTTGGCGTGATGGACGAAGAACGCCGCACCAGTGCCAATCTGGGTGCATGCATCCATGCCGTGCGCGACCGGATCGTGTTCATCAACACCGGCTTCCTCGACCGGACAGGCGATGAGATGCATACTTCGATGCAGGCGGGTCCGATGATGCGCAAAGGCGCGATGAAGACCAGCACCTGGCTGACCGCTTACGAGGCGCGTAATGTCGGGATCGGCCTGCGCCACGGGCTTTCGGGCAAGGCGCAGATCGGCAAGGGCATGTGGGCCGCGCCCGATCTGATGGGCCAGATGATGAAGGAAAAAATCGGCCACCTGAAGGCGGGCGCGAACACTGCCTGGGTACCTTCGCCAACCGCCGCCACGCTGCACGCGCTGCATTACCACCAACTCAATGTGTTCGAAGTGCAGAAGGGGCTTGGCGATGTTCCCGGCCTCGACCTGCTGCTGACTATCCCGCTGGCCGAAGGCACCAATTGGAGCGAGGCGGAAGTGCGCGAAGAACTGGACAACAACGCCCAAGGCTTGCTCGGCTATGTCGTGCGCTGGATCGATGCAGGAGTGGGCTGTTCCAAAGTACCCGACATTCACGATGTCGGCCTGATGGAAGATCGTGCGACCTTGCGCATCTCATCGCAGCACATGGCCAATTGGCTGCTCCATGGCGTTTGCACGAAAGACCAGGTAATGGATTCATTGAAGCGAATGGCGGTCAAGGTCGACGCGCAGAATGCCGGTGATCCGACCTACGAGCCGATGACCGGCAATTGGGACGGCGTGGCCTTCACAGCGGCCTGCGACCTTGTGTTCAAGGGTGTGGAACAACCAAGCGGTTATACGGAACCGTTGCTGCACCAGTGGCGCCGGGTGAAGAAGAGCGGCTGAGCCAGCCTTTGACCCGGGTCCACATGGTTAGGCTGGTTTAGCGGGCACCCTTGGTGGCGCGCCGGGTATCGCCTTCGCTACCGCGCTGCGTATCGGTGCCCTTGGGGAAATCACCGCTGCGCTGGACAGAACCGTCTTCAATCCCGGTCTGGTGCGCGGGGTTCTTGTCGGTCTTGTTCTTGGGCTCGTTGCCGTCTTTGGCCATAATCATTCTCCTTGCTGGTAGAACGCGCGGGGCCGAATTTCTTTCCGGATATTCCTGCCGGGTCAGCTGAGTAGCCGCGCCACTGCGACAAATTCTTCGACCAAGAGCGTCTCGGCGCGGCGGGTTGATTCGATGCCGAGCGTGTCCAGCGCCTCCAACGCGCCCGGCACGCCCTTGAGGCTTTGCCGCAGCATCTTGCGGCGCTGGCCGAACGCAGCGGCGGTAATCGATTCGAGAATCCTGGCGGATACCCCGTGCGGCATCGCGGCGGGGGTGATGTGGACGATGGCGCTCATCACTTTGGGCGGCGGGGTGAAGGCGCTGCGGTGGACCTTCATCGCCAGTTTCGCGGTCGAGCGCCACTGCGCCAGCACCGCCAGCCGCCCGAAGGCGGAACTGCCCGGAGCGGAGACAATGCGCTGGGCCACTTCCTGCTGGAACATCAGCGTCAACGATGTCCATTGCGGCGGCCATTCCTCTCCGCCGAGCCATTTCACGAACAGTGCGGTGCCGATGTTGTAGGGCAGGTTTGACAAGACCGCGAAAGGCTCGCCGCCCATCAATTCGCCATGGTCCATTTTCAAGGCATCGCCCTGGATTACGTGTAACTGGCCGGGGAAAGCGTCCGACAATTCCTCCAGCGCGGGAAGGCAGCGACTGTCCATCTCGATCGCGGTCACGCGGGCTCCGGCGCGGAGCAGCGCGCGGGTCAGCCCGCCGGGGCCGGGGCCAACTTCCAGCACGGCCTTGCCATGCAAATCGCCCGGGATCGCAGCGATGCGGCCGAGCAATTGTTCGTCGAACAGGAAATTCTGGCCCAGCGCCTTGGACGCGCTGAGACCGTGGCGGGCGATTACTTCGCGTAATGGGGGGAGGTCGGGCATGCTCACAGCCCCCCTATACCGTCATTGCCAGCGATGCGAAGCAATGAGTAACTATGCGGCGGCCCGCCGCGCCGCCATCTCGCCCGCCATCCGGATCGCGGCGATGGTCGCGCCTGGATCGGCCGCGCCGTTGCCTGCAATGCCGAACGCGGTGCCGTGATCGGGGCTGGTGCGGATAATCGGCAGGCCTAGCGTCACGTTCACTCCGGCGTCGAAATCGAGCGCCTTCAATGGGATCAGCGCCTGATCGTGATACATACACAGCGCCGCGTCATAGGTCGGGCGTGCCCGGGCTGTGAACAGAGCATCGGCGGGATGGGGACCGGTGGCGTCGATGCCTTCAGCACGCAAGATAGCGATGGAGGGGACGATGATACGTTGTTCCTCGCCGCCGAATTTACCGTCCTCGCCTGCGTGGGGGTTGAGTCCGGCAATGGCGAGGCGCGGGTTGGCGATCCCGAAATCGCGCTGCAATGCCGCAGCTGTAATCCGGGCGCGGTGGCAGATCAGTTCGATACTTAGCAGACCCGGCACATCGGCCAGCGCACAGTGCACGGTCAGTGGCACGGTACGCAGCTGAGGTCCGGCGAGCATCATCACCGCGTCCTGCGCTGGCAGGTTGCAGGCGTGGGCGAGGAATTCGGTCTGGCCGGGGAAGTTGAAACCGACCTCCGCCAGCAGGGACTTGGCAATCGGTCCGGTCACCATGGCGCTGGCTTTTCCGGATAGCGTCAGCTGCGTAGCATGCTTCAGCGAGGCAAGCGCCAGCGCCGCGCCATCGCGGTTTGGTGAGCCTGGGGTGTAGAGTAATCCAACGTCCGCCAATTCGAGCACCGGCAGGCTGCTGGAAAAAACCTCCGCGGCTTCTTTCGGATCGGAAATCTGCGCAATCGGCAGGTCAATCCCGCGACTGGCCGCGGCGGCGGACAGAACCTGGACATCGCCCACCGCGAAGAAGGCGGGTAAGTGCCCGGTCTCCCTCACAGTCCACGCTGCCGCGATCAGCTCCGGACCGATGCCTGCCGGATCACCCAGCGATAGGGCGAGAGGCGGCACCTGCGCCGAGATTAATTATACTCGATATAGGCGTCGTTGCGCAGATCGCGCAGATAACGCTGGGCGCGCTTGGCGATCCGGTCGTTTTCGAGCTGGCCCATCATCTGTTCGAAGTCGGGCGTGTTGCCCGCGCGTGGATCGTCGCGCCCGCACAGCATTAATACGCTGACACCATCGGTAATCGAACCAAACGGCGGTGTTGTCTGCCCAACCTGCAATTCCAGCAAGGCTGGCTGCAACTGTTCCGGCAAATCCCGTACCTTCACACTATCATTTGCCACAACCGTCGCGTTGATCGTCGACGCGGCGCGGTCCACATCACCGCATCCGCGCATCGATTGGACAACCTTGCCGAATTCGTCGATCCGGCCGGCAGCCGCCGCTTCGGACACGCCTGGTTCGAAGGAAATTGCGATCTGTTTGAGGCTGAGCACCGCATCGCGGGGATCGGCCATCAGGATCTGCCGCTTGTCAATCAGGTACACGATTTCGAACCCGCCCGGAATTTCGAACGGCCCAACCAATTGGCCAACCGACATGCCGCGCGCGACAGTCTGCATTTCTGCGGGCAGGGTTTCCAGACGGACAAAGCCGAGATCGCCGCCAACCACCGCGGTGGAGGCATCGGAGAACTGGCGCGCATAGGCCACGAAACTGCCGCCCTGCTGCAATTGCTGGACAATCCGGCGCGCGTTTTCGAGTGTAGCGTCCCGCGTGGCGGCGGTTGAAGCGAGGAAGATTTCCCCGATCCGGTATTCTTCGGTCCCGCGCGATTCTTCCATCCGGGTTAGCAATTCGCGGACCTCTTCTTCGGACACATTGACGAAGGGCGCGATTTCACGTCGTTGGAGTCGCTCCCACGCCATCTCGCCTTCGATCTGCCGCTTCAGCGAATCGGCGGAGGAGCCGATGCTGGCCAGATAGGTGTCCATCTTGCCGGTGTCGGAACCAAAGTTCTGTGCGGCGACCTGGGCATAACGGCGATTGATTTCATCCCGGCTGACCACGATTTCCTGGGCTGTAGCTTCCTGGATCTTGAGTGTCTCGTCGATCAGGTTGCGAAGCACCTGTTCGCGCACCCGCTGCAATTCCTCGTCCGAAATATTGCCTTCTGATGCCGCCACCAGCAAAGCCGTGCGCTGGTCCACATCGGTTCCGGTGATCACCGCGCCGTTCACCATCGCGGTGGCGCGGCGCATGTTTGGATCACTTTTGCCCATCAGGGTAGCGTTCTCGGGAATGTTGAGCGAACTGCCCACCTGAGCTCCGCCCGCATTCTGCGCCTGGGCAGCAATGGGGGCAATGGCCAGGCCAAGGCTGGTGAAACCGGCAAGAATTTTTGACATGGTATTCTGAATCACACTGAAATTCCGATATGTGGCGCAGGTAGCCGCGCAATGAACTGGCCGGGTTTTTGCCTAATTCGGCTTAACCGAAGCTGAGTGGGGCAGCGAATAGCCGGTTTGGCCCGCGCTGCCAATTGCCACATTGTGGCTAAGTCGCGGCGAGATTGCGGGAACGATCCGGTGTCCGATTGTGCGACTCATCTAACGAAAACCCAGATTGCGCAGGCTGAAATACAATTGGAACGTATTGCCGCGTTCGGCATCGCCCGAGGTTACGTAATCGCGGCGCCACGTCAGGCCCAATTCCAGGCAATCATCCTGATATGCCACGCCCAGCCGGGTACGGACCGCCTCGAACCCGTCGGAATTCAGGGTCGGGTCCTCTGTCCGGTCGGTCAAATTGAACACGCCCGATCCGAAGACCGACCAGTAATTGGCGAAGTGCACCCGCGTGGCGATGCGCAATTCCTCGCGGTCCTGCAAATCTTCCACCAACTCGTCGATATCGCGGTTGAGCTTCAGATAGCCGACTTCGACATAGGTTTGCCGCGATCCGACAGTCGCGTCGAATTCATTTCGCCGGAGCTTAAGGCTGTCCTTGTCCAGCCGGTATCGGTGGGTCAGTTTCACAAAGTCCCGGAAGCGAACTTCGGTTCGGCCGACGAAATCGGAGACCCGCTCGCTCAGACCGGTGCCATCGACCAGAATATCGGACGCTTCCTTGAACCGGTAAGATTGACCGAGGGTGGTCTTCACCCGCCATCCGGGCCTCTGTAATTCCCAATCGAACCCATAGGTCAGACGAACGCCGTCCTCTACCCGGTCGTAGCCGGGGAAACGATTGAGCGCGAACAGATTGGAATCTTCGAGGTCAATCGCGCGCGAATCCTCGTTCGGTACCGCCAAATTGCGAATCGGCGGGGTGGCAACCAGTTGCACCCTCGGTGTCAGGACTTGTGTTCCGCCGAGAAATTCGCCGACAAAGGGCCATTTCACGTCAACCGCCCCCAAGGCGACACCGCGCGCCTGCCAGCCCGGCAGGCCCCGGTAAGTCACTGTATCAGTGAGGTCATTACCGCTGCTGTGGTAAACATCGCCGCGCGCCAATGCGGTCAGTGATACGATCTGGCCGAGACCGGTTACGCCCTGCAAATCCCACCGCGCCCCGGCAAAGGCGCGCTGGGTATCCTGTCCGTCCTGGCGTGAGAGATTGAGCGTGTTGAGCTGCAATTCGACCTTGCCGCCCAGCACCGGATCAGCCAGTCGGCGGCGGTAATCGACCACCGGCAGCACCAGCGGGACCTGGCCCTGATCCTGGTCCAGCCGCATTGTCTGGGTGGCCCAGCCAGCGAAGGAGAAGTAGCTGTCATCGTCGATCCGCTCGACATTGACGGTCGAACGCAGCCGGTCATCATTGCTGATGTCATAGCGGCGCAGGAAGGTCCGGTCGGTCGCCACGCGGATCGAACCGGTTACGCTCCATTTCGGGGTGAACTGGAACTTACCATTGGCAGCAATATAACCGCGCAGGTCGCGCTCCGCTGTCGGCACACCGGTAAAGCTGGAGATGCGGCGGCTTTCCGTCAGATAACCGGTAATCTGGTAGGCACCTTCATCAACCAGGTGACGGAACTGGCCGGTCAGCATCGGCGGCGCTTCGCTGAACAGCGTGCCTGTCAGCGTCAGGTCCCGGTTATCGGCCATGCGCCAGTAATAACTGCCGGTAACCTCAAGCCCGTTGGACTGGCTGATGCGAAGATCCGGGACCAGAAAACCGGATTCGGCGCGGCCATCGGTCCGCAGCGCCAGCCCGGGCAGCGGCAGCAACCGCGCACCAAACAATTCCAGATAGGCACCGCGAAATTTGACCCGCCGGTTTTCCGGATCATAGGTGACCCGGTCTGCCGTGATCCGCCAGCTGGGGTTCTTCGGACATCCTTCGGCATCTTCGACGGCGCAGGCGCTATAGGCGGCTTCGGTCAAGATGATGGTGCCGTCTTCGGCGCGGGTACCGCTGTTGGCCGCCAGCCGGCCGCCTTCGCGAAGGGCAAGCAGCAGGTTTTCCATCTCGCCGGTTTCGAACTTGTCGTTCAGCTCCAGCCGCTCGGTATAGAGCTGGTTGCCATCCTGATCCACGAAGCGGACATCGCCCGATGCGGTAATCAGCCCGCTTTTGCGTTCCCAGCGGATTTCCTGCGCCCGCACCGACTGGTCTTCGCTGCGCAGCACAACATTGCCGCTTGCGGTAACAACGTCATTTTCCGAATCGTAAGCGAGATTATTCGCCTCGAAGTCGATTTCGCGCGCTTCGGCAGTTTCCGAGTTCTGCGCTGAACCTTGCGTCGTGTCCTGCGCAAAAGCAGGCACGGAGATGCAGCACGCGCCGAGGGTGGCGAGCGCCGCCGCCAGCATACTGGTGGTGGTTGAGGGGGTGATTCGGGTCATGTCGCGCGGCGCGGTCTTTATCTCGGTCTGCCAACAGGCTGGGATCGGGCGGGGAGCATAGCTTGCCTATCGCACTGCCCGCGAGTAATCGCAATCGCCAAGCGAAGCGGCGGCCTTGTGCTGACGGGAACCGCGCCCATACTAGATCCTTTGACCATCCGGAGCCTTCATGAAAATCGAATTCAGCCAGACAGTTCCCGCCGACGCCAAGCTGGTGGCATTTATTGCAGACAAGGGCGCGATGCCTGCAGGGCTGGAAATTTCGCTGGTCGAAGGCGCCAAGGTTGCCCGGTTCAAAGGCAATGCAGGCCAGTTATTCGACGGCTTTGTCGAACGCGGGGGCCACGTGGTACGCATTGCGATTGCTGGCGCAGGCGATCCGTCCAGCGGCGCAAACGGCGTTCCCAATGGCGTTGACCGTCGGACGGCTCTTGAAAAGGCCGGGGCTGCGCTAACC
>JBFEKH010000066.1:0-11164 GCA_041552775.1 Allopontixanthobacter sp.
CTGCGGAAATCTGGATGTGTATCCGCGATCGGCGCGGTCCATTGACGGCGTTGGTGCTGGCGCTGGCCTATGCGCTGCTGTCGCTTGTGACTCTCGGCTGGCTGCTGAACCTTGCGGGCCTGGTGATCCAGTCTTGATCTCGCCCCGGAATTGCGGATCATTCTCGTCCTGGACTTCGCCAGCTTTGTATGGCGCGTGGAGTGGCGTTTCGCTTTTACCGCGCGGGAATATGGCTGGGTCGAGAGGCTTCGCGCGGTTGTGCGGATCCCGGTTGTAAATGTCATCGCGATCATGGCTGGGCGGCGCGCGCTCGTGGCCTAAGCCATGGCGCTGGCTGGCCAATTGCCGCGGAGAGGTGCTGGCCGGCTGGATATCGGCCCCAGCTCGAGCGTGAACGTCAAATTGGGCCGGGTCCCGGTTCGGCTGGCTGTGGATTACCGCCTGCGCGCCGCCGGTGATGCGCAGTCCGAATCCGGTGCCGCCATCACGCTTACAACCGGATTTTAGGACGAGTTCGTATTTATTAGTCCGAAGCCCTGCACGGTTCAGCTTTAATCCACCGCTGGCGTGGTTTAGGACGAGCGTAATGGATGTTTACCTTCCCATCGCGAATTTGTCGGTCAACGGACTGGTTATTGTGCTTCTGGGCATGCTTACCGGCGTTCTTTCCGGCCTGTTTGGCGTTGGGGGCGGCTTTCTGACCACGCCGCTGATGATCTTTTACGGAATTCCGCCAACCGTGGCTGCCGCATCTGCATCCACCCAGGTCACCGGGGCCAGCGTTTCTGGCGTGTTTGCTCACCGGCGGCGGGGCGGAGTCGATTACCGGATGGGCACCGTCATGGTTGGCGGCGGTATTTTTGGAGCGGGGATCGGGGCGATCCTGTTCCGCTTCTTCCAGTCGATTGGCCAGATCGATATCGTGATCAATGTCCTATACGTACTGATGCTGGGCACGATTGGATCGCTGATGATGAAAGAGGCGCTGCAGACGCTGCGTCCTTCGGAAAAAGGTATCGCCCGGGCCGCAAAGAAACGGCGGCACCATCCGCTGGTAACGGCGCTGCCGCTGCGCTGGCGGTTCTATGGCTCGGGTCTGTACATCTCGCCGCTCGCACCGCTGATATTGGGCATCGTGGTCGGCATTCTGACCATGTTGATGGGCGTTGGTGGGGGATTCATTCTAGTCCCTGCGATGCTTTACATCCTAGGCATGAATGCGAATGTTGTGGTCGGAACCTCGTTGTTCCAGATCCTGTTCGTAACCATTGCCACCACCATGATGCACGCGCTTACCACACGTGCGATCGATATCGTGCTGGCGGTTCTGCTGCTGTTCGGATCGGTCTCTGGCGCCCAGATCGGAGCCAAGATCGCCCAGGTCGCTCGTCCAGAGATTCTCCGCCTGGTGCTGTCTTGTATCGTGTTGATGGTAGCGCTGCGAATGCTGTTTGGTCTTGGGTACCGACCGGACGAGATTTTCACCGTGGTCGGGTTATGAGCGCGATCCGCCTTCTTCTTTTGCTGTGCCTGGCAGCGTTTTCCGTCCAGCCGCTCAGCGCCCAGCGCGATCCCATATTGGTTCCCGAGGTTTCTCAGCACGAAGTTCATGTGCGGCAGGGCTTTGTCGGCACTGAATTGCTGTTGTTCGGTGCTATCCTCGATCCCAGCGGCGCGCGCGGGGGGCGCGAATATGACATCGTGGTGGTCCTCAAGGGGCCAACCGGAGCAATTCGGGTGCGCGAGAAGGAACGGATCGGCGGTATCTGGATCAATGCCACGACCACCGATTTCCGTTCGGCACCGTCCTTCTTCGCGGTCGCGTCTTCTGCCCCGATTGCCGAGATCGTCGATGAACGGACTGCAGCGATCTACGAACTGGGACTGGGCTTCATCCAGCTTTCGCCGACCGGGACGATCGATCCCGAAGAGCAGACCAAATTCACCGAAGGACTGGTCGATTTGCGCCAGCGCGAAGGCCTGTACAAGGAAGACATGGGCGGCGTGAAAATCAACGAACAGGTATTGTACCAGGCCCGTATTTCGCTGCCGTCCAACGTCCAGACGGGCACCTATACCGCCGAAACCTTTGCAATCACCCGTGGGCGCGTAATCGCTTCAGCCATTGCCGAGGTAGAGGTGAAGAAGGTCGGCTTCGAACGGTTTGTGGAGGTTTTTTCCCAGAAGCAGGCGTTCTTCTACGGTTTGATTGCTGTGATGCTGTCGATCTTCATGGGCTGGATGGCTGGACGTGTCTTTGCCATGATCTAAGGTCGCAATGTCCCGGCTTCAGGAGTGTTTGTTGACGCGATGTTAACCCTCCCCGGACTACCCAAGCGGCCATGTTCAACGGGAAAAATGCGCAATCATGACCGATATGGCTCACGGAAACCTTCACCAGCCAGGATTGGGCTCCGCCACGACCGGACAACCGGCCGATCTGGATACGGCCGACAATGCAACCCGCCCGATCGGCGTGGTGCTGGAAATCGCCGGTTCCGGATCACAGATTGCGCTGGACCTTGAACGGCTCAGCGAATGTATGGTCGATGCTGATCCGTCGATAGGCTTGGCCGGGCAAGTCGGCAGCCAGATCAAGATCCGCGTCGGCAACAGCTGGCTGCTCGCCAGCGTGCGTAACCAGCGGCAGGATCGCCGCGCAGGCGGGGGCATTATTGCCAACATCGACTTTCTTGGTGAAGGCCAGGAAGAAAAGCTTACCGGCAAGATTCACAGTTTTCGCCGCGGTGTAACCCGCTATCCGATCCCTGGTGCGCTGATCTATCCCGCGACCACGGCCGATCTACGCCAGATTTATGCCAGCGATGGCCGCGCGAACATCCAGATCGGCACCGTCTATCCGACCAAGGATATCCGCGCCGGTATTTATGTGGACGCGATGCTCGGCAAGCATTTCGCGCTGCTCGGGTCAACCGGTACCGGTAAATCGACCAGCCTCGCGTTGATCCTTCACCGGATTTGCGAAGCTGCGCCGGAAGGTCACATTGTCATGATCGACCCTCACGGTGAATACTCGGCCGCCTTCAAGACTACCGGCAAGATCTTCGACGTTACCAACCTGCAAATGCCGTATTGGCTGATGAATTTCGAAGAACATTGCGAGGTTCTGCTGACGTCCAACGGCAATGAACGCGAAGTCGATGCCGATATTGTCGCGCGTTGCCTGCTGAAGGCTCGGCAAAAGAACCGGCTTGCCGATACGA
Organism: Allopontixanthobacter sp.; assembly: GCA_041552775.1. Classification (GTDB taxonomy): domain Bacteria; phylum Pseudomonadota; class Alphaproteobacteria; order Sphingomonadales; family Sphingomonadaceae; genus Allopontixanthobacter. The sequence goes on from JBFEKH010000066.1 coordinate 3,225, forward strand.
TGGGCAAGATTACCGTCGATTCGCCGGTACCCTACCTGCTGTCCGACCTGTCGAACGAAATCCAGAACCAGATGGGTCAGCTCGACAAGGCCACGTCCAGCGCGCCGTTCATGCGGATCAAGACCAAGCTGGACGAATTGAAGAGCGATCCGCGCTATCAGTTCATGTTCTCCGGTATGCTGGTTGGCGATACGATGGCCGATTTCATTACCAAAGTTTTCCGCATGCCAAGCGCAGGCAAGCCGATCTCCATCATCGACGTTTCCGGGGTTCCATCCGATATCACTTCGACCGTTGTTGCCGTCCTTTCGCGGCTGGTATTCGATTTCGCGATCTGGGGCCGCGACGAGAAAACCTCTCCGATCCTGCTCGTGTGCGAAGAAGCACACCGTTACGTGCCGAACGAAGCGAACGCCGATGGTTCATCGGTCGGGAAGATCCTCAGCCGGATTGCCAAGGAAGGCCGTAAATACGGCATCTCGTTGGGCCTGATTACGCAGCGCCCATCCGACCTTGCCGAAGGCGTTTTGTCACAATGCGGCACGATCATTTCGATGCGTCTCAACAACGACCGAGATCAGGCCTTCGTGAAATCCGCCATGCCGGAAGGCGCACGCGGGTTCCTCGATTCCATTCCTGCCCTGCGCAACCGTGAATGCATCATCTGCGGCGAGGGCGTGGCCATTCCGATCCGCGTTTCGTTCGATAATCTCGAAGAATCGAAACGTCCGGCATCAGAAGACCCCAGCTTCGTGGAACTGTGGCGCCAGAGCGGCGGCGAAGAAGATGCCGTGCACCGCACCGTTCAGCGGTGGCGCAGCCAGGGGGCTTGATTTTCTCTCACGGCTAGCTGGCTTCGCCAGCGCCTCCGAGGGGGCGGCCTAACCGGCCGACGCGCAGTCGCGTTTTGGGGCTGCTACCGCAGCCCGTATCCGTTTACGTCCCCCGTGTATCCCCGAACAGGTGGATATGCAGGCGGTCGCTCATCCGGAACCCATGTTCCAGGCATAGCGGCACCAGCCAGCCTTCGCGTTCGCGCAAGGTTGCGCTGTCGGTGCCTTCTGGCATCAGGAACACCCGCGCGGGCGAAATGGCATGGGCGCGCACTAGGGTCGTTACTTCCGCGACATTCTCTGGCGAAGCGATCACGAATTTGAAGAATGCGCGCGGGTCTGCCGAATAGTGGCTGAGCCGTTCGGGTAGCAGCGCCAGTTCTTTGGGATTGCCGCTATGCGCCAGTTTCGGGCTGACGTTGTATTGGTCGATCCGGATATCGAGCCGCACCGGGGCGCTGGTGGTGCCATTGGTTTCAACCTCCACCGTTATGTCCGGCAGCAGGTCCAGCAATGCGGCGAGGGCAGGGGCCTGCAGCAATGGCTCGCCGCCGGTTATGATCAGGCGCCGCTGGCCCAGATCGAGGATGCGCTGCGCCACTTCCGCCTCGTCCAGCGTGACCTGATTGGCCTTGCGAGCGAAGGTCGCAGCGTCGCGGTGAGGCCGATTGTCCCCCTCGAAATGCCAAGTATATGCGGTGTCACACCACACACAGGCAAGGTTGCAGCGTGACAGACGGATGAAGGTGCAGGGCGCGCCAACTGAAGGGCCTTCGCCCTGAACGGACGCGAAAATTTCCGGTTCACCCGGTGTCGTGGTGGCGAGGGTTAGCGCCACGTCACCCGAGCCGTTCCAGCGCTGCCTTCAGTCTTCCGACTTCGGCGCTGTGATGTGCGAAATCGGCCTTGGCTTTCTCGACCGCTTCGGGTTTTGCCCGCTCGACGAAGCTGGCATTGCCGAGCCGCCCTTCCAGCGCCTTTGCTTCCTTGGCGGAAACTTCCAGCGCCTTGGTCAGGCGGGATTTTTCGGCATCGATATCGACCAGGCCCTCCAGCGGGACCACGAACGTATCCGCGCCCACACCAATTTGCATGGCAGCTCCATCGGGTGCTGACTGGAAGTGGACTGCGCTGATCCGGGCGATCCGTTCGATGGCTGGCTGGTTGCCAGCGATCACCGTTTTTGCAGCTTCGGACGGGGATGCCAGATAGGCCTCCAGCTTGGCGCCGGGGGGAATGCCCAATTCGTTCTTTGCGCCGCGCATCGCGCTGGTCAGTGCGATCAGCCATTCGACTTCGACCTTCGCCTCTGTATCCACTGACGCGCCCGGTTCAGGCCATCTGGCGGTGATCAGCGGGTAATGCGTACGGTCGCCCCCGATTTGACCTTGCGCATGCCACAATTCTTCGGTGATGAAGGGCATGAAGGGGTGAAGCATGACCAGAATCTGGTCGAGTACCCATCCGGCAACCGCCTTCGTTTCCTCGTCAAAGTTCCCCTTGATGAGTTCGATGTACCAGTCGCAGAAATTGTCCCACGCGAAGTGATACACGGTATTTGCAGCCGCATCGAAGCGCAGGTCAGCCAGCGCGTGATCCAGTTTTGCCAGCGTTTCGACCACTTCGCCGATGATCCAGCGATTGACTGCGCTGGTGGCCGCTGGGGCCTCCAAAGTGGTCGATGCGCCGATGCCGTTGGCCTGACAGAAACGGGTGGCGTTCCACAATTTGGTGGCAAAGTTGCGGTATCCCTCGACCCGCTTGTCATCCATCTTGATGTCGCGGCCCTGGCTTTCCATCGCTGCCATGAAGAACCGCAGCGCATCGGCGCCATATTGGTCGATCAGGCCGAGCGGATCGACCACGTTGCCCTTTGACTTGGACATTTTCTGGCCGTCCGCCGCGCGAACCAGCCCGTGCAGGTACAGCTTTGGCCACGGTGCCTTGCCCGTCAGATGCATGCCCTGCATCATCATCCGCGCATCCCAGAAAAACAGGATGTCGAACCCGGAAATCAGCAGATCGTTGGGATAATGTTTTTGGTAGAGCGGTGCGTTCTCGTCCGGCCAACCGAGCGTGGCGAAGGGCCACAAGGCGGAGGAGAACCATGTATCGAGAACGTCGTTGTCGCGCGTCAGAACCGCGTCGTGGCCAGCTTTCGCCTGTGCCTCTTCCTCGGTCATGGCGACGAAGATTTCTCCGTCTTCATTGAACCAGGCCGGGATCTGATGGCCCCACCACAATTGCCGCGAAACACACCAGGGCTGGATGTTTTCCATCCAGTTGAAGAACGTTTTTTCCCAGCTCTTCGGGACGATTTCGATGGTGCCATCGCGCACTGCTGCGAGCGGAGCATGCGCCAGCGTTGCCGCGTCAACATACCATTGATCGGTCAGCCACGGTTCGATCACCACGCCTCCGCGGTCGCCGAATGGGGTCTGGATAGTGCGCGGTTCCGCGTCGTGCAGTTCCTCCTCGCCATCCTTGTTCTTGGTTACATGGGGGATCAGGTAACCCTGTTCCTTCAGACGCGTCACGACTAGCTCGCGCGCGCCGTCGGACTTGCCGATGCGGAAACGGTGCAGGCCGAGGAATTCTTCGGGGATCAGCCCGTCGCTGACCTGACAGACATTTGCCGCGCCATCGAGCATGTTGAGCATATCGCCCGGAGCGAAACCCGCGCGTTTGCCCACGTCGAAATCGTTGAAGTCATGCCCCGGGGTGATCTTCACCGCGCCGCTACCCAGTTCCGGGTCGGCATGCTCGTCTTGCACAATCGGAATGCGGCGTCCGGTGATCGGCAGGGTCACAAACTTGCCCACTACGCTGGCATAGCGCTGGTCCTTCGGGTGCACCGCAACCGCCATATCGGCGAGCATGGTTTCGGGGCGGGTGGTGGCGACCTCGATATAATCGCGGCCGTCCGCCAGCGTCACACCATCCGCGAGCGGGTATTTGAAGTGCCAGAAGCTGCCTTTCAGCTCCTGCGTTTCCACTTCGAGATCGGAAATCGCGGTTTTCAGCTTCGGGTCCCAATTGACCAGCCGCTTGTCGCGGTAAATCAGACCGTCATTGTACAGGTCGACGAAGGTTTTCAGCACCGCGTCGCTGAAATGCGGGTCCATGGTGAATTGTTCGCGGGACCAGTCCATCGAACAGCCAAGGCGGCGCAGCTGGGTCGTGATGGTCCCGCCGCTTTCCTCTTTCCATTCCCAGACCTTCGCGATGAAGTCCTCGCGCGAATAGTTGGTGCGCTTGTCCTGTTTGGCTTCCAGCTGGCGTTCGACTACCATTTGCGTAGCGATCCCGGCATGATCGGTGCCGACCACCCACAGCGCATCCTTGCCGCGCAGCCGCTCGTAACGGATCATGATGTCCTGCAACGTATTGTCCAGCGCATGGCCGATGTGCAAGCTGCCGGTGACGTTCGGCGGCGGGTTCACGATGGTGTAGGGCGCGGCGTCCGGGCGTTCCGGGCGGAACAGGCCATTGTCTTCCCAATGGGCATACCACCGCTGTTCGATGGCGGCCGGGTCGAAGGTCTTTGAAAGTTCGCTGGTCATAGTGCTGCCGCCTTTGCCAGCGGTGCGGGCCAGAAGCAACGGCGATGAGCAGCGGGCATGCGCCCGAGGGATATTCAGCGTGCCTAAGCGAGCGGGCCTGCACGTAATTGTCCGCTAACGCGCTTGTAGTCATATGCTTTTGCCATCATAGCTGGCACTTATGAGTTCAGCGAAGAATTCCCCCGCAGAATTTTACCTCGATGAAGGCGGCGATGGCCCGCCCCGCCTGGTCTTGTCCGGCCCGTATCTGGTATCCACCATTGGCGAGATCGACCGCGAACTGCGCGAAATCGATACTCCGCTGGGCAGTATCGACCTGTCCGGTGTGACCGAAATCGATACCGTTGGTGCGTGGACAGCCAGCCAGCTTGCGCTGCATCACGATGCCCGCATTGTCGGCGCTAACAGCCGGGCGGAGCGGTTGATGAGGGCGCTCGATACCAGCGCAGAAGATGAAGACGAAGAGAGCGTGCATGCTCCGCGCGAACGGCTGTATCTGCGGGCTCCCCGGGCAATCGGCGAGGGAGTTGTCAATTTCGGACACGGGATCATTAGCCTCGTGGGTTTTCTGGGTGAAGTGATGGTCGCGTTTGGCGGCACCCTGCTCCATCCGGGGCGCTTCAGGGTGAAAGCCTTCGTCCACCAGCTCGAACTGGTCGGGGTGACTGCCCTGGGCATCATCGGGTTGATGAGCTTCCTGATCGGCATCGTGGTTGCCCAACAGGGTGCGGTCCAGTTGCAGCAATTCGGGGCGGAGATTTACACGATCAATTTGACCGGGCGGCTGACGTTGCGCGAACTGGGTGTGCTCATGACCGCGATCATGGTGGCGGGCCGTTCCGGCTCTGCCTTTGCTGCGCAGATCGGTACGATGAAACTGACCGAGGAAGTCGACGCCATGCGGACGATCGGCATTTCCCCGATCGAGGCATTGGTGATCCCGCGCATCATGGCCGCGGTGATCATGATGCCCCTGCTGGGCTTTTATTCCGCCTGCATGGGCATAATTGGCGGCGCTTTCATTGCCGACGTCACGCTGGATATTCCGTTCTTGACCTTTCTTTCGCGCATCCAGGAAGTGGTGCCGATGTATGATCTGTATGTAGGGATGGTCAAAGCGCCGGTGTTTGGCATGATCGTGGCAGTCGCCGGCTGCTATCAGGGCATGCAGGTATCCGGAGATTCCGAACAGGTCGGACGCCGCACGACCAAGGCCGTGGTCCAGGCCATCTTCATGGTAATCGTGCTCGATGCCTTTTTTGCGGTGTTCTTTACCGAGATCGGCTGGGCATGAGCGATATTGCATCAACGGGTCCGGGGCGGCACGAACGGTACCGCGGCGAATACCCGATTATCGTCGATGGTCTGGTCACCAGCTTTGGCACCCAGACGGTGCATGAAAATCTGTCGCTCAAGGTCCGCCGCGGCGAGATATTGGGCGTGGTCGGCGGATCAGGCACCGGCAAGTCGGTCCTGATGCGCTCGATCATCGGGCTCCAGCACGCTGCAGAAGGCAATATCGAGGTATTCGGCCGTTCGATCACCGATGCCGAACCAAACGAAAATATCGGTGTCCGCAATCGGTGGGGCGTATTATTCCAGGGCGGCGCGCTGTTTTCGACCCTGACCGTGGGCGAAAATGTACAGGTGCCGATCAAGCAGTTTTACCCCGAAATTAGCCAGATCCTGCTCGATGAAATCGCGCGCTACAAGGTTATTCTGTCCGGTCTGCCGGAAGACGCGGTGAATAAATATCCTTCCGAATTGTCGGGCGGGATGAAGAAGCGCGCCGGTCTCGCCCGCGCGCTCGCGATCGACCCGGAATTGCTGTTCCTGGATGAACCAACCGCCGGGCTTGATCCGATCGGGGCCGACAAATTCGACAAATTGACCCGCGAGTTGCAGCAAACGCTGGGCCTGACCGTCTTCCTTATTACCCACGATCTTGATACGCTCTACGCCATTTGCGACCGCGTTGCAGTGATCGCGGACAAGCAGGTCATCGCGGTTGGTACGATACCGGAATTACTGGCCACGGATCATCCGTGGATCCAGGAATATTTCAACGGTCCTCGCGGGCGTGCGGCGCAAGTTACGCAGACCAAGTCATCTGGATCAATGGATAACTCAATGGACAATGTGCCGGTTGCAGGGGCATAGGGGCAGGCAATGGAAACACGCGCAAATCATGTTTGGGTCGGTGCCGTAACCTTGTTGCTGCTGGCCGCGCTGGCATTCGGCGTGGTTTGGCTGGCCAGGTTCAGTTCCGAAGACCAGAACCAGTATGACATCCTGTTCAAGCAATCGGTTGCCGGATTGGCGCGCGGTTCGGAAGTCTCTTTTGCCGGCGTGCCGGTCGGACAGGTAACTCAAATCCTGTTGTGGGAAAGCGATCCTGAATATGTCCGTGTCCGCATCCGGGTGAACAGCAAGGTGCCGATCTTGGTGGGGACCACTGCGACTATCCAGGGTTCTTTCACCGGCGTTTCGACCATTCTGCTTGATGGTGCCCGCAAGGGCGCCCCGCCGATTACCTGCGAATCGACTGCTTGTCCCGAAGGGGTGCCGGTAATTCCACCGAAACCCGGCGGGCTGGGTGAATTGCTGGCAAACGCGCCGCTGTTGCTGGAACGGTTGGCCACGCTGACCGAACGTCTCACGACCGTGCTGTCGGACGACAATCAAAGCCAGATCGCCGGTATCCTGCGCAATACCAACCAGATGACCGAACAATTCGCCAAGGCAGCCCCGCAGGTGGACCGCACGCTGGCTGAATTGCAAATTACCTTGCGGGAATCGAGCGAGGCACTGGACGCCTTTGAGAAGGTGATGGGATCGACCGATCAATTGCTCAACAAGGAAGGCGCTTCGCTCGCGGTTGAACTTCGCAAGACTCTCAGTTCTGCCAATAATGCAGCGCAATCCCTGTCAGACACGCTGGAGGAAACACGGCCCGCCGCGCGCCAGTTGACCGAAAGCACGCTGCCCGCAGCTGAGGCAACTCTGCGTGACCTGCAGGCCACCAGCAAGGCGCTGCGCAAGGTCACCGAACAGCTTGAAACGCAGGGGGCCACATCGTTGCTCGGCGGCCCCAAATTGCCGGATTATGAAAAATGATGTCTGATATTCTTACCACAGGGGCACAGCCGATGCGCAAGGACAGCGGAGCACGCATGAACCGGGCGAGAGCGGGCATTCTGGCGGCGACACTGTCCGTGTCTCTGGCTGGCTGCATCAGCTTCGGTGCCGAACCCCCGCCAAGTTTGCTGACCCTGACCCCCACTGCGCAGGCCCCTGCCGGGGTTGGTGCCAGCGGTCGGATCAGTAGCGCAATCTTGGTCGGCGAGCTGGAAGCCCCGGCGAAACTGGCTGTCTCGCGCGTTCCGGTTCAGATCGACGATGCCAATATTGCCTATCTGAAGGACGCATTCTGGGTCGAACAGCCATCGCGCCTGTTCCGCCGCCTGCTTGGCGAAACCATCCGTATGCAGTCAGGCCGATTGGTCGTGGACAGCAATGAAGTGGTCGTTCCGCCAAAGAATGC
>JBFEKH010000067.1:0-11022 GCA_041552775.1 Allopontixanthobacter sp.
GGGCCCTTGACGTGGCGCAGCACGGCGGGGGCATGGCAAACCGCTGCGACGGGCTTGCCGTCGGCGATGGCATTTTCAATCAATTCGATGGAGGTCTTGTTTTCCGCCAGGTCCCACATCGGGCCGTGGCCGCCGGGATAGAACACTGCGTCGAAGCGGCTCGGGGTGACTTCGTCCAGCTTGTGGGTTGTCGCCAGTGCCTTCTGGCTATCAGGATCGTCCTTGAACCGTTTGGTGGCTTCGGTCTGCGCATCGGGGACATCGCTCTTGGGATCGAGCGGAGGTTGACCCCCGGCAGGCGAGGCGAGGGTGATGTCTGCCCCGGCATCCTTGAAAACGTAATATGGGGCGGCGAATTCTTCGAGCCAGAAGCCGGTTTTCTCGCCGGTATCGCCCAATTCATCGTGCGACGTCAGGATCATTAGAATTTTCATGGTATTGTCCTTGGATAGCCGGAAATTTTTCCGGACGGATATGTCAGGACAATGCGCCGCATCGGCGGCTGTTCCACCTAATCGTTCAGCGACGTGCCAGCTTCACCAAGATCTGGTCGAGCGCTTGGAGGAATTGTGACCGGTCGGATTTGCTGAATGGCGCCGGGCCGCCGGTTACATCGCTGACGCCGGATCGCAGATCGGCCATGATGGCGCGCGTGGCGATGGCCGATCCGATCGAAGCAGCGGTGAAGGGCTTGCCGGTCGGCGCCAGCACCTGCGCACCAGCCTTGATGGCGCGGTCTGCCAACAGGATATCCGAGGTGATGATGATGCAGCACGCGTCGGATTGCTCGGCAATCCAGTCATCTGCGGCATCGAAACTGTCCGATACCAAGATCCGGTGGACCGATGAGCTGACAGGCACGCGGAACGGGCTGTTGCTGACGATATAGACGGACACCTGATGGCGGGCCGCCACGCGGTAGATCTCGTCCTTGACCGGGCAGGCGTCTGCATCGACCAGAATGCGTATCCCGGAAACCGGCGGCTGCTGACCGGTCATCGTCTGTAGAGCCGGCCAACCGGCGATACGAAGAACGCAGTCGACCAGGCGAGAAGCAGAACGCCGTTGATGCCCTCGATTGCGGCAATAGGCGACCATTCCTGCGGCAGGCCTTTGTCATCATAGCCCATGGTGGAATAGGTAATGGTCGAAAAATAGACGGCCATTTGCAGGTCTGGCATCGCGCCGAGCAGCAGGTAAAGCGCCGCATACAGCCAGATTTCTATTCCGTGCAGCATGAACAATCCCAGGACCACGCCGAATGTGGCTGCAATTCCCTGGAGCGACGTGGGCGAGATATGTTCCAGCCGCTCGTCTTGCCGCTCCAGCCGGAGCAGCCGGGCGAGCAAAACCAGGCCCGCGCCGTGGATGCCGACGGTCAACAATAACATCAATGTAACAATTGCCAGCTGGACCAACATTGCACCGGTATTGCGGTGCTCTGGCCGTTTGGTCAACTTAGGCTGTCAGTTCGATCACCGGTCTGATCAACCGTTCTTCATGTTTTCCAAGCCTCGCACGGTGCCAGCTTTCAGCGAAGGTTCCGAAGCGTTGGTTTTCTTCTTTTCCGCTTTGGGTTTGCGGACTTCCTTGTTCGATTTCTTCTGGCTCTTGGCCATGATATTTCCAGTTGGGGCGGAATGCCCCTGCTGGCTGGATACACTCGATTGCGGGAAACCGTGCCATGAATTCGTGATATTGCGGGCCGTCCGGCAATCTGACTGTTGTTTGCCGGAACCTCTGCAGGCATGATGCCGTTCATGACAATATCCCGCCAGCTACCCCTCTCTGCCGCCTGTTTTTCGTTCATAGCTCTCGCCGCGTGCCAGGGCGCAACAGAGCCGGGCCAAGTTCCCAGGTTCGACGGTATCGAGGCAGGTGAAGTCATCCGTTTCACCGGTACCGAGCCGTTTTGGGGCGGACAGGTGGAAGGCAGCATGCTGACTTATACCACGCCTGAGAATTTCGATGGCGAGGTAATTACAGTCGAACGGTTCGCTGGAAATCACGGGCTGGGTCTATCCGGCAAGCTGGGCAATGCCGCGTTCGACATGACTGTGACCCCAGGTGAATGTAGTGACGGAATGTCCGACCGGATGTACCCGATGACAGTGACGCTAAGCATTGGCGGAGAAATCCGCGAAGGCTGCGGCTGGACCGACAAGGAGCCTTTCTCTGGTCCGGAAAATCCGTGAGAGGATTGCCGAACAAGAGCGAGCTGTTGGCACAAGTAAGGCCGCATCGTGCGGCGTGGGACCAGGAATTTCGCCCCAAGAATGTCGAACCGGCGGGGCCGGGAGAGCAATCGGTGTGGGATTACCCGCGCCCTCCCGTCTTGATGCCGCCGTCCGCGACCATCCGGGTCATGCTTGGGCAGCAGGTCATTGCCGAGAGTGCGGCAGCGCTGGAACTGTGCGAAACGGCCAGCGCTCCGGTTCCCTATCTGCCGCCGCAGGACGTACGCACCGATTTTCTGGTGGCGAATGGCGGCGCATCGGTGTGTGAATGGAAAGGTGCGGCGCTGTCATACGATCTGGTCATGCCCGATGGCCGCCGGATCGCAGATGCGGCCTGGTGCTATCCCGACCCTTTCGATGATCTGCCGGAAGGTTACGCCGAAATTGCCGGATGGTTTGCGTTTTATCCAGACAAGCTGGACTGTTTCGTGGGGCAGGAACAGGCGCGGCCGCAACCCGGTGGTTTTTACGGGGGATGGGTGACCGAACGGATCAAGGGGCCGATCAAGGGCGGAAGCGGTTCACAGGGCTGGTAGCGCCCGATCATGTGATTTCGCTTGGACGCACCAGCGGGTCATTTCGTCGGTATGATCAATGTTTATCGGAACATTTAGTCGGTTGCATCCATTCTAGCTGCAACGACGTATCTGCTTTCGCAATGCGTAATGACATGCATTTGCATGATCTGATTCACAACAAATAGGGATACACCATGAAGAATTTTCCATTGATGCTCGCATCGGTTGCCGCACTTTCGCTGGCCGCATGTGCACAGGAACCAGCAGAAACCGATACCATGGCTGACGAAACTGCGATGGCCGACGATATGGCTGCAGCACCGGGCACAATCGTTGATGTCGCATCGGGCAACACCGATTTCACCACCTTGGTGACGGCCGTGACCGCAGCCGATCTGGGCGCAACCCTGTCGGGCCCCGGTCCGTTCACCGTGTTCGCACCAACCGATGCGGCCTTCAGCAAATTGCCTGAAGGCACTGTTGCCGATCTGACGAAGCCGGAAAACAAGGAAACCCTCTCCGGGATCCTGACCTATCATGTCGTGGCGGGTAATGTGAGTGCAGAAGCACTGACCAAGATGATTTCCGACAATGGCGGCACTGCCGAACTGACCACGGTCAACGGCGGAAAGCTGACCGCCAAGATTGATGGCGACAAGGTCGTGCTGACCGATGCGGCCGGCGGAACTGCAACAGTCACTGCAACCGACGTCCCGGCATCGAACGGCGTGATCCACGTGATCGATACTGTCGTCATGCCCGGCTGAACCGGTACAACGATTGAATGATAATGCGGGGCTGCCTTCGGGTGGCCCCGTTTTTATTCAGGCTATCGCTTCCGAACGAATTCCGCGCGCAGCACCAGCCCTTTGATGCCGGGATATTTGCAGTCGATTTCCTGGTCATCACCGGTCAACCGGATGGACTTGATCAAGGTGCCCTGTTTCAAAGTCTGGCCGGCGCCCTTGACGGTCAAATCCTTGATCAGCGTAACCTGGTCACCGTCCGCGAGCAGGTTGCCGACCGCGTCACGGACCTCGATGGGGGCCCCGACTTCAATAGATTGCGCTACTGCAGCCGCTTCGCTGGCCGGCATCCATTCCCCGCTGGCTTCGTCGTAAACATAGTCGTCACCTCCGGATTCTGGGCCAGAATCGGGGCTGAAAGCTTCGTCATTCATGATTATTCCGCCTGCTCGGGAAAGGTAAAGCCTGCCGCCAGGGCTTCCGCGATTGCTTCGGCTCCGGTTTGCATGGGCGTTTCCTGCGTGAAATCATAGAACGCCGGTTTTTCGTCCACGAATATCTGCTTGCTGATGGCCATCCGGTCACCGCACGCGAATAGTCCGGCACAGAAACTGTAATGATCTGACGGCAGATAACGGTAATATAAATTGCTACCGCAGTTCCTGCAGAAGGCGCGATCAGCCCATTCGGAAGATCGATAGCTGGCTATCATGTGCTGACCGCTTATCGAAAACGATACCCCGCTCATTCCCATGAACGGGCCGCCACCCCACTGGCGGCACATGGCGCAGTGGCATATCTCCACTTGAGGGCTGGCATCGGTCAGTTCGATTCGGACACCGCCACACAGGCAGTTGCCAGTTGCGGATGGGATGGGGCTGTCGGTTTCATCCATGGCGCGCTCCAATTCTTGTCCGTAAAACAATACCGCAACGGCCTGAAAAGCCCAAGCCGTGCCTATCCGGCCAGTGACCCAAGAAGGCGCCTTGCTTTTAAAATTATGTTTTTGAGTACTTATGTGCTAGACCACTTGGGCTGACGTCGAAATTACGACGGACTTCGACGATACCGGCCATCTGGAAACATTTGGCCAACAGCGACGACTTCCTCTTTCGAAACGACCTAAAGCACTTCTGCGTGGCAATTCTGCGCGCGGGAACACTCCGTTTCTCGAAGGGAAACAACTATGCCTACCGGAACAGTCAAGTTCTTCAATACCGACAAGGGCTTCGGCTTTATCCAGCCAGAAGACGGCGGCGATGACGCCTTCGTCCATATCACTGCTGTGCACGCTGCAGGAATGCAGACGCTCGATAAAGAACAACGCGTAAATTACGAGCTGGAAACCGGCCGTAACGGAAAGACCTCCGCGGTCAATCTGACGAACGCTTGATCGGATTCAGTTGATGCCGGGGGCGGCGGCATAGCGCCGCTGCCCCCGGTTTCACACCGACAGATCTAATTCTTTAATTTCCCGGGAAGTACCGAATGAGCCAGTCCTTCGAATTTTACCAGGAACGCGCCGAAGCTGCCGCTAAGGAAGCCACGGCTGCAACACTTGAAAACGTTCGTGAACGTGCACTTCGATCCGAAGCAGCATGGCGCGAAATGGCTGATCGTGCCCGCGAAACCGATCGCGAACGCAAAATCGCCGACAAAGCGCGTGCCGAGCGGCGCGAAGTCGAGGCCTTGGCCGCTGAACAGCGCGCCGCCGTGGCCTCCGCAATCGAAGCGACTGAACCCGCCGAATAATACCTTTCGCCGGACGGATTATTCCGTTTCCGGCCCCGGTCTGCCCTTAGTGACACCCGCTGCGCGCAATTCCTTGCCTAGGCGGCCAGTCAACCATAGCCACCACATCCGGAAATCCGCAGCCAGCGACCATACGGGGTAGGTGAAGGTCGCTGGGCGGTTCTTCTCGACAGTGAAATGGGCTAGCCATGCGAAGAAGTATCCCGCCAGTGGCATGGCCGCAAACCACCAGAAATTCCCGCTGATCAGTGCATAGACTGCGATGGCCACCACTAGCGTGCTGCCGATATAATGCAGCGTACGGGTGGCGGCCTTGCTGTGTTCCTGCAGATAGAACGGCCAGAATTCGGCGAAGCTGGTGTATTTCCGGCCCATCGCGCGTCAGCCTCAGAACATTCCGGGCACTTCACGCTGCGCCGGCGTCGGAGCGTCAGGCTGCAATATCACGCGGCCCGGCTCACCTTGGCGCAAAGTGCCCTGGGCACCTGGCGTACCTGCAATCGGAGTGCAGGCACGGCCAGCCAGGAAGTCCAGTGCGGCGGCAACCGATGCCTCTGCAGGGTCACCCAATTGCGCGCTGATGTCATCATTCGCACGGCAGGTAATTGGCACCACTGATGCTAGGCCGGTGTAATAGTCACCCTGTCCGTTGGCGTTTTCTGTCCTGAAGGTAACGGCGCGTAAGCGATCATCGCACGCGGTCAGGTCGAACCCGAATTGCCCCACCGGCTTGCCGAAGGTGTTGGCACCGACCAGCGCCATATTGTTGTTCAGATAGGGAATAAAGGCATTGGTCACCAGCTCGCTGGCCGATGCAGTGCCGCCGCGCCCGATAAAGGCAATCTTGGTGGCGGCGATGGATTGCGCCTGCGAACCGAACAGATCCGTGGTGTTCTCAGCCGATTTTGACGCACGCAGCGTCGTGCGGCTGAACACCTGGCCAACATTTCCCCCGCCCAGCAAATCGCCCATCAATTCTGCAATGCTCACCAATCCGCCGCCGTTATAGCGGAAATCAACGATCACTTCTGTGATACCCTGGGCCCGGAAATTACTGAAGGCTGCGCGCAGATCGGGATCGGCAGTGCTGATGAAAGTGCGCAAATTGATATAGCCGACCAGCTTGCCGCCATCATTGATGATTTTGGCGCCATAGCGGTCGGAAACCGGATCGATCGAAAAATCCGTCTTGGAAACGGTGACCTCACGCGTCGCGCCACTATTGTCGCGGATGCTGAAAACCCTGGTCAAGCCAGCAGTGGATGGCCCCAGCGCATTGATTACCGATTGCGGCCCGCCCGATGCCATCAGCGAAGATATCGATTGCAGGGTCGTTGCGCTTGTGCCGACGGATAGTAATTCTACCCCGCGATCGAATCCGGCCGGCAGGCCAGGGCCGCTTTCGAACGCTTCAATCACGAACACGCGGTTCGCGCTCGTGTCATACCCCAGCCGGATCCCGAACCCGGCGCTGGAACCGGACGAAAAGAATGCGTTCTCTTCGGCGATGGAGGTGACATAGGTGAAGAAGCGGTCTTTCGAATTGGCCCGGGCGGGAGCGACCAGGGCATCGATATAGCTTTGGAGGTCGGAGTAACTGGCCGCGTTGACGCTAGTGTCCAGTTCCGAAGGGAACAGATACCATTCATTCAGCACATCGCGGACGAACTGCTGCCGATTGGACAGTGAACAGGCAGCTGTTGTCGGGGTTGGCGTGGGTGCCGGGGTGGCGCCACCTCCACCTGCAATCGGGGCCGAAGAACCGCCGCCGCCGCATGCGCTCAATGCTGCAACCAGCCCGATTGTGAATGATGTGCGACCTAGACGCATGCGTGTTCGCTCCCCGCAATTTTCCACCGGACCGGTAATTACCGTCCTAATTCCATCACTTGCAAGTGCCGCGTGAATGAGTCGTGAGCAAGCGGGAACCATCACTTTTCAGCTTTACGGATGGAAAGATACCAGATTTTAGCCCATTTTTGGCTCGGTCCAGTGGAAAACCCTGAATTTTACGCCTTAAACTCTCGCCGCTTGGCGCCAATCGTCCTAGAGAAGTGCGCACGAGGAGAATGCCCACTATGTCCAAATCCGTTCCCGCCTGGCTTGCCCCTGCGCTTAAAACTGTCCGCGATGGGCACGCCAAGCTGTCGGTGGCCGAACTGGCTGGCGAGCGTGAACTTGGGCGCAGCGGATTTTCCCTGACCAGTCCTGCCTTCACCGATGGCGGGGAATTGGACCCGTCCTTCACTGCGCAGGAAGAAGACGCGGTTGCCCCGCCTCTGGAATGGAATGCCCCGCCGCCGGGCGCTCAGGAATTGGCGATCATCGTGGAAGATGCCGATTCAGGCGGCGATATGCCGGCCTGCCATTGGCTCGTGTGGGGCTTGCCGCCGCAAAAGGGCAAATTGCTGGAAGGCGAAGCGCCGCCGCGGGTGGGCAAGAACGCCCAGAAGAATTCGGAGTGGCTGCTGCCTGATCCCAAGACGGATGACACAGCCCACGATTATGTATTTCAGATCTACGCTCTCGATCTCCCGCTGACCCTGATGCCAGGTGCCGCAAGGGACGAGCTGGTGGCGGCCATGCGTGGCCATGTCATCGGCGCAGCCGTGCTTACCGGGACCTACGCCCGGCATGAAGTGGAAGACGAAGCGTGGGATGAGGAGGATATCTGATAATCCGGCACACTCTATAAGCTGGATAGCAGGTTGAATACGCCAACATGAAAGGAATATAAAATGGCTGGCAAGAACAATGCACTACAGAAACCCGTAACTCTTTCGGGCGATCTCGAGAACGTAATCGGCAAGGGTCCAATGACCCGCGCAGAAGTTACGTCCAAGATCTGGGTCTACATCAAGGCCAACGATCTGCAGGACAGCAAGGACAAGCGCCAGATCAATCCCGATGCCAAGCTGGCTCCGGTCATCGGCAAAGACCAGATTTCCATGTTCAAGATGACGGCTGCTGTTTCCAAGCACCTCACCTGATTAATCGGGGCGTGGCTTAACTGCTGCGCCCCAATTTCAGGCCTTGCGCGGGCGGAATGGCCAGTCGGTCGCTCCGCTCGCCCACAGGGACAGCCAGATGATCAGGGGCTGCGCGATCATCCGGGGAATATGATAGGCGAGACCTGCTCCGCCATCTTCGCGCGCCATGTCCATCGCAAAATGGTTCATGTTGGCCGGCCACACGCACAGCGCATACAGCGCCAGCCCGATCCCCGCCGCCCGCCGTAGCCTCGTTGACCATGGCTGTACGAGACCCGCCGCGCCTAGCAGTTCGGCAATCCCGGTCCACAGCACCGCCGCTTCCGGCCACGGCACCCACACCGGGGTGATCGTCAGGAACGGAGGCGGGTTCGCCAGGTGGAAATAGCCCGCGACCCCGTAGAACGCCGCCAGCAGCACTATGGCGGCGGTCCGGATCATCCCTCGGTGACTTCCACGCCCTTCCAGAACGCGACGCGGCCCTTGATGTGCGCTGCCTTTTCCTTCGGATCAGGGTAATACCAAGCGGCATCAGGGTTCACCGCGCCGCCCGCCGCAACCGAGTAATAGCTCGCGGTGCCCTTCCACGGGCAGAAGGATGTCGTCGCGCTATCCTCCAGCACGCCGTCCTCCACCGCATCGCGCGGGAAATAGTGGTTGTCCTCAACCACCACGGTGTCGTCTGACCGGGCGATGACCTGTCCGTTCCACTTTGCCTGCATCATGATAGAGTTCCTTTACCTTCCCTCGTTTACATGATTGCCAGATGAATGGCAGCGCCAAGTGTTCAGCGCAAACGGGGGTTGGGCAATGCGGTTTGCGGGATTGATGGCGGTGATGCTGGGGGCGTTGATGCTGAGTGGCTGCGGGCTCGGGCCCGATGAGGCGCCCGATTACCGGTATCGCCTGACGGTAGAGGTCGACACGCCCGAAGGGCTAAAGACCGGACCCAGCGTCATCGAGGTCCGGCAAAGCATGGGTCGCTCGGCTGGCACCGGGTTTGGTGAGATCATCATGCGCCGTGTTCACGGGGAGGCGGTCTCGGTTGACCTGCCGGGTGGGCGGACGCTGTTCGCGTTGCTGCGTTCGGAGGATCAGACAGACTGGGCTGGGAGCGTCATGCAGTATGTGGCGCCCTAGGTCGAAAGCGAAAGCGTTAAGCAGACGTTCGACAATATGCTGCTGATCGAGGGCGAGCGCGAACTGCCGCGCCACTGGCCCCCGTTTGCAGGCGGCTTGCGACTATCGGCCTATCCGATGCTGGTGACCTTCACCGATCTGTCCGATCCGACCAGCGTGGCCGAGGTCGATCCCGATGATCTGGCGGCGACATTCGGCAAGGGCGTGCGCCTCAAGCGGATTACCGTGCAGATAACCGATGATCCGGTGACCACCGGGATTGAGGAGCGGTTGGGGTGGTTGGGCAATCAGCGCGGCAGCTTGATTCCGATACCCAGAGGCACACCAATCGGGGAGATGCCAATTGGGTCGGATATTACCGAGGGCGATTTCAGCAGGAGCACGGCACAATGACAATAAATTCGGATGCGTTCCTCAATCTTCTGGCGCTCGAATCATATAATCGCCGTTACGGTCAGAATGTCGGGGGATTGTTGAATATAGGACAAATTGGGACTGCCACGATCCTAACGGATAGCGTTGTTGCGCTGGGCAATGCCACGGCGGATACAGGCTTCTACGCCATCGCCTATGAGTGGAACGGCGAGACGGTCATTTCCTTGTCCGGCACGAAGTCGGTCCACTAACCTCCGCGCTCTCTGCTTACTCTGCGCCTCTGCGCGCAACCGTGGCTGGCACTCCGGCGCAAATCCGGCCGCCATCAAGGCCCCGCTGGCAATCCACTGAAAATCGTGCATCATCCCCCGGCCAACCTCGGGGAACCATCACCATGAAATACTACGCCGCCTTCCTGCCGCTTGCCCTCGTCGCCCTGCACACCGGACCCGCCGCTGCGCAGACGCCGGAGGAAGTCGCCGCCGCCGCGCTGGAGGCTGCGCCGGTGTGGGACGGGCATAATGATGTGCCGGGCGAATTGCGCGACAGGTACCGCAATGTCATCGCGGATTTCGACTTTACCGATACGCGTGTCAATGCGCTCGATCATCCAGCCGACCGGGCGATGCATACCGATCTGGCCCGGCTGCGGCAGGGCAAGGTCGGGGCGCAGTTCTGGTCGGTCTATGTCTCCGCCAATCTGGCCGAGCCGGTGGCGGTGCAGACGACTCTGGAACAAATCGACGTCACGAAACGGCTCATCGCGCGCTATCCCGATGCCATGGCGCTGGTGGTGACCGCCGACCAGGTTGAGGCGGCGATGGCGCAGGGCAAGATCGCCAGCCTGATCGGGATGGAAGGCGGCCATTCGATCGGCTCCAGCCTTGGTGTGCTGCGCCAGATGTATGCGCTGGGCGTCCGGTACATGACGCTGACGCATTCAAAGAATACCCCGTGGGCGGACAGCGCCACCGATGCGCCAGCACATAATGGCTTGACGGATTTCGGGAAAGATCTGGTCCGCGAGATGAACCGGATGGGCATGCTGGTCGATCTCAGTCATGTCAGCGAGAAGACGATGCAGGATGCGCTGGATGTGGCAAAAGCTCCGGTCATCTTCAGCCATTCGGGCGCACGCGGGGTCAACGGCCATGCACGCAACGTACCCGACAGCGTGCTACGGCGGTTACCGGAAAATGGCGGCGTGGTGATGGTGGTCGCCTATCCGGCCTTCGTGAAGGAGGAAGTGCGCCAATATTTTGCA